>CAYYIQ010000204.1:0-1861 GCA_964472005.1 uncultured Bdellovibrionales bacterium | reverse complement strand
GAGCAATTCTTTCGTCTGGCTCAATATTTCTTCTCAACCATTTATTTCGCTGAAAATCCCACATAACTCCGGCAATATGATTAGTTGAATACAGATTGACGCCTGGCTGTGCGAAGGTTGGATCAATTACGTCAAATTCAAAATAACGTTTCTCTTGCTCCTGGCGAAGCTGATAATAGGAGCTGAACCAATCAAAATTAGAGTCCACAATATAAAGATAAGGTTTTGAAGAAGAAACGAAAGTTGTATTAAAATAAGTCAGTAATGTCCCTTGATTAGGATAGAGACAAATAAAAGTATTTAAATATACCAGCAGACTAATTATGATATTTGAATTGAGATCTAACCGCCTCGCTAAGCTCATGGATACAAAAATATAGATAAGGGGAAAAACAAAAATTATATAACGAATTCCAACCTGGGTCTTGAAGAAAAAACAAAAATAAGAAAGAGTAAATAGTATAACAACTAGTAGAAGTTTTTGTACGAAGACAAGTCCATCTTTAAATCCTATTAACAATGAGACCCCCACCAGACCCAAAGTTAAAAGCGTATTTTTATATAAATACATAAAGGGAAAGTACCAAAAAGTACCGTTAGGAAACCACTTGTCATTGAAAATTACATTCCAAGACATATTTCTTTCATGATTTAGGCACTGATCTATACCATCAATAAAGGACTGAGGAAGAGGTAGGTATAGATTTGGAACTATGTCTACAAGCCTCAATAAAATCGGGCTTTTTAAACTATAGTCAGTGAGAAAATGTCGCGTGTCAATAAACAGAAAAATCGCATTTATCAAAATAAAAAACGTTACCAATGCCAAAATGGTAAAACCTAGTATTTTCGAATAGCTTAAGTCTATCTTTTTTAAAAATTTCCTTATAATCGGCGCGACCAAAGCAAGTAAAAATATTGGGACAAACAGAATGGCTGTAAATTTTGTAGCGAACAAACTCATTGTAAAAAAACCGAGAGCTAACGCCATAAAACAGGTCGGACTTAACACATACTTATATGCAATGAATAGAAACCAGACGACAGTTGCTGCGAATGCTATATCAACGGTTACTAATGCTGAATGGGCGAGTATAGTTGGGTCGCTTGTTACAAGCGCGACACCCAACATCTCGGCATAGGGCATCGATGTCATTTTCAAAAGACCTCTGACACCGGCCACAAGCATAAAAAACCAGAAAATGGTCCCTAACCTCATAAAGAACCAAAGACGCTGTCCGGAAAAATCCTCTTTCAAAATAGTACTAGGTATACTTTTATCAAGATAAGAAGTTAAAACATTAATGACTGGAGCTTGCGTAACAGAATTCACATGTCTATCAACTACGCCTTTTTCAATAATACTTTGGGACCACTCGAAGTGCCTTTTTTCATCGGCAGTTGGGGAAGTCCACCACATCGAAAAGAAAATTTGT
This sequence comes from uncultured Bdellovibrionales bacterium, assembly GCA_964472005.1. Taxonomy (GTDB): domain Bacteria; phylum Bdellovibrionota_C; class UBA2361; order SZUA-149; family DAOLCO01; genus CAYYIQ01. The sequence goes on along the minus strand of CAYYIQ010000204.1, from coordinate 425 downwards.
GCAGTGGATACTAACACAAATAAAATTTGAAATGCACCTAGCCAGCTCTCACTGGCCTGAGAGGTTTGTTTTTCAAAAATTTCGTTGTTGATTGCCTGCAATGATATTAAGATAAATGATTATTAAACATCGTCCATGATAAAATAAGCTCAAAAATGGCAATTATTCTATATAATCATAGTTAGAATAGCTTAATCTTTCAATGTATAAAGAAGCTATTTAATTTTTAAATATTTGAGTTAACTATATTGATCTATGAATCAACAAAACAAATTAAGCGTAACTTATCGTCTAGCTGGTGAGCTGTTGGTCTATAGCTACCCAGGCCTTGGTGATCTGATAGCATTCTGTATCAAACGCAGCTACGACTGCCTAATCTTAGATCCTTGCTTTACGAGTAACAGCAATGAAAAAGAAAATGCTAT
>CAYYIQ010000203.1:0-6087 GCA_964472005.1 uncultured Bdellovibrionales bacterium | reverse complement strand
CCTCTCCATTGCATGATGGTGCCGTTGTCGTCGCAGGTGACAGAATTGTCGTCGCAGGAGCTGTATTACCTTTGACGTTTAATCCAGAGTTAAGTTCTAGTTTTGGAACTAGGCATAGAGCAGCAATCGGGCTGTCAGAGAGAACAGATGCATCGATTGTGGTCGTTTCAGAAGAGACTGGGACAATCTCACTAATCCGTGAAAGTCGGATTACTAGAGAGTTGAACGAGTCAACTCTTTACACTGCACTTCATCGAGCTACGGTATTTGTAGATAGTAAAAAACGTTTGAGACGTTTTCAAGATTGGCTGACAAGTTCGAAACTTTCCGGACAACATAAAGTATAGATATTTTTAAATTTAGTAGAAAGAATAGTGAGAAGGTCAAATAACATTTTGGTAAGTAACTCAGGTATAAAGCTTGTATCGCTAGCTCTTGCGCTACTTCTTGAATTTTATTTTTATAGCCAAGACAATTCTACTACTCAATTGATTTCAGCTGTTTTGGAATTTCAAAATGTACCAAATAATAGGTTAATTATCGATCCTCCAAGTGCTGAAGGCGGTTTGCCTGCGCATATTGAAGTCAACGGACCGAAAAGTATTGTTCAACAAATTTCGCAAGGATTCCATGTTGTAAAAGTGCCATTTCCAGATAAAGCACCGTTTACATTCCCAATAGATATTAAGTATGAGTCACTGCAACTACCTCCAAGTGTACGTATTGTAAGCGCTAAACCTGCTCGTCTTACAATAAGAACAGTTGAACTTTTACGGAAAGAGGTTCCAATTGTTATACCAACCGAGGGTACGTTGCCTGAAGGTTTTGAATTAGGTGCGTTGAAAATTTTTCCAAAGACCGTAATCGCGCGCGGGCCCCTGCAAGAAATTCAGAAGCTTGAATCTATTACCTTAGAACCTTTGAACCTAACTGGTTTGGGAGATTCATCAAGATTCGAACTTCGAGTTAAGCCTCCAAGTGATTTAACTTCACTGAATATTAATATTGTATCGGTCGAGATAGACATTAAGGAAAAATCAATTAAAAAAGAGTTTAATTCTGTTGAGATTACGCAGGATAGTGGGATCCTTGGACTCGGAAGTAAGGTCGCTTTTACACCGGCCGTTGTTAAAGTTATATTGAGTGGGCCAAAAAGTGTTCTTGATCAGGCGGAAAGCAGCTTGAAGATCATTCCCGAAGATTCAATTAAGGCATTGCCAGGTAAAGTTAAATTAAAAGCGCTCGTCGATGAAAAAATTATTGTAGAAAAAATAATTCCTAATGAAGTAACAGTGAAAGCAGCGGAGTAAATGAAAGTAAGGTTATGAGTAAACTTTTTGGAACAGATGGAATTAGAGGCGTAGCAAATTTGCCGCCAATGGATTCGGAAACGGCTTTAAAATTGGGTCGAGCATTAGCTTTCACGATAAAGAAAGAAGGTGAGCATGCGCGTATTTTAATAGGGAAAGATACAAGAGTTTCTGGTTATATGTTGGAAACAGCATTGGAATCGGGTATTTCGTCAATGGGCGTAGATGTTATGTTGGTAGGGCCATTGCCAACACCAGCAGTAGCTTTTGCAACTCGTAGTATGAGAGCTGACGCAGGCATTATGATTTCAGCATCTCATAATTCATACGAAGACAACGGGATTAAAATTTTTGATAAAGATGGCTTTAAACTTCCCGACGAAGTCGAAAAGGAAATAGAAGATCTTATTTACAATAATCAAGCAGATAAGCTTAGGGCTGATCCAGGAAAAATTGGGAAAGCATTTCGCATTGACGATGCTATTGGTCGTTATATTGTTTTTTTAAAAAATTGTGTGGATAAGTCAGTTTCTTTCGAGGGCTTAAAAGTTGTCGTTGATGCGGCAAATGGGGCTGCTTATAAGGTTGCACCTCAGTTACTATTTGAACTTGGTGCCGAAGTGTATATGATCGGTGATCGACCAAACGGTCGAAATATAAATCTTAACTGTGGTAGTTTGCACCCAGAGAACGTTGTTAACAAAGTTAGAGAACTTGGTTTTGATTGTGGTTTAGCATTTGACGGTGATGCTGATCGCATTGTTCTTTGTGATGAAAAAGGACAAATCTTTGATGGTGACGATATCCTTGCGGTATGTGCAACTGCGATGCAAGAAGAAGGGACGTTGAAAAATTCAGGGATTGTAGGGACTGTTATGAGTAACCTAGGGCTTGAAAAATACTTTCAATCGAAAAACATTTCTTTTGTTCGGTCAAATGTTGGTGATCGATATGTACTTAGTGAAATGCTTACGCATGATTTGAATTTGGGTGGTGAGCAGTCTGGACATGTCATTTTTCTTGATGATAATACGACTGGAGACGGGCTTTTAACTGCATTGAAGGTGTTATCGATTTCTCAAAAATCTGGCAAACCTCTTTCTAGTTACAAGGGGATGTTTGAAAGATACCCTCAATTATTGATTAACGTGAAAGTTGAAGAAAAGGTTCCATTTGAGGAGGTTCCAAGTGTGGTAAAAGCTCTTCGGGCTGCGGAAGATGAGATGGGTAACGAAGGGAGAATTTTACTTCGATATTCAGGAACCGAAAATAAAGCACGGGTCATGGTTGAATGTAGTGATTCGCAAAAGTGTAGAAAGGTAGCCGATGAGTTATCTTCAGCGGTTAGATCAGCCTTGGGGTAGAGATTTTAAGCTCTCATATTCGACATCTAACCGAACTTGTTTTTAAAAGGTCCTTTTCTAACAAATACGTTCACATTTTTTCATGTGATAGTCCGAGTGATCAAGAATGACGACGACTAGTTGATTTTTCATTTGAAATATTAAAGTTATTTAAGGTACTGGAATAAATTGTGTGTACGATACTTTCTTCGGAGCAGGGCAAGGAATCTGATCGGTTAGCAGAAAAAAATTATGCTTTAACATCGAATATTCTCGTTGAGAACGCGGGGCGGGCATGTTCTAACTATCTGATTGATAAGTTTATAATTAATCCTAAAGATACCATTACGATTTTGATCGGTTCTGGTTTTAACGGTGCAGACGGTATTGTCATTGCGAAGACATTGTTCTCAGCTGGTTATGACGTCAGACTTATTCGTTTGAAGAAAACCCAAAATGGGATTATTAAAGCCCTCCTGCAAAATTCTTTGAAAATCACCGGGGAAGATGTCTTTGCTGATTTTGAAGACTTTGACCAATTTTGTCGATTGATAGCTGAAACAGATGTTTTGATTGATTGCATAACTGGGAACGGATTCACAGGACCAATTGATCAATTTTACGCTCAAATAGTAGAATACTTAAATTCTCGGTCTTTTTCGAGCAAATTAAAGGTTATTTCCATTGATATTCCAAGTTTCAATTCGCCAGATTTAAACGGTGAATCTCTCGGCTTAAAAGCAAATTTGACATTAGCTCTTCAAACTTTAAAAAAAATCCACGTTGAACCTTCTCAAGTCGATGTAGTGGGAACGGTGGTTTTGGTTGATGTTGGAATTCCTGTTGATGGTAAGATTTCGAATCTTCAAGTTTTTGATTTGAGAAAAGCTCGTGAGTTAGCGGTCTTGCATCTTGGAGAGTCTAGTGGAATTCACAAAGGTAACCGTCCAAAAGTTTTGGTTATAGGAGGAAGTGAAGGGAAAGAAGGTGCGGCGGTCCTTGCCGCGAGAGGCGCTTTGAGAGCTGGAGCAAGTTTGGTCACAATTGCGTCAACTTCGGCTGTAACAAGAACTATCACTCCACCAGAGATCATGTTTCATCGAATCGACCTTACTTCAAATAATTCTTATTTGAAAACATTAATAGCAAATAGTAATTCTGTGGTCATTGGCCCGGGATTGGGTGTTGATAAAGTTTCGCGCGAAATTTTTAAAATGACTTTAGAGAATTGTGATCAAAGCTCTAAAAAACTCGTAATTGATGCAGATGCGATTGAATTGTATGCCGATTTATTTTCTGATTATTCAGACCGCTTAAAAGGTCAGGTGGTTATTACCCCACATCCAAAAGAATTTTTACATCTTTCAAATGAAAAGGATGTGGAGTCCGTTCTTAACGATAGATTTGTATGTGTATCCAAGGCATCTGAAAAATATGGACTAGTAATTGTACTAAAAGGAGCCAGATCTTTAATAGCAAGTGGACATAAAGTTAATTTAGTTCCCCATCTGGAGCAGGTTTTAGCGGTAGGAGGTAGCGGTGATTTGTTGTCAGGTGTCTTAGGTGCGATGTTGCCACGATTTAAAGATCTACATGAAGGAACTTCATTTTCTGTCTTTGTGCATGCCCAAGCTGGATTTTGCGCAGCTAGGGGGCTCCAACAAACAATGGGAGTTTTTGCTAGTGAAATTGGTGACTATGTTCCCGAAGCGATTCAATCGCTTTTAAATAGTAAGTTAGTTTATGGCTTGACATCCGAACCATTCAGTTATGATGTCGCATGAAATTATATCTTCGGTCATTAAGTTAAGCAGCCTTGGATGTTGCTAGTTGTCATTTTTACGGGCTAGTTTGACCGTTTAATCCATTAATTAAGAAAGAAAGTGACAAGCTTGAAAAATTAGTCACTTAAAATACTTGGGTCCTTATCTTCAAGTTTGTCCGAGTGGTATTGAATTTTTTGTGTTTCTACCGTCATCCCTGCTTTCGCCATTCAAAGAGTTAAATGCTTGCGCCACGTCTGGAAATTTTAGAGTAGGGAGCGTTCACTAAGATCATTAGCGATATTTGATTCACGATTTTGCAAGAATAACGCAGATCTAAGGCGCTTTAGATGCTTTGCCTCTGGTTATTAAAGCTTTGATAATATAAATTCCTAATCAGGAAATTTTATACCGATAAAATGATAGATATTTTCAAAATTTAAAGCTATGGATATTCAAATTGAACTAAAGCTAGTTGAAATAAGCGAATTTTCAAAGATTTTAAGTGGTTATTTTGGTGATTATACTATTCTTGGTTTAACTGGAGATCTTGGATCTGGAAAAACAACTTTTACAAAATCATTAGTTAAAAGTTTAGGAATTCAAGAGAATGTTACAAGCCCGACATATTCAATTGAAAATGAATATTACAGTGATGAAATTAAAATTTTAGTACGTCATATTGACCTTTATCGTGGTCTTGGTGACTATGAAATAAATGAAATTTTTGAGCGACGTAATACGTACGGTAAGGAAATTGTAATTATTGAATGGGCCAATTTGTTGAGCTCTTTTCCTAATTCAAACTATTTAGAAATTAACTTCGACTCTTCTGAAAATATCGCGCCTAGTAGTAGGTTAGTCAAATTAACCGGTAATATTGGGTTTTTCAGAGAGCTAGAGCACGAAATTCAAGTAAAATATGGAAAAAAATGAGGAAACTGACATTTTTCTCTTTTCTTTCTTCAAAAACTAAACTAATTCTTGTTTTAATCTTAAGGAATAAACCCTTATTATAAATATCAAAATATTATTTATTTGGAGAATTATTAACGTGAAGAATACTAAAGCAAAAGCAGCAAGTAAGCCAAAAACTATCAAGGCAGCTAAACCAAAGAACGGCGTTCAGTATACTCAAGGAGAATTTTTACAAGCTCTTTTTGAAAATTGTGGTTTAGAAAACAAAAAACAAGCAAAAATTGTTTATGATGGATTTGCCGGAATGGTTCAATCAGCTCTAAAGAAAGGTTACAAACTTCCTTTACCTGGAATTGGAAAATTACAAGTAAGACAAACTAAAGCTAGAATGGGTAGAAATCCAGCAACTGGTGAAGTTATTAAAATTAAAGCTAAAAAAAGAGTTCGTTTAACTCCAAGTAAAGCTTTAAAAGAAGCTGTTCTTTAATTTTAAAGAGCATATCTAAAAAAAGAGGAACTTTTGTTCCTCTTTTTTTTTATTTTTCCTCAAGGTTTTTTTGTGGGGTGCCGACCTGAATCTTAAGTATAGCAATGAAGCTAACTTTATTTTTATTAAATACCCCTTAATGTTAGTTGGATGTTGTGGTGGAGGGGAATTCTATTTTTAATAGAAAGTTGAGAAATTACATTTAAGGTGGATAGTTTATTTCAAGGAGTGAAAAACTATGGCCCTTACCATTAATACCAATATTG
>CAYYIQ010000202.1:0-6194 GCA_964472005.1 uncultured Bdellovibrionales bacterium | reverse complement strand
TTTGACGTTTTGTAAGCCAATAGATTTTGCAGCTAGATACCTCTCAAACTTCGATTCCATTCGCTGAGGATTTTGAGTTGAAAGTTTTGGCTTCATTCCCTCTCGTAATGAAAGTTCATTTGAGAGTTCCTCGGGATGCGCGGAATGCACAAGCAGCAGGGAAAGTTAAAACGGATGATCCGCTTTATAATACCTTCAACGCTGTTACTGTTAATTTTGGACCATACATTGTTGAGCTTTCAGATTTCCTTGGGGACTTCGTGGATTGCAATCGTGGTTTTACCCATTTGTATCATATGTTGCATCTAAGCGAGATCGACCGGAAAGCTCCAATTTTCGAAGAATGCGATATCGATGATCGAAGCGACATCCTGACAAAATTTGCGAAGAATTCTTTTGCTCACTATATCCTGCTAAACGATGGCGTCGAAATGATCGTTTTTGGAAATAACGGTGTGCCGTTTCCACCGGGACGATCTTTTCGTAGTCCAACTAAAAGAGTGCATAAGAAAGGCATTCTAAAGGGGAAAGTAAAGCCGGCTTCACAAAGTGAAAGGTCTGCCGCAACGTATCGACTTAAATTGATCACATATTTTCCACCGTCGGCGATCGCTCGCTATGGGTTGAAAGAAGATCCTTCGGGTTCGCATGAGGAATACTCTCAAATTCTACTGAGCGATGAGCGTTTCAATCAACGACAAATTGTTGACTATAACGTAGTTACTCGGTGGGAGGTCGGCCATCTGATCAATCCTAAGCGGCCTTTGACCGCGGCCTTTGATCCTAAATTTTCTTTTTTGAAAAAGAATCGCAATGGTCAAAATGTTCTGACTAACTTTCATGATATTTCCATTCCGCTTTTCTGGCCTGACTGGTCGGACGAACGGCTGGAAGATCTGAAAATGCTGGAATCTTGGGGGCCAAACTCCTACGAAGCCTTGGTCCGTTTCCTTACTGGAATGAAGGTTGATTCACTTGAAGATTTTGTGGCGTCGGAACGGCTCAAGACCGAAGACTTTCCGAAAGAACGAGGTGTTTCGAAGAAGCAACTTCAAAGTGATCGAGACGGTCAATGTTACAGAGGAAGCTTTCATAAATTGAATATTGTCGGTCCATATTGCTTATTTGAACTCAGACTTAACGGAAAGAGTTTATTTTTGTTGGATTCGCCGTTTTATGGTGTCGCCCTACGAGCGTTTGAAGAGAAGCAGTTTGCTCTCGACTATATCGCTGGAGGAGACCGACGAGAACGCGCAAACCATCATGTTCTTTGGCGACTTGTTCACGACAAGATTGGTAATTGGAAAATGCAACTTAAGAATAATCTCCGTGAATTCGAAGGTCATTCCCTCCCCGTTTTAACTCAATAGGCTAAGAAAGAAATTTTTCTGCCTGAGAGTTTGGTTTAATTTCACCACTCTCTCGGGTTTATTCATTTTTGGGGAAATTTTAACGCAGAGCAAGCAGAGAAAGAGATATAGGCTCTGTTTGCTCTGCTTGCTCTGCGTTAAAATTTCTTCTAAAGACTTAGGATACATCTAACTATAATTTTACAATACTATGTCAACCACTTCTCAATCTCTAAACATACTCGTGGATGCGGATTCTTGTCCTGTTAAGCAGGAAATTTATAAGGTGGCGTTGCGTCATAAGATTAATGTTAAGATTGTTGCGAATAGTTATTTTAAGATTCCTGAAAACCCGCTCTTTGAATCAATCATTGTGAATCATGATTTTGATGCTGCGGATGATTTTATTGCGGAGAGTGCTTCGGATAAGAGCATTGTGATTACAGCCGACATTCTTTTGGCCGATCGATGTTTGAAAGCTTCTGCTTTTGTTCTTGCGCCAAATGGCAAGGCGTTTACCGATAATTCAATCGGAACGGCAATTGCGACACGCGCCATCATGGAAGACCTCCGAGCAGGCGGCGAACAAGTCGGTGGCTCCCCTCCCTTCTCTAAAAATGATCGATCGAATTTTCTTGCGAAACTACATGATGCAATTGTTCGCTTAAAGCGAACTTAATTTTTTTTTTGGGGGGGGGTTGATAAGACTCTATAATTTATAAGAATTTCATTTGGATGGAGATGTTTGGACGTGAGTGATCCTAACTGCTTAAAATGGATCATAACAGAGGTAAAAATAGCGCTCTCGCTTTGATCAACCTTTGCTCTTTCACATAAGATAATATCTTTATTCTTCTGCTAATAAATTGATTCTCAAGTCATTAGCAGAGAATCGACTTCCGGTTCCATTTAGTTTTAAAAAAGGATTAAAAGATGTTAGAGGAAAAGTTTCCACAGATTGTCCGTGATTTCAGTCGCTCGGCAATCTCAGAATCGATCGATCACTGCAAATCTCGACCAGATCTGCAACATTACGTTCCCGGACTTCTGCGAGAACTCGCCGCCACCTACACTACGGAGGCTGACTTGATCGAAGAAAATGAACTAAGCGATCGTCAAGAACGCGAACTGGTTACCTGGCACTCCCGAGCAACATCAGTTATCGGATTGCCTTCCAGTTAGTGTTCGTCGCTCACGAAAGAACCTATATCGAAACTTTTAGCTCTAGCTTTAGGTTTAGATGTCGGTTCTTTTTTTATTTTATTATCTGTGTCTCTGTGGTTAAACCCCAAATAAATAAAAATGAGATGTTTCTTACGTAAACCGTATACGCAATTTGAATTGCAATAATAACCTCAAAATAAATTTAATGTTTACTGTCTTTGGCGGGCAAGTTTTAGATATTTTGCCCTTTGGTCTAATAGGTCTTGATAGGATTGATTATCTCGGATGCGGCGGTCGATTGCGGTTTCGAAATAGTGATCGCAATAGGTGCAAATTCCTCTTAAAGAAGATTTACCATTAGCTTTTTTTGGATTCGGTCTAAAATTTTTCTTATTTCTTTCCCATGAATCTAGACAGCGAGGACACGTTTGAAGTTTATCAGGACTTAACCCGTTTTCAAGCGCTCGATCTCTTTTGAGTTTGGCTTGCTCTATTACTTTTTCAAAAGCACGGTCGAAGCCTACCCTGCGGTAATGCTTTCGATTATCAATTAGAGTCATTACATCAATATCGAATGCTCGCTTAAGTAGTAATTCGTTTCTCACGCGCCAAGAACAAAACAAGCAGAATCCAGTTTGGAACTCATTTAAACGCTTACCTTGAAAGCTAAAACTGATTGGTAGCTTAGAAAAGAACGTCTTTTCCAGCAGCCAAGTATTTTGGCAACATTCACAGGTTGTGCGCTCGACCTGTTGATCTAGCCCTTGTTTTTTAAGGCGAGCAATTTTTTTAGCTTGAAGATCTTTCCGACGCTTTAGCTCAATCGAGACTGCGGCTTCGAATTCTTTAAACTTTTCTTGATAAACCACCTCACGTTTACTCCGACGCTTCTTTTTAGCATAATTTGATTGCCAAACTTCGCTCCGAGAATGGGGCAGTCCAAGTTTACCGATCCAATAGCCAACTCGACTAGCATTTATAGTTGGAAGTCCCTGCGCGGTAGCCCAAGAATTCCAGCTATTCGTGATTTGTTCAATTGGTGCGGTACTGTTTTTCTTCAAAAACTCGACAAAAAGCTGGTGACGCGGGCCGTTAAGCTGGATAGCTTCTTTCATTTTTTTTGAAAGTCTTTGATCCGCCCAATTATTCCTCCGTACAACTTGAGCGATGCTATGAATCGAACGACCAGGTAATAGCCTACGAATTTCAGCGCCCGACAAACCAGAAAGTTTGGCGTTTAAAAGTATCTCTAATTCCTTATCAGACCATTTTTCACCAGGCATAATTTTAGTCTCCGACTATGGACATGAAGACATTTTAAAACCTCCCATAAACATTTATGGGTTAGAAGAAACACCTCTTCTTCATTGAATGAAAAAGAAGTTTACAGACGACTTCCCAGATGGATATTTACTATGAAAAGGTAAATACTGCGAATTCTCCTCGTCACTCAAAGTCCCTTTTCTAGAAAAAATCACAGTCAGGGATTCGAAGCACTCAAAGACTAACTAAAAAAGGGCAGCGCTTTAAGAAACGAATGCCCTATCCGGTTAAAAACATTACCTCTCTTACAAAATGGTTCACTTCTAATCTTAATGATGCTTGGTGATAAGCCAACCTTGATTTAGTAGCTCCATCGAGGATGGATGACTTAAAAAGTCTCCTTGAATTTGCCTACCAACAATCATGACGGTGCCAACGCAGACCAATAAAAGATTGTCCATAAATGATTGGGAAAGCAGCCAATTCGCTGTCACCGTTGAATCAAAGTAAACTACGATATGCGTTAACTCGTCGTAATCATCGAGAGTTCCGAATTCGATCTCACCATTGTAAGATTTTTTCCTCGCAGCAAGAATCACGGAATAAACAAATTCAACTTCTGACGGGTCATGGTTTTTAACATGAGTATCAAACCCTAGCTCGTCAGGAGTGACAACAAAATGAGACGATTGTTCAAAATTTTTAATTCTTCTGCAAAGAACCTTTAGGTCTAGATCGGAAATCGACTCTTCGTCCCCGAGATAAAGAAACAATACCTTTGAACTACTCATTCTACGACCTCCTTCCTATCTTCATGCATAGAGGAGAAACTTTTACAAAACCTAAATAGAACAAACCGATAAGGTACATTCTATTTAGATCTAGCAAATTCTAATGAGAAGGCGCAATGTTGAGATTGCGCCTTTTTAGGTCTTAAAAAACATTTTTTAGTCGACAAAAATTTTCACCTCAAAGCCTTCCAACTAACCAGCCTTGATCTAGGATGGTTTGCGAAGTTGGTGGGAGATATTCGGTTCGGAAGACACCATCTTTAGTAAATTTGACGCCACCTACAAAGCAAACTGGTAACTGAGACGCGAAATTTTCACAACTTAACCAACGTCTATCCACGTCATCATCAAAATATACAATAAGATAAGTAATCTCATCAAAGCTCGATAAAGGTTCAAAGACAAGGTTTCCATTTTCACTTTCTCTTCTGAGTGCAAGAAGCAAGGAAAGAACAAGATCAACTTTAGAAGTTTCGTATGAATCGATATGAAATGTTTCAGGCATATCATCTCGACCAAAAATAAAACAATCCACGTCGTCGAAGTCTGGAATATGCCGGTCAATTACGACCTTGTCCGATTCTTTTAAATTTAACTCTTTCCCGAAATGAAGTATCAAGACGTAAGAATTAGTCATGAGTAGCCTTTCAAATCTATTTTGAGGGGACCGAAAACACTATAACAAACCTTAAAAGTATCAGCAGATTTACAAATACTTTTAAAATTTTTCAGAGTCGTAAAACTACATTAAACGAAGCAATAATATAGAAGCGCAATTTCTAAATTGCGCTGTTTAAACCATTACAAAAAAGCTTGGCCATTTAAAAATTAACTTGCTCTGCATCCCTGCTTAAAAGCCAGCCACGATTTAATAAACGCATGCTGGTTGTCTGTGGGGGCAGTTCTGCAACGAAGTCTTCACCTCTGTTGTCCACCTGTCCTGCAAAGAATGGAATCAAATTTTTTACCATTTTATCCGATTTCAACCATGACATGCATACGTCATCATCAAAATATAAGATTAAATGGGTGAGATCGTCGAAACTTGATAGTGGAGTTAAAACGAGATCTCCAACATAACTTGCTCGTCGTGCACGGAGAACGGCGATCAGAGCGAGGTCTGTATCAGTCTCTGAATACGAATGAATTCTATACTCAGGAGACAATTGTGTCGATCCGAGTTGATAACATCTTGCGCTCCTAAAATTAGGAATTGCTGCGTGAACAATCGGTGTATCCATATCAGTTATAACTCTTTCCTCTCCGTAAAAAAGCATTAAAACAGAAGGTGCTGACATAATTCTACCTCTCGCCCTTTTTCAAGTAGACCTAAAACGAACTGAGAAACCTTAAGAATAGTTGTTTAATCACAACTACTATTTAGAATTCCGAGAGATAGGCAAAGAAAGAACTTAAGTTATCGGATTTTGAAAATTGCAATGCGATGGAAAATGAACGAGGAAATTTTGGTGGTTAAGAAAGCTTAACTTAGTTTTTTGGATTTGATTGTTTAATGTGAAATTCGTCGCTAAAAAAATGTGGGTGATGCGTGGCTCGAACACGCGACCCGCTGATTAAGAGTCAGCTGCTCTACCAACTGAGCTAATCACCCGTGTACTTTTTTTAG
>CAYYIQ010000201.1:0-6196 GCA_964472005.1 uncultured Bdellovibrionales bacterium | reverse complement strand
ATGGAAAGTTTGCCATTAAAATAATTAGTAATTGCTCATTCTACGCGATAGTATCGGTGAGTATCTTTTCGAATTCCATTTTTTACCTGTTGCTGCTGCTGGAAGCTATCCTACGGCTAGTAGAGAATTTTATTTGGAATTTTGTGGAGGTGGATTTGGTTTGGCCGATGCGCTTCTTGAGATTATAATTTTAAATCTTCGTATTTGTTTTCTAGATCCGATGAACTAAATCGAAAATATTTGAAACCAAAATTATTCCATTGTGACGATCGTCATACTTCATGCGAATAAATCAAAAAAAACGGTTGTGAAGATTCTTCCATCAAGTTAGATGATACCCAAATTTTAGGATCAGATGCAGTACTTGTTCCTATTTAATTGACGTTTAATTAAAAAATATTGAGGAATAAGAGATGAACAAATTGAAAACAGCATTAATTGCTGGTTTAGCAGCTTTGACGATAAGTCCGGCATCAGCTGTAACTATTATTAAATTCGACTTGGGTAGCACTGGACCAGATGTTCAATACAGTTCAGGAATGTTATCAACCGTAGACGATGGTGATGCCACCACAGCTGGCGACCAAAATACGGGCATTGATTTTGTCAATTTCTTAGATGGGCCATTTTCCGATATCTTGGCTGGAGCTTCAATATCTCTATCTAATATCATGGCGACTGGTTCAAGCGTTGTTTTGGGGACTTTGGTTACTCAAGCAACAACTGGTGGAACATTCGATGTTTATGATCCGTCTAACAATCTGCTTCTTTCTGGATCATTAGGTGATGGTGCAATTACTGGAAGTAATGCTGACTCAACTGGCAGCTTTTTCAACACTGCTGTTGCAAACTTCACAAGTGGATCATTGCTATCTTCATTAGCAGCGACTCCAGCAGGTTTCAGTATCTCTTTTACTAATATTCTTTCTAGCGCTGGTGCGTTCATGAATGTTGGTACAAGTGGGCTTGATCCTTTCACTGCGGATGCAACTGGTCAAATTGAAGGTGACCCAGCTGCAGCAGTTCCAGAACCAGCAACTTTGGCTCTATTGGTTTCAGGAGTTCTTGGTGGAATTGCTAAGAGAAAAAAACGAGCATAGGTGTTCGGATAAATAACTTAAGTCAGTTGTTGTTCAGGGCTTGAGTTAGAAATTGAAAAAGGGGAGGTGATAACCTTCCCTTTTTTTTATTTTTTCACAAGCTAGTGAAAAAACCGTCTCTATTAAGATTTTAAAGCCTTATGGTGTTTTTATCTTACTTCGAATTTTACGAACAGAGACAAATCTCGCGACAACCCTTGTAAATAATTTAGATATCAAGTAGCTCGCGTACTCAAATTAGATAATTTGGAATAGTGAATAAGAGGGGAGTCTCGAATATTGCCCGAGATAGAGAATGTGATCTTGTTCATGTGTTTTCTTAAATTTAAGTGGCAAAGTAAATTTTTAAAGCGATAAATTTCATAGGTATGATGTATAAATATTTTATTTTTTCTTTTCTTGTAGTCTTAGGTGTGAGTGAGGTTTTCGCTCAGGATCGAGTTATCTTTCCAATTAGCACAACATATACACCTTCGGATGTCGTTCCAGTCGATATCAACCGTGGTGGAGCTGGATCAGATTTGGTTCAAACTTCATTTAGCGAAGGCCGAAGTTATGAGTGCCTGATTCAAGCACCAAGTGTTCTCTTCTCAAAGCAGGTGCATTTTCTAAGTACCTCGGTCACCGATCCAGACGGTGCTATTGTTACGGCGACTGCTAATGGATTGAGTTACCCAGCACTAGCAAAGATTGATGGGGCTTCGGGTCTTTCAGATGCGCAACATGATAAGATGCGAGTTTCTCTGATTGCACAAAAATCTGGTGTGTATTCATTTAGCTTTGAAGAACGTGCTGGAACAGTTGGTGCCGCTGTCGAGGATGTTAGTTGTCGAGAAACTTCCCTATATGGTTCTTACAATAGATTTTTTGCACAGGCTGCCATAGTGGAGATTCAAAATGCGGCTTCAACGGTAGTTCCTGTTCAAATTACGATTGTGGACGCTGGTGGTAATGTGGTTGTGGATAAGCAATCGGTGAACGCTCAAGGTGGTACTAGAACCGATGTTATTTTCGCGAGTCTACCAGCAAATAATTACGGTCAAATTATTATTACGCATTCTGCACCATTTGGTGTTTTGTCTGGGTACGTTGCCGAGTACGATACTAATGCAGATGGTTCGATCTCTTTGAAAAGAGAGAGAGCTTTGACGGTCACTCCGAAAACTGATTCCAGCACAAACTAAAATTACAAATTCCAGGGATATTATAATGAAATTAAGATTTAAAATTTTTGTTCTGACTCTTCTATTCTTCAATGCTGCGTTTGTGCAGGCACAGGTTACCCAAGTTACGGCAAGTGCTGGTAATACAGGTATGTTTGATGACTTTTTAGTTGGTGATTCAAATGTGACCGTTATTCAGTCATACCTTCACGAAGGGAAAAGTTATGAGTGTGCGATTCTACAGTCTATTTTTACGGATCAAACTGGCGTCGATGCAGACGACTTTAGAATTTTTGAGACTAGTGTAAAAGGTCCGAGCGGAAGTAATGTTTCCGTCACTGCTAATGGAAATATTTTTCCACAGATGGCGAAAATTAAGCCGCTTAAAGTTGCTTCCAGTACGTCGACTTCACAGCAATCGAGACTTCGGTATTCACTGATACCGACAGAGTCGGGACTACATAAATTCACGACAGTCGATGTATATGGTAGCAATGGGCAAGATCTTTATTCGGTTAGATGTAGAGAGACCACTATCTATGGTTCGTATAACCGATTTTTCGCGCAAACTGCGATTGTCGAGATTCAAAATAAAGCAGCTATTGCAATTCCTGTTTTTATTACGATCGTAGATGCTGGGGGAAATGTTGTCGTCAATAAGCAATCGGCGACAGCCAATGCTAATACCAGAACTGATATAATTTTTAGCGGCCTGCCTGCTAGTAATTATGGACAAATAATCATTACCCATACGGCCCCGTTTGGTGCGCTAACAGGTGTTGTCGCAGAATATGATCAGGCTGCTGATGGTAGCATCGTTTTGAAAAGAGAACGTCCACTAAGAACTGCTCAACGAAGTTAAGCGTCAGTAGAAACGAGCGGGTGGTGTTGGAAGGTTTGAATTGTCTGGATCTTCTAACATCTCCCATCATTAGTTCCAATCTCAAAAAAAGCTCTATTTAAAGTCCAAACTTCAACAATTAACCAATTAATATCAATCTACCTTTAGAATTCTCTGGTTGCTCTCCTCACTCTGTGTTTAAACTATTCTCAACTAAAACCACAGTTAAACCTGTAAAGGATAGTCGAAAATGATCGCAGCCGAGCCCATAATTTTGATACTTTCTTTGTATTTAGTATCGATCTTCCTGCTTTCGCTCTTAAAACCTAATTATGTCAATCAAAGGAAAATATATCTTTTTAGATGCTTGTTTCCTTCGTGGAAGTTTTATGAGGATTTGAGCTATATCCCAATTCTTTACTATCGTAGCAGTTTAGACGGTATTACATTTGGTGACTGGCAACCCGCCGTAGAGAAGATCTCCCGCAACTGGCGAAATTTGTGTGTGAATTCAGAGGGAAACTTGGTGCATGCTTACAATTCACTGTTGTTGCAGGTAGAAAGTGACAAGGAAGATTTTACCGGAAAAGAACAAAACGAGTTTGTCGATTCGGTCTCCTATCAGTTAGCAAGAAATTTGGTCGAGTATAAAGCTCGAGCTGCGGGGCTGAACGGCCAATACGTTCAATTTAGAATTACTTCCACGATGCAAGGGGATCCTGCGGATTATGAAGACACTTTGATTTCTTTAGTGCATTTGGTGCCCAATGAATAGTGATTTAACATTTGATCTAATAGAAAAATTAATTGCGGTAGCAATCATTTTCCAAACTTTGGAATTGATAGCGATTAGACAAGTTTTTTCGGACGAAGGTGTTTGGCGTTGGTCTACGCTTAGTAAAGAATTTAAAGTTTTTTCACGCGTAAGCCAATGCGTTTTTACGTTTTTTTTAGGGTATAGAAATTTTTGCATCCTGCTTTTTGCTCGACTTATTCTTGCTTTAACGTTGTTTTTTGTTTCGAGCCCCCTTGTATTGGTGTCTTTACTTATATCAACGATTCTAATTTCACTTAGGTGGAGAGGGACATTTAATGGCGGAAGTGACTACGTGACCGTGCTGGTATTATATTCACTTACTTTTGCTAGTTTTTTTAGGGACCATCTGACAGTTGAGAATGCAGTGCTGTGGTATATTACTATCCAGATATCTTCTTCGTATTTTATTGGAGGAATCGTTAAGTTAAAAAGTGCAAATTGGAGAAGTGGCAAGGCTATAAAAGGTTTTTTTTCCAGTACGATTTATCATAATTCAAAATTGCTTGAGTCAGTTTTGCAAAGTCGTGCGGTTGTGCTGTTTATTTCGTGGTCTATTATCTTGTTTGAAATTCTTTTTGTGGTGTCGTTACTTAATCCGCATCTATGTTTGATAGTTTTATCGTTTGCATTTTTATTTCACTTGGCTAACTTTTATATTTTTGGATTGAACCGGTTTCTTTTTTCTTGGGTCGCTTGTTATCCTGCGGTTTATTATTGTAGTGGTTTGACTTAGGTCTCTTGTCTTTTGGGGAGGGGTTAAGCACTAAGGTGCGAAGACACAAAAGGGGCGACTATGTAAGAGTTGGTGATATGTTGCGAATATTCGAATGTTTTTGGGCGAGCCTCTCTTTCACTACAAACACACTTGTTATTAGAATCATTCTAAGGATTTATATTTTGTATGTTTTGGATATAGTTAAAATTCATTGCATTAATAGTGTCTTTAAGGAAGTTTCAAGAACTAGTCTTTTGGATTTTAGCGGTAGCTAGATTCAATGCAAGAGAATCTATATGTCAATTGATTTTTATTTTAGGAACGTCTCTCGCAAAAATGATAGTCACACACATCTACAAAACTCTCTCTTTAAATATTATGGTGATCATATGCCGAATTCCCCCTTCGTGCCTTTGTGGTTAGACCTTCCCAAAAAATCAAGTTAAATTTTATTTGGTCGAGCATAAGAATTTTCAAATGCCTGGTAGATTGAAAGGAGCTCGGATTTTGCAAGAGACTTCTTATTTAACTCGATAGTTTCAACATCGGACCTGATAAATGGTCCAGTTAATGCGGTATCTGGAGAAGTGAGTACGTTTTTGACAGTGACGTTAAGGAACTCTGAATATGCTTCTTTGGGGAGATTTAGCTTTTTTAAACTTTCTTCGAATACCATTTGCCATAACATCGTAGTGAAATTACCACCAGTTACGCACAGGGCGTGATAAAGCGGGCGTAGTTTTTCATTTATCCGGTAGACTGGATTCGTGAGTTCTGGAATTAAGGTTTTTAAGTCTGGCGCACTTTCGTCAATAATAAATGGAATTTTCGGATATTGATCATTCGGATACAATTCGTTCGAGAAAGTCATCAATGGATGGATCGAAAACACGTCTGGTATTGTCATGCTACCCGAAAAATGAATTTTAATTTTGTCGGCAAATATTCTTAGGTTGGCAATCTCTTGAATTGCAGAATCTTTTGTACAGATTAAAATATGAGTAGCGGCTTTAGCAATTACCTCAAGATTTTTAAGATCGCTTTGTGACCTTGACCAGCTGAGAAAATTTACATTGAGTAGATTCAGGTAGTGGGTAAGATGTTTTGCGACTCTACCATTGCCAATAATGAGATATGTATTTTTTTTATTCATAAGTGGAGTGTTATATAATTATGTAAACGTATTATACAGCCTTAAAATATGAAGGGGGGTAAAGAATGCGGGGGTTTTTGTTGATTGGATTGCTTGTAGTTGTCTTGTTAAGAAAAAAGAAGTGAATTGAGGTTAACCAGTTTTGACCATTGCTCTACCTGAACTCTAGTTCTCACACCTCACGTTCACCAAAAAATGCGCGTCTCATCCTCTCCTACGAAAGCCCCGTCATCCCCGCGAAAACCCCGTCATCCCCGCGAAAACCCCGTCATCCTCGCGAAAGCGGGGATCCAGGAGATTGAAAATATTCGTTCTTCTGGATTCCTGCTTTCGAGGCTGTCCGAGTAATACAATTTATTTTCGTCATCCTCGCGAAAGCGGGGATCCAGGTAGCTGAAATCATTCGT
>CAYYIQ010000200.1:0-6209 GCA_964472005.1 uncultured Bdellovibrionales bacterium | reverse complement strand
ATTCATCTCTAAAATGGACATAACTTTTTGTCTATCACTGTAGACGGTGATGGTTCTCTTTCGAGAAGCTTCGTCTGCAATGCCTGCTCTCATTCCATTATTGATCCATGTTCGGTAAGGAGCGCTCACTTCATAAATTAGCGGAACTTCATAGAACTTAAGATTCTCAAACTCGCTCATTAGCCCTTCCATTGAAGAAATCCAAGTATTGATAGGAGTCTGATGCTCACGTTCAAAACCAACTACGACGATATTTAGATCTCCAGCAAAAGATGAGGGAATATTTCTTTCGTTACCAAGAAGATCTATCCCGGTTAGCTTAGGAAAATATCCTTTACCTGTGGACTGGATTTCGGAATTGATCCCTGCTCCGATGCATGCCGAGGCGCTCATGATACCAACCACAAAAAATGAGTTAACTACGATTCTCTTAATATTTGAAAAATTCATCTCGACCTTCCTATTTAACGTTTACCTATGTCAGACGAAATAATTACTATCTCCTTAAATAAAACATCAAACTTTATGATTTTCTCGAATTTATTCGAAAATTATCATTGTACGGCAAAAAAACGTCGGAAGTCCCTGCTAGTTTAGCGTTTTTTAAACTAGGTATCTTTCATCATTTCAACGATAGGTTCAGATAGTCTAAAGTTATGTGAGTTAAAATCTTAAACTTTTCTTCGACCTTCAAATGACAACCCGAGCGTAACGTCATCTGCGTACTCAAGCTCACCGCCCTTAGGGAGACCTTGGGCGAGTCTTGTTATAGAGACTCCATAATGATCGAGTTCGCTAGCGATATAGAGCGCAGTGGCGTCTCCCTCGACCGTAGTGCTCGTGGCTAAGATTACTTCATCGACGTTAGTACTTAACGGATCACTTTCAAGTTTTCTTTCTGCATCGAATCTTGCCACCAGCTTACCAATTGTTAGCTGCTCGGGGGTAACTCCCCTTAAAGGTGACCAAACACCGTGAAGAACATGATAAAGACCTCTAAATGCGCCGCTTCTCTCTAAAGAAAACACATCCGATGGTCTTTCAACGATACAAAGTTGCTTTGCGTCTCTTTTTGCATCGAGACAGATATCGCAGACATCTCGATCCGTTAAACCACAACAAACACTACACCAATGCAATGATTCAGAAGCTGCAATAATTGCACTTGATAATGCTTTAATATCACTTTGCGATTTTGAAAGTAGATGATATGCAATTCGATAAGCACTTCTTTCACCAATCGACGGCAACTTACTTAGTTCAAAAATTAATTTTTTTAAGGTTTGAGGAATCAATTCAATTCGACTTTAAAGAATTTATTTACTTACTTTAATATTTGGCGTGATCTTTTCAATCACGCTACCAGCGAATACGGAAAGTGCTTTTTTCACTAGCTCGTCTTCTCGTGCGGCTTCTTCTATCTGTTTAAGTTTTTTTGCCTTCACCTGCTGCGTCTTATCTTCGACAGATCCGGGCACATGTTTGATCTTAGGAACGACTCGTCGCGTTATTTTGGGCCCGTCGTCTTTAACCTCTGGCTTGGGAACTTTTGGGATATCTTTATGGATCTCAATTTCGATGTCCCACGAATGAACTAAAGAATACGTAGCCAAATGTTTCTTTAAATCTTCATGAACTCCCTTCTCCATTAAAACTTCATAAACAAAAGCCGGGGCAACAACCTTAAAAAGTCCCGTTCCATTTCCGTTATTAATTTTAATTTCTTTAGGTGCGACTTTCTTGAGATATGTTTCAATCCCCATATTTCCGCTATTTTTAAGGAAAGTAAGAAATTCCGACCACAAAAACTCTTTAGGTCCTAAACTAGACCTGTCTTCGTCATCTTCCTTGATTACTTTAACCTCTGTCGTTTTTTCAACTGAAGGGGCATCAGCTAGAGAGGCGTCAACTACTTTGTGATTAGACTTTTTTTTTAAGGTGGGTGCTGAATTTGATGAATTTCGCAAATTAGTACCCGTAGAAAGGGACTGTACTAAAGAACTTAACGAGATAATGTCTTGAATATTATGTAACTTTACAATTCCTGCTTCAAGCACATACCTTGGAAACTGGCTTTTTAAAGCAATATCGGAAACTTCTCTTGCTAAATCATACATCTGAAAAAGCAAGTCGCTACTACCCTTTCCGCTCACCGCATCCAACATTTCGTTATCAGCTTCAGAGATTTCTTCAACCGTAGTAAACTTACGTAAACTTTCTTTTCCGTTCGACTTCGCAAGTGAATAAAGTGACGCCAATCTGAAAGCTGAGACAAAGTCCGAAAAATAGCTCTTTATATCGAGTGTCATTTGAAATACTTGCTCTATCTTTTCAAAAGACTTTTCCTTATCTCCCTCAAGAACACTCTCAATCAAACTTGCAAAATGCCCGAAGTCGAAGACACCTAGAATCTTCGAAGTTTCCTCAAGCGTAACCTTTCCATCACAAAACGAAACGACTCTCTCGAGGAGCGAACTTGCATCACGCATTCCACCAAAACACTTCTTAGCGATAAGAGAAAGAACTTCATCTTCTATCTCGATATTTTCTGATTCAACGATAAATCGAAGTTGCTTCTTAACATCCTTCAAGGAGAACCTACGAAAATCATGTTGCTGACATCTTGAAATGACAGTGTCTGGGATCTTGTGTGGCTCAGTCGTGGCAAAAATAAATATAGTATTTGGTGGCGGTTCTTCTAATGTCTTCAACAAGGCATTAAATGCTGCGACAGAGAGCATGTGAACTTCATCAATAATATAAATTTTATATTTAATATTAGGCGGTGGAGCGGTTAACAAGGTTTCGATTAGACTACGAACGTTATCGACGCTATTGTTTGAAGCACCATCAATTTCAACGACAGCGAGATTTGAACCTTTTGTAATTTCTTTACAATTCGAGCACGTACCACACGGCTCAACCTTTTCAATTAGCTGTTCAGTCGTTAGTGATTTGTTTTCCTCGTCTTCTAAACTAGGAAGCTTCCTCCCTGTACAGTTTAAGGCTTTTGATAACACTCTTGCAGAAGTTGTTTTACCAACACCTCTCGGACCGGTAAAAATTAAAGCATGAGCAACTCGATCTCGAACGATCGCATTTGTTAGCGCACGCGTAACATGTTCCTGACCTACAATTTCTTTGAATGTTTGAGGGCGGTATTTTCGGGCAAAAACTAAATGTGACATGTTATTAACTACCGCTTTAATTAATGCGCTCTTTACTAACACCGCTAAGAAATACTGCTACAAGAAAAGAAAAACATTCGGTAACAAGTATAACACTTTTTAGAGGTAAAAAGTGGCCGAGACTGCATCACAGAAGTTTAATGCTACCGTTGCTTCGTTTCCGACCTGGCGGGGTTTACACCTCTTCTTGTACAATACTCGACCGTAAGAACTATAACTTATAATAGCGAGACTTTATGATCAAGCTTGTTAGATTTTTTTATAACCTAAGCAATCTCCCACCATATAAGTCGCTATAAATAAGACTTATATAAAAAATAAAAACCGCATTAGTCTATGTGGCGGAGAGAGGGGGATTCGAACCCCCGGTACGGTTTAACGCGTACACACGCTTTCCAAGCGAGCACCATAAACCACTCGGACATCTCTCCAGACTAAATAAGTTTCGGACTATAGCAGATTTTAAAATGTAAAAAAGGGACTACAAAAAAAACCAATGCAAATAAATATAGCTTGGTATTTAGATATGAACCTATTAATTTTGATTAGTTAAGTAAGGTTATAATTAGCTGACAAGCCAAATGGCGGAGAGGGTGAGATTCGAACTCACGGAACCTTTTGGGTTCGCCGGTTTTCAAGACCGGTGCCTTAAACCGCTCGGCCACCTCTCCATATATATTTCAGAAATATTTTAGGCGTCGCATTATACCTAAAATATTTTTTTTAGCTAGTATCTAGAATCGTCGTACACAAAGCCAAATTGGCGGAGAGAGAGGGATTCGAACCCTCGGTACGGTTTGACCCGTACACTCGCTTAGCAGGCGAGCACCATCGGCCACTCGGTCATCTCTCCATATAACATCTTAGCTAAAAGAACCTCTTACGTGCAATTCAAGCTAATCTTTATGTACTAAATTCAAGCCTTACTTTCCATTATTTCATAGAAAGTAATTTCCGATTCTATCCTTCTAAATATCAAGAACTTAGAGGCAGGTGATTTACTAGATATTCTCATCTAAAAGCAAGGGCAATTTTCAAACTTTCGCAAAAGAATTTAAAATAATTACTTTAACTATTTTAAACCAATGGGCTTGATTAAGATTTTACATCGAGATAAATAGACGAGTAAGAAAAACAATCAAGACCAAATTCGTCTCTTATGAACCTTTTCTTATTTGCCCAGTAGCGATATCGCAACTGGATCAAATATTCGATTATCATGTTCGTAACGAATGTCATTGTTAGTTTTTTTTCAAATGCACCCGTAGCTCAGTTGGATAGAGCGCTTGGCTACATGGTGCGAATAGATTACAATAGTAATCTAAAACTCGCAGCAGAAGTAGCAATATGCGAGACATCGAGCATATTAGCATTATGTTCGTAGCACGACGCTCTATGTTTTAAGTTAGTTTTTCAATTCCGTATGCACCCGTAGCTCAGTTGGATAGAGCGCTTGGCTACGAACCAAGAGGTCGGGCGTTCGAATCGCTCCGGGTGCACATTTATATTCATATTTATTAATCAACATGTAAGTCTAGTTGACACAACGCTTACACCATTCTTAGATTTAGCCATGACAGAAGAAATTAAAGCAAAAGATAGCAACGGTACAAAATTAAGTGATGGCGATTCCGTCACAGTCATAAAAGATCTTAAAGTTAAAGGTTCTTCGCTCACTTTAAAAAGAGGAAAAATGTTCAAAAACATTAGACTCACGAGCAACGAAGAAGAGATCGAATGTAGAGAAGGTAAATCCACAATCGTTCTTAAAACTTGCTTCCTTAAGAAATCTTAATCAGGCTATCTAGAATAAGTTCACTTTCATCTTCGATAGTCATATCTGGATCGTATTTTCGTCCGGCGTTGCGGTACCAGTATCTTGCATTAGATAGATCGCCTTCGATCCGATGAATTAGTCCGTGAATCCATGATGCGGTTTCAGAATCTTCGTCTTGAACAATTTTGTGGGCACTTTCCCAGTCCTTACGCATAAGATACCAGACAGCTTTTAAAAGAATAGTGTCTTTGAAGTCGGGGGCTGATTTTTCACTCAACAAAATTTTAAATTCGGACTTATTCATTAAACCCACCAGATTTAGTTAAAGGAAGAAACTACCTGTTCTCAATCACGATTTCAACTCGACGGTTGCGTGATCGCCCAATTTCCGAATTATTAGTGGCGACAGGGTATCCTTCTCCTAGGCCTCTTGTATTAATCTTGAGATTGATACCAAGGCTACGCAACTCTGACGTAACTTCACTAGCTCGCCGTTCTGACAACTGCTTATTGTAGAGTACTGTCCCAATAGAATCTGTATGGCCTTCGACTGAGATTACACGACCTTCAATTTCTTTTAACACCGGCGCCATTTCTGCAATCGTTCTTTTTGCAGGCTCCGTTAACTTCGATCGATCGAATTCAAAAAGAATATCTGGTAGATTAATTACGACTCCCCGATCAGTACCGGTAACATCCGCACCTTTCGCCTTTAATTGATCAATAATAGCTCTATTTTCTGCGATTCTTTGTTCGTTAATCTGAATATGAGACTCAAGTTGCCTGTTACTATCAGCCTGTCTATCGACCGCACTTCCAGCCAATGCTCCAGTCAACGCTCCTATTCCGGCACCAATAGCGATGCCTGGGCCAGCCTTACCGGCGCTACCACCAATAATAGCGCCCGACCCTGCTCCCAAAGTTGCTCCAGCCAATGCCCCGTTAACGGAATTTTGGTAAGAACCAGAGGTGCAAGAACAAACACTTGCGACCAGAAGGCACGTTACAGCCTTCTCAATTTTAGATCTTAGTGACACTTTATTTTCCTGTCTTTTATTAATCATCGTCTTTTAAGATTAAAAGTTTCAATTATTCAAATGGAGATTGCTTTTTAGACCATCTTTGAACGCAAATATTCAGCTATTACTAAAGGAGCATTTTGCTTACCGCATAGTCCACAAACACCAGGACGCCTGCAAACGCCCTTAAAAGAGACTAAAGCTAATATGAAAAGCCGACCACAC
>CAYYIQ010000199.1:0-6250 GCA_964472005.1 uncultured Bdellovibrionales bacterium | reverse complement strand
AAAATTCCAGAAATGTTGCGTGCCGATTTGAAGACTGTACTCGACGCAAAATTGGGTGAAAAATTTTATAAAGTTTCGGTAGAGTTATCTTCTGCCTCAGCCTCATCGTTAGACTTGCAAATTAACTTGGACGTAGATGGCAAGTTCGCAGCAGAATATATGCATCTAGCCAGACTACTACAAAAAATATCAGTTGATTCATCTAATACCCACAACTGGTCAATCCCATTCACACAAATGACTTTGCATGTTGCAAATGAAAAAATACGGATTGAGTCAGAGTAGTTATGTAAGAGAAATTTGCAACAACAGAGGCACAGAGAGACATCCATTTCTATTGTAAGTACTCTTGAGCCTCAGAGTACATTCGGTAGAAACGCGCACCTTCCCCTCTGTGCCTCTGTGGTTGTCTAAAATAAAAGCGCCGCCCCACTGGGATCGTTTGTTTTTCTCAATGAATTATAATCGCAGGTAATTGAACTAGTAAACCATTGGAATGTCGCCCGGTAAACCAAAGTCGTGTGAGATGAGGTTGGTGGTTCTTCCATCTCGGATATACCAGTTTCCGGAATTTGGTCTAAACATGACTGCGTCGTTTACTCCATCGCCGTCGTAGTCATGCCGACATCCCGGAATATCTCCAAGTGAACCGAAAGTGAAATTTGAAACTCCACCGCCTGTTAGAGCCCCAAACCAATCTATTGTGTAGCCGGAGTTCGGTCGTAGTACGATTCGATCATCTGTGCCATCATTATTCAGGTCACATGCCCGTGGAGTATCCCCTGGACTTCCCCAAGGAAGAGAGCTTAAAAATATATTGTTTGAAAGTTTAATTTGCCAAAATCGTACAAGTTGCCAAATAGTTACGAAATCGTCAGTACCATCTCCATTAAAATCTCCTAGCAAAGGATCGTTTGCTAGACCACCGACGTTTATTTGTCGTGCTGCCTCTGGTGCACCGGCAAGTGCGGCAGCTCTATTAAATCCAGCGCTCGAAAGCAGAACATAAAAACTTCCAGTAGATTGTCGATAAACCATCAAATCTGAAATCCGATCGCCATCAATATCGCCCGCGAGTGGGATATCGCCTTGAGCTCCCCATTGAATAGCAGAACCTCCTTCAAAGTTAGTCGAAGAATTTTTAAAGTACCAAGTACCATCCGAAGGTCTCCACACAACTAGATCAGTTTTTTTATCGCCGTCAAAATCTCCAATTATTGGTTTGTCACCAGGGAAGCCCCATTGAAAATTGTCAGCCTTAGAGTAGTCATAACCATTCGAAGATTTTAATATATACCAAACTGCGGTTGATGGTCTCCAAACAATTAAATCACTTCTGCCGTCGCCATCAATATCTGAGAATAACGCAGCGTTTACAGACGAAATTTCAACTGATTTGTTGGATGAGAGATAAGTGGAATTAGTGGTATTGTGAGATATTATTAAGGTCTCACCGTTTCCATCCGACATCGGAGACACTGAAGAAGTGGCGCTTGCACCATCAGTATAACTTGTGCTCGCAGTATCGGAATCTATGAAATTGTAGACAATTTTACCAGTATTATAGAGCACCGCTTGAAAAATCATTTCATTAACTGAATTGCTACTATTCATGTATGCATAAGGTGTTACAACCCAGGTAATCGTAGCTTTTTCAGCTTCAGACTTTAACCAGACTCCTCCGTTAGAAGAAAAGGGAGAAGCAACATAGTCGTCATTTAAAACGTTGATTCCAGCCGTGACAGAGTTGTTGTAGTCAGTGCTTAAACTTATTGAACCAGAATTATTCGTCGGAACAATTCTGCCGTTGGACGATATTTCTAGTTTTGAATAATTTGTACCATAAAATGGAAAGTAGAAGCTTAAGTTAGCAGTAACTTGTGTGTCGTCACCGGTGGTGATCCTAGTCCCGTATGAACTGTCGGAAGATGGTGTAAGTTGTTTAATTCGGTAAGTCACAGCTGAAGTAGGAGGAGCAGGGGTTAATGAACTACCAAGTGCACGGTAAGCACTAACCATTCCACCGCTTTGCACTAGACCGTTTAGGCTTGAAAGAGGTTTTGCACTGGAAATTATCCTAGTTTTAACAGTGGAGACTGAAAGGTTTGGTTCTCTTGAGAGAAGAAGTGCAGCGACTCCTGCAACGTGCGGAGTTGCCATCGAGGTTCCGTTGTAACTAGCATAGCCATTTGGTGTAACGGTCGAGAGTATCCCAACACCTGGTGCAGCAACGTGAACCTTGCTTGAACCGTAGTTAGAGAATGACGCAAGATTCCCAGCTCGGTCAATTGCAGCTACTGAAATCACGTTGGAAACGTTATAATTTGCTGGATAAGTTGAGATGCTGTCATTATTTGCACCCTCATTTCCAGCCGCCGCGATAAACATAATACCGTTAGAAGCAGCTTGTGAGATGGCATTTTGTAAAGAAGTCGAGTTTCCGCCACCACCCCAAGAGTTGCTAAGAACTCGAATATTAACACCTTTTTGTTTTTGGGCGATCGCGTAATTTATTGCTTTTATCGCATCTGAAGTTGAGCCAGAGCCTGAGGCCGAGAGAAACTTCAAGGCCATGATTTTAACACCGTAAGCTACGCCAACTACACCGGAACTATTATTTCCAACTGCGGCAATTGTACCAGCGCAGTGAGTTCCGTGACTGTTGTCATCAAGGGGATTGCCAGTATTGTTGATAGCATTGTAGCCGTAGACATCGTCAATAACACCGTTCCCATCATCGTCCACACCGTTTCCGGCTATTTCACCCGGGTTTCTCCACATATTATTAGCTAAATCTGGGTGATTGTAGAGTACTCCGGTATCGACTACGCCGACAACCATGTTTGAATCGCCAGTAGTAAGTTCCCACGCCTCAGGTGCATCAATATCAACATCTGCAGTACCACCTGAACCGCCAGTATTGTTCAATCCCCATAGCTCTCCGTATCGAGAATCATTTGGAGTTGAACTCGCTTTTAAAACGAAGTCAGGCTCGAAAATTTCGATTATGCCAGCTGCTAGGAGATCTTTAATTGTTTTTTTATCGAGAGGGCGTCTTGTACCTTCTTTCCCGAGAAGGATATCGTTTTGACTAATAGATTCGATGTTATCAAAGCCAACGGCTTCTGAAATAATGTCCGCATGAACTTCGCTCAGTCCATCGCTGTATTTTATCAGGTATTGTCCATCGACTGAATCCTGAGCCGCGACAGATGAATTCAACAATGCCAAGATCATTAAAATAAAACATCTACTAAGATGTTTTGATCCAAAAATTTTGTTGATAAATCTAAGCATTAGTAATTCCGATCTAGTGGCTAGATATATTAATCGGAATTTTAGGGAATTTTCTTAAGAATTTAGGAAAGTTTAAAGCTCTTCAAGAATTAACTCTTTAAAACCAGTGTATCTCCTTGAACTCTTTATTCTTTTTACAGATTTTTGGAGAGCAGAGCGTGTGCCAACTATAATTAATAGCTTTTTGGCCCTCGTCACACCTGTATATACAAGTTGTCTTTCAAGCATTATATTTTGTGAATCGTGGAGCACGAGTACAACCACAGGAGCTTCGGAACCCTGTGATCGGTGAATTGTTAGCGCGTAAGCTAAATCAAGTTGGGACAAATGTTCACTTGAATAATTAATTTCCCTGCCATCCCAGAGTTTAACAACAACTTTCTTTTCACTCGTATCAATTCCAATGACCTTGCCTTGCTCTCCATTGAATACACCGGCATCATGCAAGTTATAGTTATTAACTCTTTGGCAAACTCTATCATCAAGCCTGAATTCTAAATTCCCAACGTGAACTGAGGGAGAAGCTTCCGTGTTTGGCACCAATCGATTCTGGAGTTTCTCATTTAAAGAAATAATTCCCAATTCTCCCTGGTTCATCGGTGAGAGAACCATGATGTCTTCGGGTTTAACATTAAATTTTTTCGGTATCTGATCACATACCAACTTTTCAATCAGATCCGCACCTTCGCGTGGGTTTGTAATGGGTAAAAAGTACGCATCTCTTAATCCGGATCCATCAGGTTGTGGAATGTTTGGAGAAACGCCCTGATTTATTTGGTGTGCGATCTCATTAATGCTTGATTCTTCGGATCGTCTAAATAATCTCGTTAATACCACTTTAGGAATTTGTTCCAGTTCGATTAAGTCCGGTAGGAACAGTCCTGGTCCAACGCTCGGGAGCTGATCTTTGTCTCCAACAAATATCAATCTCATTGTATCCGGTATTGATCTAAGCAGACCCGCAGCAAGCGGAATGTCTATCATCGAACTTTCGTCGACGATTAAAACATCGTAGGGGAGTGGATCACCCTCGTCGTGCAAAAAATTTCGTTGAATCGGGTCATATTTTAAAAGTCGATGAATAGTAGATGCCTCAATACCGCAGACTTCTTGCAATCTTTGAGCGGCTCTACCTGTGGGTGCAGCTAACCGTATTGATAAGCCAGCTTTTTTAAATAAGGTTGTGATTGTTTTTATCACAGTTGTTTTACCACAACCTGGTCCCCCCGTGATAACCAACAAACTTGAAGTGGCCGCGAGTTTTACCGCTTCTTTTTGTTCCTCTGATAGAATGATCGGATTCAAATTTTGCTGATCTGTTTTTTTAGTATTTAAAACTTCATCTAAAATCCAACTCGGTATATTCTTAGACACGTTCGCAATGTGTTTGATTTTAGATATGATGGCATCTGCAGCTTTCCGTTCTAAAACGAAGAGAGGGGGGGAATAGTACCTTCCTGAGTTTTCTAAAATTAACCCTTGGAGTATTGCGAGTACGAGTCCTTTTGAAAGTAACTCAAGATCTCCAATTAAAAGTAAGGAAGCAGCTTTTTCTAAGAGTATTTCTTTCGGCAGAAACGTGTGGCCATCGGTCTGGGCGTCTGAGAGAATATAATTCAGGCCGGCGATGATTCTTTCTTCGGAATCTGATTCGATTCCAATAGCGTGAGCTATTTTGTCAGCAGTTAAAAAGCCGATCCCCCAAATATTATGGCAGAGTAAGTATGGATTATTTTTAACTGTTTCTATCGATCGTGATTTGTATGTCGCATAAATTTTTCTTGAAACGGCAAGGCCAATTCCATGGTTTTGGAAGAATAGCATTACCTCTCGTTCTTCTTTTTTATTAGACCACGTGCATTTGATTTCTTCTATCTTATTTGCGCCGAGCCCCGGAACGTTTGAAAGTTCGTCTGGATTATTGTCTAAAATTTCAAGAGTATTTTCACCAAAATGATTTACTATTCTTTCAGCAAGTTTTTCACCGATCCCTTTAATCTGTCCTGACGAAAGGTATTTCGTAATAGCATTTAAGGATGTCGGTTTTGATTCTGAGAAACTAATTGCTTTAAACTGCCTGCCAAATTTATCGTGGCTTTGCCAAATTCCACGGGCGATGAAAGACGATCCTTCATCTGCGAAGGGTGGTATTTTGCCAACCAAGGTTTCCATCTTCCCAAATTTTCCTTCTTCTTCAACTCGAACCACGGCGAAACCAGAATCTTCACTTCGGAAAGTAATACGTTTGATTGTTCCCCTAAGAAAATCGGTATAAGGAGATTCTTTAAATGGAATTTTTTCGGCGTTATCTTTTTCTACCATTCAGGACTACTGCTTAGATTTATTGGTTAGTTTTATCAACATGGTTATCGATGGTTATAATATACTTGGTAGCATTAAGTTAAGAATTTATTAATTTAATCACAGAGCAAGCAGAGCAACCAGAGGAAATTAAAGTTTGTTTATCACCGGAGGCTGTTTTGTTGCGTAGTGCGATCTCTGTAATAGATAGATTAATCATCTGTTTCTGTTTGAATTCCTCTAGTTGTGCGATTTTGTAAAATCTATTCTAAGCTAATTTTCTTCTACCAGACTTATGAATGATGCGATTTCAAGTATATACTGATTACCAGCTTCTATTTCTTGCACAAGAACGAGACCGTTGCTTTTACGCAGAATTGCCATTCTTGCGCCTTGCCGTAACTTCTATGTTAAACCTTTATCCCTGAGTCTCGCCGTCACCCTAACGTCTCGCCGCCAATCCCGCGTCTCGCCGTCGCACTCACACTTCACCGTCATCCCTGCGTCTTGCCGTAGCGCTCACACTTCGCCGTCATCCCTGCGTCTTGCCGCAGCGCAAACAGTCCACCGTCATCCCTGCGTCTCGCCGTCGCGCTCACAGTCCACCGTCATCCCTGCGTCTCGCCGTCGCGCTCACAGTCCACCGTCATCC
>CAYYIQ010000198.1:2757-6278 GCA_964472005.1 uncultured Bdellovibrionales bacterium | reverse complement strand
GATTTTACTTTATCAGGCAGCCAGGCGACTTTTCGGAGATCTGTGCTTTGGTGGATGGTGATCGTGTCATCAAAGAATTTGCAATTCTAGATTCTGAAACAGTTTATATGGCGAGTGGCGATCCTGAGATTGAACTCGAGGGAATCTGTCTTGATCAAATCGAGTTATTAGTTAGTCCAAATGGGGAGCGATATGCTTTCCCGCATTTCGAAAATGGTGTTCCGCATATCTTTGTAGACGGATGTTCTTACGAAATAACCAACAACTCTCAAGACAAAATAACCAGAGGTAATCCAGTCGAGATAGGATTCTCTCTTGATTCAACACGACTTGTTGCGATGCTGGAATCTTGGGATCCTGAATTGACGAATGAAATATTGCGAGAAGGCGATGAAGAAAGCTTGGAGGATAGTGAGTACTTCGACCCAAAAGAAGAAAATTTTGACGATAAAGATTTCGAAGATGCATACTATCTTTTAGACCAACCTGCTTCCTTTCATATCGAAATGAACGGTGAAAAACGTTCTCCGATTGCGAGAGCCGGAACTTTGATTTGGTACGACTATTACCTTGAGAACAAAGGGCTTTTTGGTTGTCGAATGAATCATAAATTGGTTCTTGTCAAAGCTGGAGGTATTGCGCTGCAGACCGGCAAGTCTCTTACAGGCTTTTGCTTTACTGGAACCTATAATGATGGTTCGGAATCAATGTGCATTAGTAATGCCTATTCAGCTCACAGTTCTGACAAACGTTATTTCGTTTACTGCATTCAGTCTGACCAAGAAATTCACGATCTCTACTTGATCGATACAACAAAAATTTCAAGCGACGACATTCAAAACAGCCGTTCTTGGAGTGTCAAATATCCAAATGTCCAACCCACGGTTGTATTTTGGAAAGAAGATCGCTTCGTTGTTCGTCACATCAAAGATCAAAAGCCCGCGATTCTTGAAATCATAGTTTAGTCTTAATAACTTTTGATTCACATTAAAATTCGTCTAAACCCATTTGGGAGGATGAGGTTCTCTATCAAAGTTTTTATACTTTTTTGACCCCTCTAACTCCCTTTCAATAAAATTTTAGGCGACTGCAGATGCACAGAGAAGAAGGTACCCGCATTTATTGATGGTATTCTGGATTTCCAGCGTCTCTTCAATAGATACGGGAGCCTTTCTTTGTGCCTCTGCAGTCGCCTAAAATCTTATAAAGACAACGCCAAGCTACTAAATGGTACAACTCTCCTTACTAGCGAAAATTAGCGACCTTTAAATTTTCTACCTGCGGAAGAAGATCTAAACGATGGTCGCGTTGTTGAATATTGGCTTGCCCAACTGCAACTGTAATCATGTTAAAGATTTCATCAACTGTTGCATGCTTTTGTAAGACATACGCGGGAGCTTTTAATCCTAGTATGATTGGACCGACTACTCGGGCGCCGGCAAGTCTTTGCAACAACTTAAATGAAATATTTGCTGACTGCATATCCGGGAAGATTAATACGTTAGCTGGTGCATCAAGTTTCGAATGAGGGTAATGCTCTTTAAGTATCGAAGCAACGACAGCTGTGTCTGCTTGCATCTCTCCATCAATTTTCAAACCTGGTCTTTGCTGCCAAATCCGTTCTACCGAATCTTTAATCATTGACGCCATTGGGTGCTCAACACTTCCAAAGTTAGAAAATGACAGCATCGCTACTCTTGGTTCAATTCCAAAGCTTTCTGCAAAATTTGCTGACATCAATGCGATATCAGTTAATTTCTCACTCGTCATTTCGATATTTATTGCAGCATCTGCAATAAATAATAATCGATCTTTTATAGAGACTAAGTATAATCCTGCCGCAGTTTTGACTTCTGGCTTAACTCCAACCATTTTCAAAATGGGTCTTATCATTTCAGGAAATGACCTACCGACCCCACAGAGGACTCCTTCCACCTGTGCATCAGAAAGTAACATATTCGCAAATATATTTTCTTTCTGCATTTCTCTTTCAGCGTCTTCCTGGCTTATGCCGGAACGACTTTGAAGTTTGTGGTAATTGTCAGCATACTGCTTAAATCTTGGATCTTTCGCTGGTTCAATTATTTGAAATTTGGAAACATCTAAATCTAAACGGAAAGCAGCTTCTTTAATTTTCTCACTACTACCCAAAAGGACTGGTTGAACAATCCCTTCATCAAAAGCCATAGTGGCGGCTTTAAGTACTTTATCGTTTGAACCTTCTGGAAATGCAATACTCTTTTTCTCCGCCTCTTTAGCGATGCTATAGTACTCTTTAAGCATGACTCGCCCATGGTTCTGTTTTTCTTTCAGCCTGAGCGTATACTCACTTATATCGATAGCTTCTCTTGCTACCCCTGATTCTATTGCGGCTTGCGCAACCGCTGGTGCAACATAATATAATACTCTTGGATCAAAAGGCTTGGGAATTAAGTACTCTGGTCCAAATGAGAACTTAGTTCCGCCGTATGCAGCTCTTACACTTTCTGGTACTGGCTCCTTGGCAAGATTCGCTAAGGCTCGAACGGCCGCCATCTTCATTTCCTCATTAATACCTTTAGCCCGGACATCTAAAGCACCTCTAAATATATACGGGAAACCAAGTACGTTGTTAACTTGATTCGGATAATCACTTCGGCCTGTTGCCATGATAACATCAGGTCTTGTTTCTTTTGCTATATCATATTCGATCTCTGGATCAGGATTCGCCATCGCAAAAACAATCGGATCTTTAGCCATCGTCTTTAACATCGCTGGCTTTAAAATATCTTTAGCCGACAATCCAAAAAACACATCTGCATTCTTTAATGAGTCTTCAAGAGTTCTAGCTTCTGTCGGGATAGCGAATTCTTGCTTATATTGATTCATCCCCTTTTCCCGGCCTTCGTAAATCACTCCTGTCGAATCAACCATTAACAAATTTTTTCTTTCGACACCCAAATTAAAAAGAAGTTTAGCACAAGCAATTGCAGCAGCGCCGGCGCCACTAACAACGATAGTAACCTCTGAAATTTTCCGATTAGTTATTTCAAGTGCATTTAGAAGTGCAGCTCCAGCAATGATAGCTGTTCCATGTTGGTCATCGTGAAAGACAGGAATATTTAAACGAGCTTTCAACTCTTCTTCGATGTGGAAACACTCTGGTGCCTTGATATCTTCCAAGTTTATTCCACCGAATGTGGGAGCTAGTGCAACGACTGCATTAACAACATCTTCTATACTGTTCGCGTCTAACTCGATGTCAAAAACATCGATATCAGCGAAAGTCTTAAAAAGGACGCCCTTCCCTTCCATAACAGGCTTTGAAGCTGCGGGGCCAATATTCCCTAAACCGAGTACCGCTGTGCCATTACTAATAACAGCAACCAGATTTCCTTTAGATGTATAACGATAAACGTCATCTTCATTCTTAGCTATCTCGAGGCAAGGTTCAGCTACACCGGGACTATAGGCTAGCGAGAGATCATGAGCCGTCTCACAAGGTTTGGTTGGTGTTACCGATATTTTACCAGGGGTTGGAT
>CAYYIQ010000198.1:0-2747 GCA_964472005.1 uncultured Bdellovibrionales bacterium | reverse complement strand
TGTTAACGGTCATTTTGTAAATTCTTTAATTAATTTTTAATATAGTGCCTATCTATATTGAGCTTTGAGGCTCAAATTTAAGGCTGCAGTGGCATGGTCTTGCTCCGATAGCATTCAAGCATGCTGCCCACTTAAAATACTTAGCAGCACCTTTAAGAGCCCACAAGGATCAATCAATCAATGATGAGGTTCAAATAAGTACGTCGGGGGAGTTTAGTCGTCAGCCTTCCTTGTGTCAAGATTCACAGATCAATTTAATGACAAATCGTCATAAGTAGTTGTGATTCTTCAATTTTACATTGCTGGCATGCTGTGTGGGCTTAAAGAAGCAACACAAATCAAATCTAAAGAAATGGCTTTTGTTAGCTAGCTCTCTTATTTGGCTGCAATTTTCGTCGAACTATTGCACTAGCTTTAACGTTGTTGGATCAAATAAAACTTAATCAGTACTTTAACACCTTAACATTACCAGGCTATCAACCTAGCAAGAGAATTTTAAGTAGGCGCTTCTACTGCTTAGACTTCTCTAAGATCCTTTCTTTTGCCATTTCAAGAGCGACTTCTCCGGCTAAAGTTCCACTCTCATTTGCTCGGTCTAAAATCCTACCGATCGTCTCACCCACTCTCCCCACTAATTCCGTCACCCAACTCTCAGAGTACCCATCTTCTAGCAATTCAGCAGCACACATAATCACACCACCAGAATTAATAGCAAAGTCAGGTGCATAGATGATTCCGCGTTCGTTTAATATTTTTTCAACGTCTGGGGTTTTCAATTGATTGTTGGCGGCACCAGCTACAATTTTCGATTTTAAACTTTTAGTCGTTTCACCATCTAAGATTCCACCCATCGCACATGGCGCGAAAACATCGCACTCAGTTGAATAAACAGCGTCCAAAGAGCAAGTCTCAAAATCGAATACTTCTTTGGCCCTTTTTAACGTTTCTTTCGATGGCTCAGCCGCGATAATTTTCGCTCCCGAATTTGCTAAAAGTTTGGCTAATTCAAAACCGACATGACCAAGGCCCTGGATTAGAATTTTTCTGTCTTTGTAATTTGGAGTTCCAAAAACTCGTTCAAGACAAGCACCGATTCCCAGATACACTCCATAAGCTGTATGTGGTGACGGATCTCCCCCACCTCCTTTTGCAGGGTCAGAGCCGGAGATGTGAGAAGTAACCCTCGACATAATTTTCACGTCTTCTACCGATGTGCCCATATCTTCTGCAGCAATATATTTTCCACCTAAAGAATCTACCCAACTTGCAAACTTTAAAAATAATTTTTCTCGTTGATCTAGCGCTTTTTGACTTGGAATGATTACGCTCTTGCCACCACCCAAATTAAGTCCTGCCAATGAGCTTTTATACGTCATTCCTTCTGAGAGTCTGAGAACATCTTCAAGAGCAGCTTCCATCGAATCGTAATGGCGAAGTCGACAGCCTCCTAAAGCCGGACCTAGAACCGAGTTATGAACTGAGATAATGGCTGAAAAATCTAATTCTTGATCGTAGAAGATGCTTATTTGTTCGAAATTTTTGGATGATTCAATGATATTCATATTAAATAAAAAAAGAGGAGATAAAATCTCCTCTTTTTTAACATCTTTTCAGGATTTTGAAACTCAAAGTTTCCCAAAAATTTCTACTAATGAGCTACAATCCCTTGACTCTCATCATCTGAAGCAGATGGTGGTGCCGTTGGATTTTTCTTATCATCATTCTTAGGGAACAACATTTGATGTCGAATGTCCTTCTCTGCAAATAATTTTTGGAAATGCTCATGATCTTCAATCATCAACGCCTCACGTAAAACTTCGTCAGCTTCACCAGCGGTAATAATCTCGATTCCACGTCTCACTGAAGTTGGTATTTCTTCAATATCCTTTTCGTTATCTTTCGGAATTAAGATTCTTGTAATACCACCTCGATGTGCGGCGAGAACCTTTTCTTTCAGACCACCGATAGGTAATACCCTACCTCTAAGTGTAATTTCACCAGTCATCGCAATATTTCGATCAACTGGGATTCCAGTTAATGCAGATGTTATTGCAGTGACCATTGTTACACCAGCCGAAGGACCATCTTTTGGAATAGCTCCTTCTGGTACGTGAACATGAATATCCACATGGAAATAAAAGTCTTTCGGCAATCCAAAGAAAGCTCCTCTTGATCTAACATACATCATAGCAGCCTGCGCAGATTCCTGCATCACATCGCCCAACTTACCTGTTATCATCAATCGACCTCTTCCTGGGACCACAGCAACTTCGATGACCAATAGTTCGCCACCGACTTCTGTCCAAGCTAGACCAGTTACAGTTCCGATTTGATTTACTGATTCAAGTTTTCCGTATTTAAATCGCTTGACGCCAAGGTACTTTTCGATTTCGCTCTCTTCAACAACGACCGAACTATCTGACTTTTCCCCATCTTTCACCACGTTTACGGCAACTTTACGACAGACTCCATCAAAAGTTCTTTCAAGACTACGAACCCCCGCTTCACGAGTATAATGCCTAATGATAGAAAGAGCTGTATTATCTGGGATCTCAACGTCTTCTGTCTTCAAACCGTTCTTCTCGCAACTCCGAGGTACCAAGTATTTCTTAGCAATCTGAAGTTTCTCTAACTCTGTGTAACCAGCGATTCGAATTAATTCCATTCTATCCAATAAAGGACGTGGGATATTCTGTTCATAGTTAGCTGTTGTCATAAACATTACATTGACAAGTCATAATCAACAT
>CAYYIQ010000197.1:0-6291 GCA_964472005.1 uncultured Bdellovibrionales bacterium | reverse complement strand
TGAAATCTTACTCTCATGCTTAAAATAACGAATTCTTAGTGGTTTTTTTTAGATATCCGGTTTGATTTAACAATCCGCATAACACCAGCCTTTTTTCTTATTTTGCGGAGAACCTTAAAAAAACAACCTTTATCGATGTTTTGATATATAAATAAGAACTTATTAGGTCTGTCCGTTATTTCTGGGTTGATAATCTAATGAGATTGGCAAGAGAGTAAATAATTAGCTTCAAAGTCGCTGAAACTTGCATAAAACCAGCTAGCTCGATATTAAGCACAAAAATTTTTCAATACAATTATGCTTAATATTTCAAATCTCAAAAAATCGTACGGCAATCAAGACCTTTTTAGTGACGTAACGTTCGTCGTTAATCCGCAAGAGCGGGTTGGCTTAGTCGGTCGAAACGGACATGGTAAATCAACAATTTTTAAAATTATCTTAGGTCTTGAAGAACAAGATAGTGGAGATGTGTTTATCAGTAAGGACTATTCTATTGGTCACTTATCTCAGCATTTAACTTTCACTGAAAAAACCATTTTAGACGAAGTATGCTTAGCGCTTCCACTGCTTGATGGATGCTGGAAAGAAACTTACAAAGCAGAGGCCATGTTACATGGACTTGGTTTTACAAATAATGACTTTGAGAAATCTCCAGATCTATTTTCGGGTGGATATCAGATTAGATTAAATCTTGCCAAATTGCTTTTGTCAGATCCGAACCTATTACTACTTGATGAACCAACCAACTATTTGGATATTGTCTCAGTACGCTGGTTAGAACGATTTCTTCAAACGTGGGAGGGAGAATTACTTCTTATAACTCACGACAGAACTTTTATGGATTCAGTGACAACACACACGATGGGAATACATCGTGGTCGAATCAAAAAGGTCCAAGGAAATACGCAAAAGTTTTATGAAGCACTAGAGGAAGAAGAAGAGCTTTACGAAAAAACCCGAGTTGGTGAAGAAAAGAAACGGAAGGAAATTGAATCTTTTGTAAGTAGATTTAGAGCGAAGGCATCCAAGGCTAAATCAGTGCAATCGCGAGTAAAATTACTTGAAAAGATGGAAGTTAAAGACGAGCTTCAAGGGATTAGCAGCCTC
The DNA here is from genome assembly GCA_964472005.1 of uncultured Bdellovibrionales bacterium. Taxonomy (GTDB): domain Bacteria; phylum Bdellovibrionota_C; class UBA2361; order SZUA-149; family DAOLCO01; genus CAYYIQ01. The sequence continues at coordinate 5,184 of CAYYIQ010000197.1, read as the reverse complement.
GAGTTTTCTTTTAGTTATTCGACCTTTCCAGGTAAGTGGTTAATGACCGTAGAAAATCTTTCGTTTGGCTATGATCAAGGAGAACTACTATTTAAGGACCTGTCGTTTGCCGTTAAAAAAGAGGATAGAATAGGAATCATTGGACCAAATGGTAAAGGGAAAACAACTTTACTAAATGTTTTGGCGAGTGAATATAAAGCCACGGGTGGTTCAATCTCGATGAACGATAACACCAAACTAGCCTATTTCGGACAGACAAATATCAATCGCTTGAATCTTGAATCGACAGTTGAGGACGAAGTTTATTCGATCGATCCGATGAAAAGTCGCACCGTAATAAGATCTATTTGTGGCGCCATGATGTTTGAAGGAGATAACGCGTTAAAGAAAATATCCGTTCTTTCTGGTGGTGAGAGAAGTAGAGTTACTTTAGGTAAAATTTTGGTTACACCATCAAACCTCCTGTTTCTTGATGAGCCGACAAATCACCTTGATATGCATTCAATCGAGTCATTGTCTGAGGCAATTGAGGAATTTGAAGGTGCCGTAATGGTCGTAACGCACAGTGAAGAAATGCTACATAGGCTGTGTAATCGATTAATTGTATTCGACGGTGGAAAAGTAGAGATATTTGAAGGACCGTATAGCGACTTCTTGAAAGAAAGAGGTTGGTCGGATGAAAAATAGCATCTAATCAAGTGTTTTTAAGATTTTGATAAATCGTTTGTATTTTCACTCTGAAATCATCTAGCGAACCATTGTTTTCTATGTGAATATCTGCCAATTTGACTTTTTCATGTTGTCCCATCTGTAAGGCTAGTCTTGCCTGCGCGATTTTTGCAGATATTTGATCGCGTTTCATAATTCTATCTATCAATATTGAAGTTGGGGATGTAACTAAAATCGATTTTTTAAATCCAAGTTCGCATAATTTTTTTTCAAAAAATAGCGGGCAGTCATATATGATCATTTTATGTTTATCATTTATCAACTCAACAAATTGTTTGACTGACTCCTTTCGAATGATCGGATGAAGAATCTCTTCGACTCTGCATTGGATTTTTGAGTCGGATGTAATCATTTGGTGGAGTTTTGTTCTATTAAGTGTTTGATCGGAAGACAATATTTCAGGACCCAATGCATCAACCAATTTGCCTAATTCAAGGCTGCCTTTAGCGACGACTTTTTTTGCAATCTCGTCAGCATTAACTATTTTTGCCCCAAGCTCTGCAAAGTAAGAAGCGGCTGTGCTTTTTCCGCTACCAGACGAACCAGTTAGTGCAATGATCTGCGAGTAGGGAAAATTTGATGTTCTATCCATTTTAAGAGCTAAATTGTGTGTTTATCATATTAAATTTGAGTCCTCATGGACTTGAGTATTCGGGTATAGCAAGAATAGATAGCATAAAAAACGTCTCTCGGGAGCGAGTATCGTCGTGTTGATATATTTGTTTCACTCTTAAATGGTGATTGCAGAGACTTAGGTTCTCCAGGGGGGAAGTGAAGGGCGTATAATAAACACCATATTAATGGGAATAACTAGGGAGTTTTTTGCTCAACTAAATACCTTCTAAAGCGGTTATGATATATAGTGCCCACGAATTGAATTATTGCAGGTCAATTTAGATCGTACTTGTAGCAAACGTGTAAATACGAGGGCTTATTTGATTGAGTTTCTTAATTATGGAAAAACTCTTATTGTGTTTGCACTATATTGTAGGTACTGAGAATCACTTAAATTTGCTAAAAGTGTTACTCAAAATGGAAAATTATTTAAATCTTAATTTGGTGGTTGATTATGTTTTTTGCAGTCTTTGAAAAAAAATGGTGGAAGTCTGGTAGTGCGGACGAAAGCAAAAAATCAAAACAAGAAAATCCTACTGAGAGTAAGAAGTCAGTGGAAAGTGACGTCGTCGACGATGAAATTAGTGAGATAAACGATGCGGTCTCTCACACTTCTACCAATGATTGGGAAAAAAGTGAAAGGAAGTTGGAGGTTCAGGATGAATCTGATGAGGAAGACTTTGATGAGGACGTTTTTACTAATAGTGATAATTTTGAGCAAGTAGATCCCCACGCACCAGCTCCATTCAATTTAGATGAGGACAATTTTCAAGAAGAGCCAGTAGACCGAAGGCGACCACAAAAATCTCGCGTTGGGAGCGTGAAAGAATTTTTTACAACTGAAATACTTTATCGTTATGACATCTTGAATGACGCTGATCGAAATGCAATTAAAGGCGACTATTTGATTGAATTAACAGGCGAGACATCAGGGTTTTGGAGTGTTAATTTAGACCGAGACATTACTATTACTCAACCAGAGAATAAACCAAACAATAATGCGTTGGTTACGTTGAAATTTGATAGTGAAGACTTCATTTCAATAGTCAACGGAAAAATAAATTCACAAATAGCTCTCGTTTCAAAACGAGTGAAGATAACTGGTGATTCAAGAAAGGCTTCTTTGCTTCAAAATATAATCGCGCCAATCACTGAGTAAGATAAATTATCTAACAGTGTTAACGCCAAATTCAGGAAAAAAAATAGGATTCTGTGATGCAGTGCGATGAGTCATTAAAAAAGAAAGAAAATAGTAACACTATTGCACCAACTGAAGATTCCACGGCAAAAATTACTCGAATCCCTGAGTGGTTGCGACGAGATAGTTCTTCATCAGAATCAACTCGAGAATTAAAAAAGCTTTTGAGGACACATTCGCTTAATACCGTTTGTGAAGAGGCACGGTGTCCGAACATTTCCGAGTGCTTTTCGCATGGCACCGCAACCTTTATGATTCTTGGGGATATTTGCACAAGAGGTTGTAGGTTTTGTTCGGTGATTACCGGTAAGCCGACAATGTCTCAGAATGATTTCAAGAAGGAAGCTTCCGAGATAGTGAAAGCGATTTCCATTATGAAATTGAAGTATGCGGTGATCACCTCGGTAGCAAGAGATGATCTTAGTGACGGGGGGGCGTCAGGATTTGTCCATACGATTAAAGCAATTCAAGATAAGCTACCTAGTGTTAAAATAGAAGTGTTAATCCCCGATCTGCGTGGTAATTGGGATTCGTTACAGAAGATCGTAGAAGCCAAACCTAATGTGTTAAATCACAATATTGAGACAGTCCCGCGGCTTTATCGCCGAGTTCGTCCTGGTGCTACGTTGGCAAGATCGTTAGAGCTGCTAAAAACGACTAAACTTTTAGATGATTCAATCAAAACCAAAACAGGCGTCATGTTGGGTCTAGGTGAAAAAAGAGAAGAAGTTGAGCAGGTAATGAGGGAAAGCGCTGCTAATTTTGTCGATATTTTTACCGCAGGACAATACATGCAGCCAAGTCGAACGCACCTGCCTGTAGATCGCTATTTAGATCCTGCTGAGTTTGAGGATTTAGCTAAGTTTGCCAGGTCAAACAATTTATTCAAGGAGGTCTACATGGGACCGCTTGTTCGTTCTAGTTATCATGCTGGTGAAGTCGCCTCGACTATAATTTAATATGTTTTTTAGAATATTTTCTTTGATTTAATGAATAATTTAAATAAAATAAGTAATTTGCCACCCTATTCGTTAGGCGCTGTCGCAAAAAGGATACATGAAATAAGAATGTCAGGTGGAGATGTGATTGATCTGAGTCAGATGAATCCGACAATCCCTCCGCCACAGATAGCAATCGACAAGCTTGTTCAAGCCTCTCTTGTTAGTCATAATCACAGATATACAGCATCTTCTGGTATCAATATTCTCTGCGATGCGTTTGCAAAGTATTACGAATGGAAGTTCTTAACAGAGGTAGATCCGAGTTCGGAAATTGTAGTGACCAATGGAACAAAGGAAGGAGTCGTCCATCTATTGATGAGCATTCTTTCACCGGGAGACTCTATGTTAGTTCCAGTTCCTTCTTATCCGGTTCACACCGCTGCAGCAGCATTAATGGGCGTGAGCTTTGTTGGTGTTCCTCTTTGGAAAGATTATGGCCAGTTCTACGATGAAAAAGCAATGCTTACGTCAGACTCTGAATACTTTTTTTCTGGATTGCAAAGTCGTTACAATCAAACATGGCCCCGTCCAAAAGTAATTTTAATTAATTTCCCCCATAACCCGACAACTACGGTTGTAAGTCGATGTTTCTACGAGAGATTAATTGAATTTGCAAAAAAGAATAATTGCTTTGTTATAAACGATTTTGCACACGGTGATCTTTTTTACAAAGGTAGCGAAGTTGTAAGCTTTCTCGGAACGAATTCGGCTAAAGATGTAGGAGTTGAGCTCTATTCTCTTTCAAAGGGTTTTTCACTAGCAGGTTGGCGTGTGGGATGTGCGGTCGGTCATTCAAAGGCCTTAAATGCTCTCAAATCTCTAAAAAGTTATACTGATTTTGGGATTTTTCAACCGTTACAAATCGCAGCATCTTGTTTATTGCAAGATGAGATTAAGAATAACGGAAAATTTATCTCTGAAGTCGTCGCAAGTTATGAATCAAGACGTGATTTAGTATGTTCTCAGTTGAAAGAAGTTAACTGGAAAATTCAATCACCAAAAGCTAGTCCATTTGTGTGGGCCCAAATACCAGAAGTGTATCATCCTGAAGGATCAGAATATTTCTGCCGCTCACTTTTAGAGGATAAAAAAGTTGCACTTTTTCCAGGAACTGGTTTTGACTCAGAGCAAAACCTTAGTGTTAGAATTTCGTTAACAGAAAATGAAACTCGATTAAGAGATGCAATGAAAAGAATATTGTCTTTGCTATTAATGTTCTTAACTTTCCAAGTCGGAGTGGCTAATGCAGACGAGGATTGTCCAAGGGCCCTTGCGCTAATTAAAAAATCTCACGTCGCTGTTTTTTCCAAGGAAGAAATTCTAAATAGTCTAGATGAAGCCAATAAAATTTGTCCTCAGCTTGTCGAAGGGATTTATGAATATGGTCGATATTATTTAAAAGAAGGACAGTTTGAATTAGCCGAAGAAAAATTCAAAAAAGCTAATGAATTAAAACCAAGGGTTGAACATGTCCTTGGGGTCGCAGTAAGCCAAAGTCTTCGTAAGGACTATGCAAGCGCTGAAAATACCTATAAACAGGCGCTAACAACATACTTGGGTCACTGGAGTCTTTTAGAAGGCTTGGGAGTATTGTATTTCGAACTAAATAAGTTATCTGAAGCAGAAGAGTTATTGAGACAA
>CAYYIQ010000196.1:0-6322 GCA_964472005.1 uncultured Bdellovibrionales bacterium | reverse complement strand
TTCTAAACTTTCACTATCCACTTTGGTTTCTAATTCCAAAAACATTTCTTTATCTTCGATCTCGATATAGCCAGATAGACGTGATTGCCCAGTACTATTTGCAGTCTGATGCTGTATCTCAGTATCAGAAAACAAGATTTTCCCTTGTTTAGCTTCCGCGATTAAATCTAACTCCCCAAGAAATACCGGAGGGTGCCCCTGTGGAACTACTTCAACTCCGAACGCACGTGCTTCCATAATGACTGCTGTTTCTGGGCGATCTACGGCATCAATGGACGTAAAAATAACTTTGTCCGCCGAGATATAAAAATCTTCATTTCCAAAAACAAACTGTTTTTTTTCATCTCTCACAGTTTTGATAGTGATATAAGGTACCCACCCCGACCATCCACGTTTTCGATTCTCTGGTTTGCTGAGTACAAACTTTAGAGTTCGAATGAAAGCTGAATCCCAATCTAAACTTTTTACACTCGCCCCATATATTCTCAAAGGAGTAACGAGCGCTTTCTTATTGAGCAGCTCTTTAAGATCTAATCCGGCAATGATCTTTGAGGCGTAGAATCCCTCACCTTCATTCTCATCAGGGCAAATAACTGAAACATCGCTGATAGATGCCCTCACATTTAAGTAATCAACCTTAGGGTGGCTTAAAGAAACCTCGCAGCCGGTACCTTTTTGAAATGTATTTTTAAGAACGGACGCTAAAATATTTGGCAACACCAAATATGCGAACAAAATCGCACCAAAAAGCAGAATCAGCAGTAAAACAGAGACAGTTTTTCTAAATAGCATCTTAAATTACAATTTATCGCATAATTACGACCCCTTAACCCAGCGAAGGTGCCTATTACTAACACTTTAAGTAAAGCAAATAAAATACCGATAGTACTAACACCATTAAAATATTACCTGCGAAGCACCTAAACTATTTTATACAATGAAAAACTATCTAAATATTCTTAAATCAGCTGTAGACCTAGGCGCTGATATGCTTGTCCTGAAATCGGTAAATAGCGAAATTCATTTGTTTAAAAACGAATCGGACAAACCTCCCCATAGAATCACTCATGACTTAACCATCAGTAATAGTGAACGGCTTACGCTAGAAGAGGATATTCAGAAAATTTCTTTTAGCTGCAATGATCTTAAAAGCGCTCTTCCTAAAATTCATCTTGGCGAGAGCAATCTCATTTTTAAAAATGACAGTGGTCACCTAGTATTTTGCAAAATTAAAACAAGTCACGCTTCTGATAAAACTGAAACATTACAAATAGATTTCATCAAATCCTCTCACAACGACATCACTGAATTCATAACCGTATCCACGGATCTTGAAAAACTAGCGGAAGAAGTTAATAGAAGCAAAGATAATATCATAGTCTTCAATTCAAACGACAAAATTGCAGAAGTAGTGCTGACAAACCTCATGGATAACTGCACCTACTATCACTTAAACGAGTTGCAAGAGAATCTTCTTCTCTTAAACAACTTCGGAGAAGGACCAATAATGATTGGCCACACCAATGATGATCCCGTTGATGGGTTGTTATCAGTCGTGGAATGGGCAAAAAAAAGTAATCATTTACCAGAAGTAATTCAAAAGATAACAGCTTCAGTAATATTGAAAAGCCTTAAAAAACAATGTGGTATTTGTTCAAAGCCAACCGCAATTACAGATGAAGCAAGAAACCGCTTCCCCGACCACTACAAAGAAGCCGTACCATCAAGTTATCAATTTAGCCGAGGCTGTTCAAGCTGTAATTTCACCTCCTACCGAGGAGTTGCATTTATTGAATGCATTCTTCCAGTAAAAGACAATTTAAAAAAACAGCTGATGGTTTCGAGCGATCATAATATCGTTTACGAAGAAATGGTTAACCAAAAAGGTAGCACTCTCTATGAGAATTCAATAACTCAAATGAGAAACGGCATTTTAAGCGTTGAAGAAGTTTTAAAAGTTCTGCCGCCGATTTCAAATTCATTTGACAAGTTTCTAAGCAAGAACAAAGGGCCAAATAGATCCATGCAAAGAATGGTTACTAAAGATGTTCCAACAATCTTAATCATTGAAGACGATATTAATCAGAGAGAAATTTTACAAATGGTCTTTAAAAAAGAAGGTTACAACGTCTGCACCGCCGAGAATGGACAAGAAGCTCTCGAAATCGCAGCAATCCAAGATATTCAAGTAATTTTATCTGACCTGATGATGCCCGTTATGAATGGCCTTGATTTTCTAAAATGTTGTAAAAAAGATTTGAAGCTTTCAAATATACCAATCTTAATGCTAACGGCGACGGCTAACCCAGATCATGAGCTGACTCTACTAGACCAGGGAGCAGACGACTACTGTCCAAAGAACGTCAAGAAAAAAATTCTGCTTAAACGGGTTGAACGACTATTACAAAAGCATACTAATTCCGGAGCCGTAGATCATCTCCTAGACTAGAAAAAACTAGAATAATTTTTCAGGAAGTTTATGAAAGATAAAAATATAATTGCGCGCACCCTTTCTATCTTTCTCTTAGAAATCGCCTACAATCCTTCTCAATTTGAGGAATTGTAATAGTAATGATTAAAACCGCCCTAAATATCCTAATTATAGAAGACAAAGAAGCGGACTTCGAATCAATACGATACGAACTAGTTGTCAAAAGCAGAGGTTTAACTAAGGTTGATAGTCTGGTCTGGGGGCGTTCCATAAAAGAAGGTATCTCGCTACTTAAAGAATGTAACTTTGACATAATCCTGCTCGACAACACCCTTCCAGACGCAATCAATTTAGAGGGGATTCACAAATTAAGATCCCTAAATTACCCGACCCCAATTATCCTACTCACCGAGCAAGACAACGAAAAAATCGCGCTTCAAGCTCTCCATGAAGGCGCGCAAGACTACATTGTAAAAGGCGTAGCAAATGGAGCTCTATTACGAGCGATTAGATATTCCATTGAACGGTATCAAATTATTTTGGAACTGGAACGGCTAAAAGAAGAGACTTCTTATGCGAACGAAGCCAAAAGTCTATTTTTAGCGAAAATGAGTCATGAGATAAGCACGCCACTAACTGCGATTATGGGATTCACCGATATCGCGCTTAACAGGGCGAGCGATACTCTTCAGCAGAAAATGTTGGAAGGAGTCATGCGCAATGGGAAACATCTTCTTCAAATCGTGAATCACATTTTAGATTTCACGAAGATCGAGTCCGGCAAGATGGAATCATCAAAAAAACCTTTTGCGCTAATACCTCTTCTAGAGGCAATCAAAGAAACTTTTTCATTTCGTGCCAAAGAAAGAAATTTATTTTTTGAACTAAATATAAATTATCCGTTAGTAAGCCAAATCACAACTGACGAACTATTTGTAAGTCAGATACTTTTAAATTTAATCTCAAATTCTCTCAAATTTACTAAGGAGGGTGGCATTTTCGTCGATGTCAGTCTTGACGAAGAAGACGAGACTATTCAATTTAGAATCATTGATACCGGGGCTGGAATAGATAAGGACTCACTGGAGAAACTATTTAATGCGTTTGAACAAGGAGATAATTCCTCAACAAGACAATATGGTGGAACAGGTCTAGGGCTAAGCATCTCTAGAAAGCTTGCAGAAGAGATCGGTGGGAGAATATTTGTCGAATCGGAAATAGACAAAGGCAGTGTTTTTACCCTAGAGGTCCCTATTGGGAAAATTGACCCACTTTCAAAAATCGATTGTTGGCCTAGTGCAGAATCAACAGACGAACAAGAATCCGTTACCGCTGAGATTCCTAAACTCGCAGGTAAAATCCTAATTGCCGACGACGTGCCAGACAATTGTGATCTTATATCCTATCACTTAAAAAGCTACGGATTAAAATCAACTATAGTGCACAATGGTCAAGAAGCACTTGAACTTGCTATAGATGAGCAATTCGACCTAATCTTGCTAGATATGGAGATGCCAATTCTAGATGGATACGAATGCGCAAAACAAATCAGAAATAGTGGCATGGTAGTTCCTATCGTTGCAATCACAGCAAATGCAGTTTCAGGAGCAATTGCAAAGTGCCTTGAATCAGGGTGCGATGAGTACATAAGAAAACCATTTAAGAAGGAAGACCTCTACGTGGTACTAAAAAAGTATCTCGATAAAAATCCTATAGATTCTGGGTTGAACGAAGACATAGTCGAAGATCTGACCTCTCAATCTTTCAATTCTGCGGACTTTGACGACGATCCAGAGCTAGTAAATCTTTGCTTAAAATTCGTAAATAGACTTCCGGAAAGATTATCCGGTTTAAAACAAATGTTTAACGATGACGACTGGACCGGTTTGCAAGAAAGCCTTCACAAACTAGCCCCCTCGGAGCTATTCGGCTTTCCAGCCTTAGGAGACAATGCCCAAGAACTAGAAATAAGAATTAAAAATAATGATCGCAACAATTTCGAAGTAGCGCTAAATTCATTTTTTGAAATCGCAGACGGTGTCGTCGCAAAGAAAGACTCCCTAGAAAAACTTCTAAAAGAACTATCGGTTTAATTTTGTTACCACAGAGGCACAGATTAAGAAGTGTGCGTAACTATGGCCTCTGTGGTTGCAAAAATTTAAACCGATAGTGAAGCAGGTTCTCGTGGGGCTTCGAGATCCCCTGTGTGCTTCCAAGCATGGTATGAACTTCTAACAAGTGGTCCTGACTCGACATGACTGAATCCTAAACGACTTGCTGCAATCTTATATTCTAAAAATTCTTCTGGAGTAACAAATCGATAGACTGGAAGTTGCTTCTGAGTTGGTTGTAAATATTGACCGATTGTCAGAATATCAACATCAGATTCCCTAAGTGCGGCTAAGACCTCTAATACTTCTTCTTTTTCTTCACCCAGACCAACCATTAAACCAGACTTAGTTTTAACGTTGGGGTCGATCTCCTTTGCCCATCTTAAAATATTTAAAGACCTTCGAAAATCCGCACCCGGTCGAACAGTTTTATATAATCGAGGAACCGTCTCGACATTATGATTTAAAACTTTTAGCAATTGGCTTTTTAACACACCCTCAACAAGCTCGCGTTTTCCTCGCATATCAGGAATCAAGAATTCAACGTCACATTCTGGATTCAATTTTTTAATTGATTTTATTGTTTGATCAAAATGCGATGCACCCATATCCTTAACATCATCGCGATTTACTGAAGTAATAACAACGTGTTTTAAACCTAAACGTGAAACGGCTTGTGAAACTCGCAATGGTTCAAAGGGATCTAAAGGTTCTAAACTTGAAATTGCGCCGTCTTTCACGGAACAAAACGAACATCGACGGGTACACAAATCGCCCATAATCATGAAGGTCGCAGTTCCATGGGTCCAACATTCACCCATGTTCGGACATGCCGCTTCCTCACAAACGGTTACTAGCTTGTGCTCTTTTACTATTTTTTGCGTATCAACAAATTCTGGAGAACCCGGAGCTTTAACTTTTAACCACGACGGTCTCGCACGCTTCTTCAAGCCATTTAAGACTGCCGCACTTTCATTTGCTTCAAGGTTGAAGATCGAAAGAAACTTATCAAGTAATGCAATCTTCACTTCCTCTAATGTCGGCGGATTTTCGAGTAATTCTGAGATTGAGGTTGTTACATTCCCCTCTAAACCACACGGATTAATTGCATCGAAGTAAGTTAAATCGGGATTAACATTGATTGAGATCCCGTGGTAACTAACCCATTTTTTCAGGCCAATGCCAATCGAGGCAACTTTTTTAAATTCTTCCGGTGAAGTTTCGACCCAAACACCCGTAAGTCCTTCACGTCGTTGACCTCTTATTCCAAAACAAGAAAGTGTTGAAATTATAACATCTTCAAGTTTACGTAAAAATAAATGAACGTCTTTTCCAAATGACTCAAGATTAAAAATTGGATACGCGACAATTTGTCCAGGACCATGATAAGTGATTTTTCCGCCACGACTGATTTCGTAACAACGAATAGACTTACCATCTTTCAAAATAAAATCTGATGTAAGACTACTTCTACCTGCGGTATAGACACTCTCATGTTCGACTAGAATCAAGGTTTCCGGCAACGAAGAATCACTAATCTTCGCATTCAAAAGATTCAACTGCGTGTCTAATGTCGCGCTATAATCTTCGGGCCCCATCCGATCAACGACCATCAAGGGCTTTGCATTTTTTTTACCTAACTTCACTTAAACGACCTATGCCAATAAGAGTACTGGCTCCTCTAATAGTTTCTTCAAATATGTTAGAAATTCACCGGCGATAACGCCATCTATGATTCGATGGTCAACCGAGATAGTTAATCTGAGAGTTTTTCCAACAA
>CAYYIQ010000195.1:0-6350 GCA_964472005.1 uncultured Bdellovibrionales bacterium | reverse complement strand
TTCTCGTAGAATTTGTTGCTTTGTTGCAGGAAAGAGGAAGGTCGTTCCAGGAGAAAGCAGCAGATAGGGCGGATTGGGGTGTGTGTTAAGGTGTTAGGAAGGAAGGTGGTTCCAGTTTCCTCGGTAGTAGATGCTTATTTTGAATTCGTTGAGATTGAAGGTGTGAACTTTTTAAAAGTGTCTTCGATTAGGGGCTTTAGGTAGCTCCATATCTCGGGGCAATTTTTAGCTATTTTTGAATTCTTATTTACAACTTGTTCTAAAGTGATGTTGTTTTCTTGCCATGATTTTCCGGCGGACTGGATATTGTGCAACAATGGCATGACGCGGTCGAGAGATGCTGCGTAGAGTGCTTCAGGGGTCTTTTCGTCTTCAAACTCTTCCCAGAGTGCGATGAATTCTCTACCTTGTTCTTCTGGAAGGAGCCCGAAAATACGAGTCGCGGATGCTTGTTCTCTTTCTCGCTTTGCCTTCAGTATTTCAGGCGAGTCTAAGTAGACTAAAAGATCTCCAGCATCGATCTCGACGATATCATGGAGTAGGATCATTTTTAGTACTTTTAGAATATCGACTTTTACTTCCGTGTTCTCTAATAGGGTTAAAGCTAAAAGTGCGATATGCCAGCTATGCTCGGCGCTGTTCTCTTTTCTACCTTGAGAGATTAAATATGAGTTCCTAACTACCTCTTTAAGCTTATCAATTTCAAGGAGAAATTTTATTCGTTTGTTTAAATCGTTCATTTAACTGAAACTATAGTCCTTAAATTATTTTCTCTTTTTTACCAAGAATAGAAATTAACTTGCATGTAACTGATTCTTCCGGAATTTTTAGCTGAGAGGCAATAAGATTTTTGTAGGTTAGCATTTGTTTGGAAGAGTTTTCACCGTCGATATTTTCCAACTTAAAATCATAAATCGTGATTTTTTGGCGGTTGCTTTCGATCATTTCAAGCCTGTCGATACGTCCACTAAATAGTTCGTTGCCAATTATTCTTCTTATTGGAAATTCAGTGTAGATTGTCTCAATGTCAGTTTGGTTGGTCGAAACAAATAGTTCAGCGCCAACGGGGCTTTGTATAAACTCTTTAATTATTTCCAGAGAATTAGCGGAAAATTGATCGCGAAGTGATTCTAGCACATCTAAAGTATCATCAATTTTGCAATATCTTTTGTCAATGAGGGCAAGGATTTGGTGAATCTCGGTCCCAAGTACTTTGAATTTACGATCTTTTTCGCTCGAGTCAGACTTGAGTTGTGCAAAAATATTTTGATCGCTTTCTAATTGCGATGGAGACTTAATGGCTAGATTCTTTTTCTTTACGAAATTAGGAAAGTTGAACAGATTGATATTCGTTTGTTCACTTGGAACAACATTCGAAGAGTCGATATTGCTAACTTCTTCTGACGCTATGTACTTGTTATCGGTGGATAAGTTTTTTTCCCCGAAGAGAGCAAGTGAAAGAGGGACGTCTGATTCAAATCCTAAATCAATCTCGAATTGTTTTGCCAATAGGCTTCTCAATGTCAGTTCCTCATCGATGCTAGTACTTTTCGACTGTACCAAGATTGAGAGAGCTCGTTTTGCACGAGTAACGGCCACATAAGCCAAGCAAAGTGACTCTGTGATACTTGCTTCGGTCATATTTTCGGCAATATTCTCAAGCTGAGGAAAGAAATGTCTTGCGTCTTTACGACACGATTTCACAATTGTCTCTGGTGGATCAAATGGATCGGGTTGTTGTTTAAGTAACCTAAGGTTTTGATCTTTATGAAATTGGTCGGCGGTATAAGGTAGAATTACATGATCGAACTCTAGGCCTTTTGATTTATGTATTGTCAGTACCGAAATTAAGTTTTTTTTGTCTTTCGGTAAAACTGAAGTCTTTAAAATTCTTAAAAGTGATAATATATCAACACCGTTTTTACGTTCTAACCCAGTCGCGAGGAAGAGAATATGTTCGACAATGTCGATTTCGATTTCTTCCGCGTTTTTAATTTCAACGGATATTTGTTTAAGGTATGTTCCAAGTCCTAAACGGTAAATATTGTTTTTTAAATGTATCGATAGCTGGTCTCTACGATAACTGCCATATTTTTCTTTGAATTCTCTGAGGCCCAAAAGATGTTGATAAGCAAGTTCATCACTTGGGTGACTTGCTAGTGTCAATATTGAGATGAAAATCTGGCTCGTGTAGTATGAAGTCAGCGGGTTGTTACTTATCGAACTGGCATTTATGTTATGACTATTTAAATATCTTTCAATCGCTATCGCTTGGGTGTTTGTTCTAGTTAGTATCCCAATTGTTGAGGTGCTAGAAGCTGTACGCTCTAGATCGATTACGTCTTTTATTGCAGAATGAATACTGTTTCTAAGTAATTGTTTATCTTTTAAAGTCGTAATCCCAATGATTTCAACGAACCCCTTGTTGTCTTCTGACTTTGCCACATGGGTAATAAATCTTTCTTGCCATGATTCTGAGATATGCGAAAATCGTTCTGGTAGCAACGGCCTTTCAAAAATCTTATTTACAGCTTCGATTATAACTGGACTTGAACGGTAACTCGTAAAAAGTGGTTTTTCTTCAATCTCCGGAAATTGCTCTTTAAGGATAGAGAAAATATCACTTAATCCGCCACGCCAACCGTAAATGGCTTGTTTCGGATCACCAACCGCAATAAATTTTCTTTCCTCCGTATTGTTTATAACGATTTCATCAATCAATGGTTTGAGTACGATCCATTGCATGGCCGAGGTATCTTGAAATTCATCTATGAAGATATAGTCCAGTTTGCAATCAAGTCTGTAATAAATTTCATTTAATTCTTCTGACTCTCTGTTGGTTGCGAGAAGGGTCGTCAAATCTTGGAATGATAGAATTCCGTTGTCCTGAATCATGTCCAGTGAGTGAGTAGTAAATTCGGAATAGAGTGCTCCAAGACCCTTGCTTTGGTTATTTATCGTAACCGCTAATTTATTTGCAGAGGTGAAAATAATGTCAGTCAAAGTAGCCCTTACTTCTTCAGGGATATCTTTTCTGTAGTATTTGAAATTTTCTTCTTTTATATTCTTGCTTATTGTACTGATTAAAACTTCTTCCCAATTTTCTTCGAAAAAATTTGAGACTAGTTTTAGGTATCCTTTTAGAGCAGGGACACTAAATTTATTTTCTTGTTGCAGAACTTCAAGAGTTGATTTGATAGAGTCGAAATCGCTGATAGAATTCGAAGTAGGGTAGGGTTTGAATGAAAATCCCCATGCTTCGTTATTAGTGAGTACGACATCCTTAGACAAAGAATCAATTTCTTTAGAAATGCTTGAAAAAACATTATTGGCCTGTTGATCTCTAAAAATTAGAGGTAAAAGAAGGTTCAAATTGTGAAAACCGAGGCTTTTAAAGGTCTTTTTTAAACTTTCAATTCTACGATCTTCGTCTTCCCATGAATCTGAAATTTTCCATTGGAAGGGTATATTTAACTCTATTGGAAAAATCTGACCAAGAGAGACAAAAAAACTGTCAATAGTTTGAATTTTTAGCTCGTCTTGATGCTTAATAATCGTGGCTAATGAAGTTTCTAAATCTTCAAAAGATAGATTGGGAAGTTCAAGTTCGTTTTGCAAAGTTTCAAGGGATTTTTTATCTTGAATGGAAGAAACGATACGAGTGAGTAGGCGAGCAAATATTTCTTGTGCTGCTTTTTTTGTAAAAGTTGTGACTAGGATCGAACTGCAGAGTTCTGGATTTGGTATTAACAGCTTTAGCAGCTGAGTCGTCACGCTGTAGGTTTTACCCGACCCGGCGCTTGCAGTAATGATTGTTGATTTATTCATGAGTAAGACTCCTGGTCGTCAAACTCGGATTCGTAATCGAGGTCGTCTATTGAAATACTTTGCGGCATTTGTCCAAACACTCGTTCAACATACAAATCGAGATCTCGGGGTGGCCAGAAAACTCCGTTTTGGATTGATTGAGCTACGTTTTGCACAACTTCAAAAACGTCTTCACCAATGTCTTCGCTATAAGTAATGTCGTCGATATTTAAATCTCCGTTTTTCGGAAAACTTACATACATGAGTCTGACTTTGCTTGCTTCAAGAACTTGTTTGAATTCTGAATTCTCGTTCTGCAATAGCTTTACGTAAAGTGGTATCTGTGGATCTTGCCACCCATTTTTGTTTACAGCTTGTTTGAATCCATATGCCTTATTTCCGGTTTTAAAATCGATACATCGAATTTCTTTTAAGTCGGGGTGGTATTCGAGTCGATCGAGTTTGCCCTTAAAAGGAATGTTTTGGCCATTTGATAGGATGAAGCTAGCTTGATCAAATATATTGTACTCGCAAGCAAGAATTTTCCAGCCTTCTTGAACCGAAGTTGAATGCCAAGTTTTAAAGCTATCAAATTTAGACCACAGTAAACTTTTTTGAATCTGGAGAGTTATCGATGGATTCACTCCAAGGAATTTATTGAAAATCTTATCGAAAATCTTTTCCGAATATTGGTCGAACTCATCTTTGCTTTTAATCTCGTCTGATGAATTCCCAATTGCCTCAAAGAGGTTATGGAGAATAGAACCAAAAACGAGAGGAGTTAATTCAAGTGGTTCATAGTCAACGATATCTGCCTTTAGCACATACTGTAAGTAGAAGGAGTATGGGCAGCGAAGATAGGACTTAATTTTTGTCGGAGAAAGATTGTCCAACGGAAAGCTTTCGGAGTTAATAGGCCTTATTAAATTTGGAGCCGGTTTGATAGACCCACCGTTGTTTATTATAGATTTGTTACCTTCGTAAAACTCTTTTACGAGGTTTGAAAGTGGTTCGGTGCTTCCAAGTGCTATGAACTTGGAGACTTTTGTTAAGTCCCCTGAAAAAGTTATTTTAGGAGCCGCAAATTTTATTATTTTTTTAGAATTTACGAGGGTATGAATTGCAAACGACGTGATACTATCACTAAGTTTTTTGGACGGTAGACCAATTTCGTTTTTAAAACTATTTGGCAATAATGGATCTAATGATGATTTTTGAGGCAAATAATTTTCGTTGCAACTTAAAATGAAGCAAGCGAGTGAGTCGTCCAACTGTGCTTCTAACCAGCCTAGTACTTCAATCCCATCGGAGTGTTCACCTGAAATTTCTTCTTTGTAGAGAATCTCTTTAAAGAAATTGTGGAAGTCTCTTGCGGAAATATCGCTGCTAGAAAGGGTTGTATTGTCTGAAATGTTTAGAAGATAAGTTGTCAACTTCTCAATTTCTTCATAGGTGTACAGTGAAGAGTTTTCTGGACCGGTAAAAAGTTTTAAAATTTCTATAATCTTAAGGGAGAAGTAATTTAAAGGATGACTTGTCTTAATAGGTTTTAAGTCTATTGATGAGAGCAGGTCTTTGAGTCGTAAAATGGTATCGGAGCCTTTCTTGTTAAGTACGAGATGGTTTTTTATGCTTCTTTCAGTTGAAAGTTGCTGGATTTTATCTAAATACTCGACTATTGTTGATTCACCCTCTATTTTTAAATTACTTTTTATAAAAGACAGAGTCAGCGGATGCTCAATGATTCGATTTAGTGCTTTTTCATTTCCAGTAAAAAATTCTGTAATAGCTAAAACCAAGGTCCCTATACTTGAATTCTTCAAATTTTTTGTCCCAGGGAGGACTGCTTGGTAGCCAGAGTTTTCTATCGCGAGTTCAAGAGGACCGGTTATGCTAGGATCCAGTGGAACAATACTGATTAATTCTTGAGGGAAGTCTAAATTTCGTAAGTTCGATAATTCTTTGCTTACCCACCTGGTTTGTTCAGAGTCCGTATCTAACAGTTTAATTTTGTCGTGATTGATCGTAGGATAGTTTTGAACCCAGTAATCAAGATCTAGCATGCCAATCTCATTGAAACCGGGTGAGTGAACTCGTGGAGCATTTATTAAAATCTTTAGGTCAGTCACTATCCTTTTGATCGGATTAATCAAAGCGGGAGATATGTTATGACAACCTGCAAAAATTAACTGTTCTTTAAGTACTATCTCTTGGTCCTGATTAGCTAGTTTAAATAAGACTTCAGCAGCGTCGAAAATCTGATTTTCATTTAGGATGTTTTCATACGTTTCCCAAACTTCTTGTATGTCTTGCCATAAGCTTAAATCTAATTCCGAATGTTCCGACTCAATTTTTTCAATGATTTCACTTGGTCGGTAGCCCACCGTTGCGAGTAGATCCCTGAGGCTTTCAAGGTAGAAAATGGGATCGTCTGCTGAAAGTAATTCTAATTTAGATTTGTGTGATTTAACTCGGGAGAGTGCTTCTTTCCAAATTAGTAGGCCTTCAAGTCGCTCAAGTTGATTTGATTTGCTTTGCAAAAG
>CAYYIQ010000194.1:0-6529 GCA_964472005.1 uncultured Bdellovibrionales bacterium | reverse complement strand
TTAATTTGACCTGCGTTTGTCGCAACCGCCAAGTCTGAAATAGTTGTGTCAGCCGTTTCACCAGATCGATGCGAGATAACTGCTGTGTAATTATTACTTTGTGCAAGTGAAATGGATTCCAAAGTTTCAGTTAAAGATCCAATTTGATTAGGCTTGATTAAAACCGAGTTCGCGATCTTATTTTCGATCCCTTGTTGAATTCGTTTTACGTTGGTTACGAATAAATCATCTCCTACCAATTGAATCTTGTTACCAAGTGTTTGAGTTAGATATTTCCAACCATCCCAATCATTTTCACCAAGGCCGTCTTCAATACTAACAATCGGATACTGCTCGCACCATTGTGAATACTGATCGGATAATTGATTAGATGTAAAAGACTCCCCTGATCCCTTAGAGAATCGATAAAGGATTTCGCCGCTATTACCTTCAACTAACATTTCACTAGCTGCAACATCTAATGCCAATCCAATTTGCTCGCCAGGTTTATAGCCAGCTTTTTCAATCGCCCGCATTAAAAATTCGAACGCCAATTCAGTTGATTCAAGCTGTGGAGCATATCCACCTTCATCACCAACGCCTGTATTGTAACCGTCATTTTTCAATAGGCTTCCAAGTTCATGAAAAATTTCTACTGCAGCTCGTAGCGAATCTGAAAATCTATTAAAGCCAAAAGGAACCAACATGAATTCTTGAATATCAAGAGAATTGTTAGCGTGCGCACCACCGTTAATTACGTTAACCAATGGAACAGGAAGTAATGTAGCCTCACTTCCGCCAAGAAACTCAAAAAGTTCCTTTTCTTGCGAAATAGCAGCAGCCTTTGCAACAGCCAGACTAACTCCTAGAATCGCATTTGCTCCAAGCTTACTTTTATTTTCGGTACCATCAGCTTGCAATAATATTCGATCAATATTTGGTTGATCCAATGCTGACTGCCCAATTATTTCTTTTGAAATTTCGTATACATTTGAGACTGCCTTCTGAACTCCCTTTCCTCTAAATCGAATACCGTCCCCATCTCGTAATTCAACAGCTTCGTGCTCTCCTGTCGAAGCTCCGGATGGCACACTTGCAAATCCCACACTTTTATCATCCAAAGTAACTTTCACTGAAATAGTAGGATTCCCTCTAGAATCTAAGATTTCTAAAGCATCAACGGTTTCAATCTTTACATTCATTTTAATAATTCCTTTTTTTAAATATTTTGCGCTAGGTTTTAAATTTTTGTTGTTGTTTTCTATCTTGCGATAACTTGATCGATTGTCTTTATAGATAGTCGGTTCGAATAATCGAAACCAAATATGGGATTCCCCATAAAATCGATCTAATATTAAGAGTCATCATCTGTCACTAAGACGATCAAGACTTATTCAAAATCGACTTTAACTTCTCAAATTAATTAAATTAGCTATCGTTTCGAAGAAAGCCAAGGACATTCCTAGCAAACGCCTTTATCTTTTCCGAAATACTATCAGCTACTCAATGACCTTTCAAGATAAGACCTAATTCACGCCCATCTTAGTGTGAATTCCAACCAAAGGAATTTAGTTCAAGCAAAGAACTCCTCTAACTGACGACTTCACTAATCTCTGTCGACCCCCACTACTAACTACAAATGTTAGCACTCGAATTAACAGCGACTTACCGACGGTCCACTGCAATTCGCCAAGCTTCAAAAGTATAACTGCGATAATTCCCTAAGGCATCCGTAGGCAAACCCAGCTCTACGACGGTCTTCTAATCAAAAACCTAAGAACTAAAGCACATCGCTTAAAGATATCTATGTTAGTTAAATTTTCGTTAACATAGGGCTTGAGATGTCAATTCCATAGAGCTATACTAGATAATAGCTTTCAATTAATTGTAATTTCGACACCATGCTAAAAAATTCACTATATATTTTCATACTCTGCGCAATCCTAGGATATTCTATTTTTGGTAGAAATGGCGCTATCGAATTAAACAAATTTGAATCTCAACTAGCAGATCTCAAAGGAAGGCTCAGAGAATTACACGAAGACTCTAATGCTGAAGCTAACTCACTCTACGGAATTAATAATAGCCCTGGATATCTTGAAAAAATAAGTCGCGAAGATTTGGGCTTGAGCAAAAAAGAAGACATTATCTATGTTTTCGAAGAAAAAAAATGAGCTTCAGAAGACAACCCAAAAACGTAACTGATCTTGTTAGTTCGATTCTTAAAGATAAAAAGTTTAACGAGAAAGCGCAATCTGTCGACTTCTTTGATCGCTGGGAAGAAATCGTCGGTCAAGAATACGCGAAATGCTGTCGCCCACACAGCTTAAATAAAGGCACTCTTTTAATCGAAGCTATTGATGCTGTTTACATCCAGGAACTAAGCATGCAAGAGAAGGCACTAAAGAAAAAAATATGCGATCTAGGATATGGCGGAACCGTATCTAGTATCAAATTTATCTCAGGCAACCCGAAAAACATAGGAAGCGATAAGCGAAGACGCTAATAATGAAATCTGTAAATCTAGTTGAAGAATTAAAAAATCGTGGTCTAGTTCAAGACATAAGTGATGAAGTAGAATTAAAAACATCTCTAGAGAAGGGCTCCCTTGGCTTTTATTGTGGATTCGACCCGACCGGAGATAGCCTACACGTTGGGCACCTATTGCCTTTGATCGCGTTAAAAAAGATTGCGAGCTATGGGCATAATGTAATTGCATTACTAGGGTCAGCAACTGGAATGATCGGCGATCCATCTGGGAAAAGCGAAGAAAGAAATCTGGTAGATATCGATGTCATTAACCACAACTCCACTGAGATTGAGAAACAAATAAAAAAGTTCTTTGATAACAGCACCGATTTAAAAATCGTAAAGAACGGCGATTGGTTATCTCAGTATAGTTTTATTGAAGTATTGCGAGACACGGGAAAACATTTTTCGGTTAATCAAATGATCGCAAGAGATTCTGTTAAATCGAGACTCTCTCAACGCGAACAAGGCATAAGCTACACCGAATTTAGCTACATGCTCCTTCAAGCCATAGACTTTCACCATTTGTTCAAAACAGAAAATTGCTCTGTCCAAATTGGGGGTTCCGACCAATGGGGAAACATAACCTCTGGAATTGATCTGATTAGAAGAAAAGAAAACGGCAGTAAAAGTTTCGGAGTGACAATTCCACTTTTAGTTAATTCAAACGGCAAAAAATTCGGCAAGACTGAAAATGGAGCCGTATGGCTCTCCGAGGAAAAGACAAGTCCCTATGCCTTTTTTCAATTCTGGATTAACACAACGGACGAGGACGTATTTAATCATTTAAGGTTATTTACAGACGTTCCACTTACTGAGATTTCCGAAATTGAAGAAGCGCACTCAAAGTCCCCGGAAAAACGAATTGCGCAAATTCGACTGGCCCAAGAAGTAAGCACCTTAATCCACGGAAAAGACAAGGCCGTAGACGCTGAAAAGGCTTCACAAATTCTATTTGGCAATAAGGATGCTGTTCTCACCTCTGAAGGGCTTCTTTTATTACGCGATGAAATTTCAACTACAGCGTTTCTTAAAAACGACTTTAATGAAATGGGGCTCCCGGATTTCCTTGTTGCAGTAAAAGCGAGCGAGTCTAAATCTTCTGCAAGGAAGTTAATTCAGAACGGTGGAATCTCTATCAACAATAAGAAACACACGGACCCAACCGAATCTATCAGCAGAAGCACATTCTTAGACGAAAAAGCGATGTTGCTAAAAGTCGGTAAAAAGAACTACTTTTTATGTGTTCTTGACTAAACAAAGAATGTGACCGTGTAGTCAAATGCGAAGACCCGCAACAAAGATTTTATTTAATGCGGGTCTTCGCATAAGCAGTTAGTTTAAAACTAGTTAAATCTTAAGTTCCATCTATTTAAATGTTGATTTCTAAAACAAATTTTGTTCGGATTTGATTGCTAAAACTTTGTAATATCGAACTAAATTGTAGAAGCAACTGGCTAGATAAAATGGAATAAGACCCATTTTTTATAACTTCGGCATTCTTAATATGAAAATTACCTTTTTCTTTTTAAATCTATTCGTTGCGTTTAATTGCTTAGCAGAGTTTACCCCCGACGAGATCATCATTCTAGCCAATACAAATAATCCAGGTAGCCTTGAAATTGCCGACTATTACGCCCGAGTAAGGAAAGTACCCCAAAAAAACATTGTGCAAGTAAATGTTCCAGACAATTTTAACGTTGATCGAAAAATATTTAATGAGAGCATTGTCGAGCCGTTAAAACTCAAAATCAAAGAAAATCCTTACCTACAAAAGTCAAAAATCATCGTTACGACCTACGGCATCCCGTTAAAAATTGACGAAATTCAGACTCCCGAAAACATTTTAGAAATCCAACAAATTATAAAAGGTGAAGGTGAGCGACTCCATGCAAAACTCAACGATGAGATTTCAGCGCTTAACAAAATTAGATCTCACTTAAAGAAAGATCATAAACCGATCGAGTTAAATTCCCAGATTGATTTCTCTAGGATTCAACAAGAGCTGCAAAACATATACGAACTTGCTTCTCAAAACGATCCTGATTCAAATGAAGTTAGCTCAATAAAAAAAATCTCTGTTAATCTATTCGGCTCACTCCTCTTATCCAAGGGCATTAATAAGCAAGCAACTGACGAGCTAAGCTACATTAAATCTCTTTATACAAAAATTTCTGAGGAGCTTTCTTCAACAAAAAAAGTAAACTCTAAGGACATTAAGATCCTCTTAGAAAAAAGCGAGAATTTAAAAGGAATAATTGGCGCAATAATTGAGACTAAAATAATCACTGATCGAATCCTTTCCAAAGAAAGCTCTGCTAGCATTGACAGCGAACTCTCGTTACTTTGGTCACTCCCTGATGGATCACCAATTAGCAGCAGGATACCAAACCCACTATTTATTGGAAACGCACGTGAAGACAATCAACAATATCCGATGTTCCTTGTCTCTCGCCTTGACGGCTCGACACCAGATGTAGTGAAACAAAATATTTTACATGCCGTATTGGTCGAAAAAAAAGGATTTAACGATAGTAAATTTTTAATCGACTCCAGAGGTATAAGCTTTGATCAACGAGACGAACTAGCAGACTGGGATAGAAAACTCGTGACTCTTGCAAAGATGGACTTCGGAAATAAAATTGATATCGAATTTGATGGCAATCCCCAGCTCGCCGGAA
Organism: uncultured Bdellovibrionales bacterium; assembly: GCA_964472005.1. GTDB lineage: Bacteria > Bdellovibrionota_C > UBA2361 > SZUA-149 > DAOLCO01 > CAYYIQ01. The sequence continues at coordinate 1,340 of CAYYIQ010000194.1, read as the reverse complement.
AAATGAAAAATATTTCTCTTTACGTGGGCTGGTACCAATTACGAAACTACGAGGACAGCTATACATTTCCGAAAGGGGCAATAGGTTACCATATCGCTTCTGAGGAAGCCGTAAATATCCATGACGTCAATGAAAAAGGTTGGTGTAAAAATCTCTTAGACCGAGGGGTTGTCGCAACGATCGGAGCGGTGGAAGAACCATACCTCGATTCATTTCCAGACCCACTATATTTTTTCCCATTGTTAGCTACAGGAAAATACAATCTAATTGAAAGCTACTATCTTTCAACCAAATACATAAGTTGGAGACAAGTCCTCTTTGGAGATCCCCTATACAGCCCATTTAAAAATTCAAGTAACGCACAAAAAAATACCAAACTAGACTTCTCGGAACCATATCATCTATCAAACCGCATCAAATCGGCGAGCACTATTTTTATACGCCCCTAAAATAGATCCCCCAAAGGTCCAACTAAAAGCTAATTCATACTTACAACATAGCCTAGCTCACCGATATAAAATCGGTCCACCTCGAAATAGCAGCAACTGACTTCGCACATCCTACCGTCATTTCTGCGGTAGAAGAGGTCCAAGAGTTGTACTAGTTCAGCGCATACAACCGCCGCTATTTCTGGCTAAACAGTCGTTCTGGAGTTCGAAATTGTCTATCTAGATTCCCGCTATCGCAAGAATGACGACGGGCAATTAACTAAAGAGCTGAATTTAAATTTTCGTTTTACGTAAACTATCGTGCAATTAAGACCAGTTTAAGATCAGGAACCTTGGAGAAAAGAGTTTGAAGACCTCCGATATATTTGATCTCACAAAACCGATAGACAAAGAAATAACAATCTCCAGAATTCGACCAGTGCTGGCAAAAAGCGTCAAATTTACTACAATATGATCTTATTTAGCTGGATGCAATTCGATTTTTCTTAGGCAAATTGAAAGTTCTTTTTTATCTTTTACTGAAAAAAGAAAGATTCTCCTTATCTTTGTTAGCGCAAATTCGCGCTTCTGAACTGCGTTTTTCATGTCTTCCAGTTTAACGTAGATTCTATTTAAACCGGGAACAATGTAAAATTTATCGTTGTATCTATCGTAGTAATTTTTAGATTTAATTGCATCATCAATCCGAAGACCTATCTCACCGGAAGAATCCGTCAAATTATCAAATTCAATTGAAAGCTTATCAAAACCAGACCAATCTTCTCTCCCTCTTGGTATTGAGATTCCGTCAAATAGTGATTCTGTCTTAAACATTATAGCACATGGCCCAACGTTACTTTCAAGGTCAACTGCATATAATGGCTTTACAGTCTCATTTAAAATCGAATTAGA
>CAYYIQ010000193.1:0-6650 GCA_964472005.1 uncultured Bdellovibrionales bacterium | reverse complement strand
GATGCCATCGTAGCGCTCTCCCAGCTGAGCTATGGGCCCAAATAATCAAGGCATACTTACTGTAGTATTAAAACTTTGCCAAGAAGATGGAATGAAAAAATATTGCTACTACATGAAAATCATTGAATTTAGGAAAAAAACTTCAAGCTTTAAACAATACGCTTCTTATTATTAGATCGACATAACTATAGGAAGGTAACTTTTACTTACAGATAGATTCGACTTTCGCCTTAACACACGACTCATTAAATACTGAATAACTTTTCAATTTGCGCAAATTGAAAATCAACTTGCCACTTTTATCAAAAGAAACTAGCCCTCTAAAATCAGCTTGCAATACCCCATTTGGTTGGTCATCTTGCTTTGTTGTTCCCCATTGGTAAAAGACCGCTCTTTGAAAATCCACATCGGAATTATAGATAAGCCTTATGTAAGGAAGCTTATTTACAATATCTAAGACTAATATTTCAAATGCTTCTTCGTAAAAAGGGCTTTGATATCGCCTCTTAGCAATATACACGTTCCGTTTTCTAACTTCGATACGGTTACCCGAAATATTATTTGAATAAACCTTTGATCTTTCATCCGCAAGTTCAAGCTGACAATTTTCAGATCCAATTACACTCGAAATTTCAGAATCGTAGGCTGACAATGAGTCTTTAGAAAGACTATCTTGAGAATCCGATACATACGGGACGAACATAGTCTTTCTATCGAGTATTTCTTCTCGATAACTTTTATTTGCTACCGAGGAGAAGAACAAATCATTGAAAGAAATCGGTGACGCGAATAATTCATCTTCCGTATTTTCTGGATAGACCTTTCGGCAACCACTTATGCCACTATTAATAACAAACTCTGTCTCGAAACTTTCTTTATCTTTTGTAGACTGAAGTTTTAAAGAATAAACCCAATTCTTAAGACTCTCCGGGGCAATTAAAAATGCTGAAAAATAGCTTGAATTTAAACTCGACTCGGGCTCCTCAATTGCAAAGCTGGACAGGAATAAAATACCATTGTTTCTTTTCTGAATGGCGTTAGTATGGACGACTCTATTAATTTCGAACAACCCTGCTTCATGCGAGGGAATATCAAGGAGTTCACTTTCTTTTTGAACCTTTAAGTCACCGACTAACTCAAGGTTTCCAAGCGCGATATTTTTTGCAACGGGCTCTAGTAAATACTCAGCGTAATTTTGCCAATTATCTTTCGTGACGAAAACGGTTGGTGGAGCATCAGCGTCTCCCAGATTCTCATTCAAATTTTCGGCCGAAGCAGAATATATTAATGAGGAAAGAAAAATTGAACATACAAAAAATGCAGTTTTTGCGTAGCTCAAAATAGCACTACAGTCGATCGTAAGCTTTTTAATATTCGCCTTCAAAAGGTTTAGTTTCAATCGCTTTAAGCTTTTTCATATGTGCCTTGAATAGAGCATCTGGCCCCTCATCCTCAAGAACTCTCGAGCGCTTCATAAGTGTCTCTTTATCTTCGATAAAAGACCTCGGATCAGGTGGATAGATTTCTGGGTGAATCCCAGTATCCATTCGAATGGCATCAACTGGACATGCCTCAACGCAATATCCGCAATAGATGCATAACAATGTATCTATCTCATATCGATTTGGGAATTTTTCAATCTCTGGATCTTCATGCTCTGTCGCGTCAATGTGGATGCAAGAAGCCGGGCACGCTGTTGCACAAAGATAACATGCAGTACACCTCATCGAACCGTCATCATTAAGAGTCAATCGATGTCGACCACGGAACCTGTCAGCATAAGGGCGAGCTTCGTCTGGGTACTCGTAGGTAGCCCAAGCTTTTTTATTCTTATTGAATCCTACGACTTGGCTTAAAAATAAAAATAAGTGTTTAAATAAGTCACCAGAGGTCTGCGCAACCCCTTTTAGGATTTCAAAAATATATAACTTTTCAAAAAAATTAAGTTCTTCTCTTCGCTTCATACCAATAAGATATTAATTAACTAGGCTAGAATAAATATGCTGGAAATAATAAATAATTTATTACAGTACCTTATTAAACGTATTCCATGTAAAGTAAAACCCTATTTTGCGTCCAGATCCTAAATTTTACGAAACTCCGAATCTAAATAAAGAGCAACCTAAACACCAATCCTGGAGTAGTCCGGGAGGAAATCTAAAGAGGTAGTCCGATGCAAAACCTCTCCTGCTCAGAAAAGGATAGGGCAGCAAGTTCACCCATAAAATCACTCGCAAACGCACCTATCATCTTTCGACTCAAGGGACTCAGGACCACTCCCGAAACCCGACTATTTTCATAGCGGTTTAACTCCAAAAGCTCTAAGACCAAACGAAACTCCTTGCATATCAAGGCTTTCGTACAGCTCAAACAAAATTCATTCTCGATTTAAGAACAGTATGGACATCAAGGTGATACTAAACTATTATGCCATCTCTAAATATTCTCATAGCAGCAATATTGCGAGTCGCTCTAAAATGAAGCTGACCCCGCGGTGGCGTCGGCCTAGAGTATTATTTAACACATATTTTTAGTTAAAAATCCGCAATTTTAGGTAGGAAAGATGGAGCAGACATTAGAAATTTTTTATAGCTTTCAGTGCCCATATTCATATTTGGCATTTGATCAACTTTCTCAAATCGAAAACGATTTCGTTGTTAAAGTTCTTTGGCAACCATACTCACTCAGAACTGGCGGAAAAGGATTTCAATCATCTCCTTGGTCACCTGACAAAACTAGTTATATAAAAGAAGACACTACGAGACTTGCGAAGAAAATGAATATTCCTCTTGTCATCCCAGAAGAATGGCCAGAGTCTGAATTTGACGCCGATAAAAGCCTCAGAGGAGCTTTAATAGCTTACGATCTTGACCTTGGACTTGAATACAACATCAAGATGTTCCAAAGATGGTGGGGAGAAGCTTTAGATCCAAACGAACAAAAATTCTTTGTTGAACTTTGTGATGACCTCGATATTGAGCCTAACGAATTCAGTGGCAGACTTAACTCAACTGACACAAAAGAAAGAATTAAAGGAATCTACAAAAGAGCAAGAAAGTTAGGGATTTTCGAAACTCCAACTATACTTCTCGGCGAAGAACGTTTCGTTGGAATTGATCGAATTGAACAAGTTCGTGACAGACTTAAAGAACTCGGACTTTCAAAATAATTCTATTCTTTAAATAGAGTTTAATAAAAAGCCCCTTAGTAACTATCTTCTCTGAAGATTTTTTGCTGAGGGGCTTTTTTAATATTTAAACTTTGTACTAAACCAGTTACATTAACATCACGAATGACCAAATCTAAGAGCAAAATCTCAACTCCTTTCTCCGAAGCCCCTACTCGTGGCGGTCGACAACTTCTTGCCTCTTTCGGCGACCATCAGGAGTTAGTTAGATTCTCGACTGAAAGTCTATTGCCCGACGATTCAATCAATGAACAGTCTAACTTAATATACAGAAACTTTTTAGAGCCAGTGTTAATAGAGTTACCTCCAGACGAATCAAAACACGCCTTAAAGGCTTTACGTCTCAAAGAAGGTGAAACACTAAGAGTCATTGACTCGCAGCTAAAATTAATTGCACAAGGAAAATTAATCGTTAAAAGCAACGTTGCATTTGTTGAGACTTATGTTGTCGCTAAACTAATAAAAAACTATCCGGATATTGTTATTGGAATACCCGAAAACAAAACGGCGGAAGCTTGCATTGAAAAGCTGACTGAAATGGGCATTAATTCGATAACTTTTTTCAAGGGCGACTACAGCCAAAAATCCAGTTCTGATTTCGAGAAAACTGAAGCTAGGTTACTAAAAAAACGAGATGTTGCTGTAAAACAAAGTTACTCTTTGAACGTGCCCAATATAAATATAAAACCAAATTTGGTTCAAGCTATTCAAGACCTTAATTGTTCCAATAACCAATTAGTAACATTATTTAGCCCAAAAGATGCTGAAGTAATCGATCAGCATCAGATTAAACTAGAAAATCTCGCCGATATTTTTACGATGGGAGAGAAATTGCAAGTATTAGTCGTCGGACCCGAAGGTGGCTTTTCATTAACTGAGCTTACTCATCTTCTAGAGTTAAAGTCGAGATTCTTAAGTCTTGGCCCAAACACCCTTAGAGTTGAGACGGCCGCAAGTCTAGCTATCGCAGCAGTTAACTCTATCCCATTCTAAGATCAATACCCACAAGTACTTTTGCTGGAATGTTTTAACGCAGAGCAAACGGAGAGAGGAGTAGACAAACTGCCTGGTTTAAGGATTACTCATTCTCTTATGAAATGTCGTAAATCCTATCTCCGCTTGCTCTGTTTGCTCCGCGTTAAAACATCACTCAAATTAACCTCCCAGCTATTATTTTAATTTGCACTTGGATAACAAAAGCTTTCTATAGTAGAACTTAATCTAGACTATTACCAAATGAGACCTATTTACGATGAAATGCCCTTTCTGTAATTTTTTAAATTCTAATACTAGGAATTACTGCCTGAGGTGTAATGCTGATCTTACGGAGCTGAAAATAGAGTTTGGATTAAGTGGTAATCCTACCGAGGACGCTGGCGAAAAAGAGGAAGTTAAACAAAATATCGATCTACCAAAAATCCCAGTTCCAAAAGTCATTTTAAAGTCATCTTCACAGAAACAAATCGCAAGCCTCCAGTCTAGGATTGCAAATCTTCAAAAAGGACATTCCTTCGAAGCAACTCCTGTCGGCTCGTCACAGACTCAAACCCTTGTGCCCATCGAAATTTCCGAATTCGAAGACAATTCCGTTGAATCATCGATGACAAAAGACGAAGTTAGCGAATTGATTGCTGAAAGCCAATCCACGGTCACGACAGATAATCATGATGACGAATTTCAATTACGATTTATGAATATTTCGTATGACCTAGAAAAAAGGATGGAACGTTGGAGAATTATTTTAAATCCTAAAATAAGATCGTCCTACGACGACTTAATAAACTCTTTTCCAGACCATTCCGACGAGTTTGAAATTGGGCCTCAAAGTCAACTAAGTGAAAAAAAGAAGTTGAATATCGAACAACTTTACGATTTACAACTCAAAGAAATCACCGAGAATCGTAACAGCATTAAAGACTACCAAAAATCGCATACAAGGTCACTCGACAGAAATTTACTAAACCAAAAGTACAAAGAATTAAAAACTGACCTTCTCGCAACCGAAGACGAGTCGCTCGAAAAAGACTTCAAGGAAGAGAGTAACAATCTACCTATTCCAGAATCTCGGACTATCATTTTTGCAGCGTTTATTGACCTAGTTGTCACACTAATTTCGACACTTGCATTCGTAGGTCTTCTTCCAATTGTCAAAAATAAAAATTATAACCCGAACCATATTTTCGACTTATTAAAAGCGAATGTTCTTTCGACACCAACTTTATCGCTAGCTGTTACCGCAATTGCAACATGGTTCGTACTAAGATTTGTGTTCATAATCTTCAACCAAGGCTCGATTGGCCAGGCAATTTTAGGATTAAAGATCTGCACACTCAATGGAGATGTTCCTAGCTTCAGCAATTTGCTGAAAAGGTTTTTCGCTCAATTTTTTAACATTCTCACCTTAGGAATTCTGTTAATTATTCAACTAAAATCTCAAAATGGACTCACCTGCAAATTCAGTAAGACAAGACTAACTTTTTCCGCTTTTATTAACTGACAATCCCCCGTCGCAAACATTACGACAATATTCAAAGTAGTCTCAGCCACCTAGTAAAAACGCTAGCTTTATTAAAAAGTTAAGCATCCAAAAAATCAAGATAAAGTTCAAAAAAAGCACCAATATCGAATATTTACTTTGAAATTTCTAGCACATGCGATAACATGAGCACTCAAGTTTGAATCGATAGCTCATTAAATTTACATTTAGAAAGTTTAGGACACGCATCATGGAAAATAATCGAAGAGATTTCATCAAAACTGCTGGCGTAGTAACACTTGGAGTATCAGGAGTTCTTGCAGCCGGAAAAGTTATAGCAGATGGCAAAGCTCCGTTGACACTTGGTGAACTAACTACACACACTCTTCCTGAACTTCCATACGCATATAATGCTCTCGAACCATATATCGACGAACAAACAATGAAACTTCATCACGACGTTCACCATAAAGGCTACGTCGACGGTCTAAATAAAGCTGAAGCTGAAATAGCAAAATCTCGTGCATCTGGTGATTATAGTCTAATTGAATACTGGTCTAAAAAGGCAGCGTTCAATGGTGGAGGTCATTTTCTACACTCTCTTTTTTGGAAAACAATGGCTCCTTCCAAAGACAACTCTGAGACAGGTCAGGGCGGAATTGCTCCCAAAGGAAAACTTTCTGCTAAGATCTCAGAGGACTTTGGAAGCCTCGAATCATTAAAAAAACATTTTTCAGCTGCGGCTTCTGCCGTCGAAGGTTCAGGGTGGGCGATATTGCATGTGCGAAAATCAGACGGACGTCTAATTGTCTTACAAGCAGAAAACCAACATAAACTTTCAAGCTGGGAAACAACTCCTATTTTGGCCTTAGATGTTTGGGAACATGCCTACTACTTAAAATATCAGAATAAAAGAAAAGATTATGTTAACGCTTGGTGGAATGTTGTAAACTGGGCTGAAGTAGAAAAGAACTACTCAACGACGCT
>CAYYIQ010000192.1:0-6710 GCA_964472005.1 uncultured Bdellovibrionales bacterium | reverse complement strand
ACCCCCTTCGTGTTTTTAGACTCCTCCCCCCCACCACTAGAGCCTAATCCACACCCCTGGATAATTAAGTTAAACGCTAAGATTACAAGTACGAGAAGATTCTTTAAATTCATTTCAAACTTTTCGAATTACCAACTTCTAAGTTGACAGGACTATTAATATTTTAATTATTCGATTTCATACCCAACTCACGTAACGAGAAAAGATATTTATGCCTGTTTTTGGATAGCCTATTTCGCCAGAAAGAACCAATCAGCGACATAATATAAACAAATTTATACCCGCCAGCCCTACTAGTGACTATCTTAGCAGATTGAAGTAGCGAAATGTATCTTCTATCATTTTATCATTTCTCTCTAGATCAGACTTATGAAGTTCGTAATTATTAGAAACTTTACTCTTAGGGAAATCACCAAATTTTGTTAAATGGAACTTATCTCCTTCCGTTAAAATTGTTGATTTAGAAATCTTAAACGCCTCGGTGTAGTTAGCTAAAAGAGACGCACCTATCCAAACGTCTGATCTCGATGGACACAAGTCTTGATAGGCGTGTCGATATATTCTTACATCAAACCTATCTGGCCTTACAATCATACCATCACAACCATTAATAAATTGATTGGAACTTCTGAGTGATTCAAATTGTAGAACTAATGGCCAAGATTTGTACGACAAGTTTTCAAAATTCATCAATCGGGTGCGGAAGGAAAAAGTACATCCAGATTCTTGAAAACTCTGACCAAGCCCTTTATCCAATCTCTAGGATAAACGGTATCATCGTCTGCTGTAATTATTATAGGTCGAATACGTTCTTTAATAAACAAGGCTTAGGAGTAGCAATAACGCTCTATATTGCTCGGTATTCTTTGAATTCAGAACGCTAATTTTGTTTTTTCTCGCTAACAATATTCCTAACGGTTCGAGGAAGATCTTCCTCCCGTACTCCCCACTCTAATAAATAATGAACTCAAACAAAATACAACTAGAGAATTTTTCTAAAGTTGGCATTAAAGTGGTGACCTCAATTCCAGAAGATTCGGACCCACAGAATACCATCACCATTCCAATAGATGATGTTGATTGGCGATGTCGCGAACTAGGAAACACACTGAAAACCTTCTTCACCGACCCGACAAAAGACGCTGCGACTTGGAATGTCGTGGAATATAACGTTGTAAAAAATAGAAATAGTCGACATTTAGACGGTTACACAATTCAATTGATTCCTGCACCGAGATATGCGATGAGATTAAAAGTCTGCACCATTGTTAATATAAATTGGCACACCGAGTTTGATAAACATAAAGACGCATATTGAAAACTTGAAGAGTATCCTAACTTCGTACCCTGGGTACTCGAATATTTCAAAAAGCTAAATATGGTGGTTGCGAAACTATACCTAAGATAGCTCGTTTAATTTCATAGTATAGTTTTAACTACGTCATACCTAAACGTTTAAATGGTTCAAGAGCTTAGTGTTTTTGGGAATGACAGAAAAACCACTCCCAAAAACCATTTGTTCTACGACAGAATGACTTTACCAACGATAATAGAGACCGACGTTACCCATTGCTCCACCGATATCACCACTAACTCCATTATTATTGACATCAAGGTCTCGGTATAGAGCTTCGACCAAAAGACCGACTCCTCGCTCCTTACCTATTTCAACACCACCTCCGGCATACCATCCCCAATCGTCTGCACTACCATACCCGTTTTCTAGATCCATATATGCCCAAGTGGCGCCGCCAAGAAAAATTGGTCTAATATTATTTTCTCTAACCCTATCAAAAAGTCTCCCAGGAACATGAAGAGCCAGACCAACATCAACCGGGACTACGTCAGTATCAACATCAGACTTACCAATTTTTACATCGGTTAACCAACCACCTCTAACTTCTAGTTTTAGAATATCTGCCAAAGGCATCTCTATTTTACCACCTGCACCATACCCAAGCTCCGATGAAGTATCGAGAATGCTTCCATATGTAGCAAACGCAGGTGCGAAGCCCATATAGCGCTTATCTGAATTACGACCTGAACTTTCCGCAATAGCAGAAGTAGTAAACATCAGTAACAAAGCCAAAAGTATTAAAAAATGTTTCCTTTCCATCACATACTCCTTAATTATTGAAATTTGACTGGTTGGATAGCTCTGTTAAGAAAATTTTTAAATGACAACGATCATAGGAAGAATCTACTCAAGACGGAACATGGGAAGTAGTACAATCTTCTATTCCTACCTTCCAATAAACTACAAGGTTAGAAATCCATTAAATATTTTTGCAGCACGCAATGTATTAAAAGTATTAAAGTCGCGACTTTAGGAACTTAACTCCAATAACAGAGTATAAAAACTAGCATATCAGCATTAATTGAACTTTCAATATACACCGACGCTTGTATGATCGAACTTTCTCTGTTTTAGGTATCAGTATTATTTCACTCGGGCCCTTTGGTCTTGCCAGTTCGTAGAACCATCGAACAGCTGTCAGATAATTTTAGTAAGAAAGTAAATTTTGTTAATAGCCTAAGAAATACATTGTTTGCTATGTATGGAGAATCTGCCGAAATTGCACACTTTAAGTTGATCTAAAAAGTTTAACTCTATTACTCTTTCCAACAACAAGACAGATAACTCCCCCAATGAATACGGTTGCAGGCGCGCCGACGTATGTTGCAGCACTTCCAGCGATTAGCCCCCCGAGTGGCATAAGACCGAAAAATGCCGCCGCATAAATACTCATCACACGTGCGCGCTTTCCGTCTTCTACGACCATCTGTAATAGAGTGTTTGATCCCGCGAAAACTGAAACCATTGCATATCCGAGAACTATTAACGCAATACCAGCAACTATAGAATTTGGAGATAGTGCAAACAGCATCGAGGCCACAGCTAATAGAATACGCATTTTTGAGACAAATTGTTCAGATTTTTCACTGTGCGGTCGCGCGGCAAGATGAAGCGCACCAATTAAAGCACCTAACCCAGAAGCTGAGGCAAGATAGCCAAATAATTTTGGACCACCATTGAAAACTTCGTGAGCAAATACCGGCAACAGAGTGATAAAGCTCGTACCAAAAAGTGCAAATACTGCAACAAGCACGATAACCGGACCGATCGAAGGATGCTTTGCCACATATTGAACTCCCTCAACCAACTCACGACGCCAGGTATGAGTCCTAATTGCGCGTCGAGAATTATGAGAAGCGATAAATATCAGTGAGGCAATTACAGCAATGTAGCTAACAGCATCAATAGCAAAACAAACACCCTCACCAAAACCAGCAATAACAAAACCAGCGATGGCCGGACCAATCAATCTGCTGCCGTGAAACATCGCAGAACTGAGTCCAATCGCATTAGGCAAATCGTTCCGATCCTCAACAAGCTCCGCTACCAACGATTGACGTGCTGGCATATCAAAAGCATTTACCAAAGCTTGGAAGATACTAAGTGCTAAAATATCTTCGATTGTAACCGTATTTGAAATGGTTAAGTAAGCTAGGGTAGCTGACTGAATAAGAGACAATGTTTGAGTAACTATTAAAACGCGACGTTTGTCCCAATGATCCACAAAAACACCAGCAAAAGGACTTAAAACCGCCGAAGGAAACTGACTGCAAAAAGTTGCAAGTCCAAGAAAAAATTCAGATCCTGAAAGACGATATATTAACCAACTTGCCGCAATGCTCGTCATCCATGTACCGATCAACGAAAGTCCCTGACCGAAGAAGTATAGTTGGAGATTGGGAGATCTGAGGGAGTGGAAGTGTAAAAGTTTCATTAGATGATTCCTATTCTGAGATATAACTTTTACGCCGTGTTAAACAAGAATGAAAGAGATCTACATTTATTTTATTGCAAATGAGAAAATGGTTTAAGTAAATTCACAAATGAACCAACAAATCCCGCACATCGGTGTCCTTCTGGGAAATAGCATCATTTCTATTATTACTACTTGGTTATTCATCAAAAAACTGTATAAATACATTGTATATTTTCATCCGTTAAAAATGACTTTAGACAATCCATATTATCCAACCGAGGCAACTAACTATGACGACAAGAAATCAACAAACAAATTTTATTACCGACTTACATGAGACATCAAGACATTTGTTTTGGTATGGGTTGATTCTCATGGGACTAGGTTCAATTGGGATAATTCTTCCGGTATCCATGACCTTCGCCCTGGAGTTCTTTTTTGGATTTATAATATTGATTGCTGGAGTTTTCCAAGTTCTCACTTGGTATAGACTAAGATCAATTCCACGGATTTTCACCCTAGGAATAATGGGAACATTGCTTATCTATATAGGTATCACGTTTATCGGAGAGCCAGTGTCAGGAGTTTTAACATTAACATCATTATTAATTATTTATCTCGTGTTCAAGGGAATCACCGAAGTATATCTTTCTGTCAGCTTTAAAGGCTTAGGAAATAATTGGTGGATGATGAATGGACTTTGTTCACTCGCGTTAGCATACTTAGTATTTTCAGGTTGGCCGAGTAGTGCGTTTTGGTCGATTGGACTGTTAATAGGAATCAACTTGTTCGTAACTGGACTTTCTTTATTGATGGTATCATTTTCAATAAAATCAACAAATGCTAACTTGTAACTTTAGTTAATAACAAAACCCATCTTTTTTTAGATGGGTGACTTGAAGCATTTTGGAAACTCCCTCAAACTAGCTTAACATTCCTGCGTGTTAAGATGCTCGTTCCCAAGGCAATTATAAGTTAAGAAAGATTTAAACGCAGAGCAAGCAGAGACAGCTGTTGCCACTTCTTCTTGATAAATTCCTGATCCAATCACCACCAGCCACCAATCTGATGTTCCCAAAGATACTCGAGTGCTCGAACGTATTCTTCCTTACTTCCAAAAGCCTGATGCACATCGATATTCCCCACGTCGAGACCGGCTTTCTTTATCATGTACCCATCGCCTTGTGTTAATGAATACGTTTATCCAGTTGTCTTGCTATTGGCCTTCGAGACCTGACTTAACGCCAGCCCCGAAATCAAGGAACCAGCGATATGTTTGTCAGCCATCGTCCCCCCCCCCCTAAAACCCGAGTAGATAGAAGCTACCGCACAAAGTTTACGACTGAATTAATACCAAATGTCAACTAATACTCCTTGGTCGAAAGGGAGATCTTTCTCGAAATGACAAAACGTGTTTGAAAACTATCCAGCATATTATAAAACCTCAACAATTTCCTCAGTAGGAAATTGCATTATCCCTCGCCGACAATTCACTTTCCCCGAACCCCACTCCGCCAATTCGCATCTTAAATTTCGCTAAGGAACCTTTCTCTAAAGTTCCATGAGTTCTGTTACGAAGTTTAACTGTCTAAAATAATAGGACTTAGAAATTAACGTGATAGCAAATCTACCTTTCTGGATCGCAGCCATTTTTGGCACTACAATAATTGCAATTCAACTTATGTTGATGATGCTTGGTTTAAATACGGCGGATGGTGCGGATGTCTACCATGATGTCGATACTGCTGAAGGAACCGAGGATGCTTTTAAGGTTCTATCTCTTCAAACCATTGCTGCGTTCTTCATGGCTTTTGGTTGGGGAGGCCTTGCTGCAATTGAACAGTTAGAACTTTCAACTACATTAGGTACAGTAATAGCAATAACGCTAGGCCTTATTTTTGTTTACATCATTAAAAGCATTTTCAGTCTTGCCATGTCCCTTAGTTCACCTGGAGTGGATTATGATTTAAAAGATTTAATTGGCAAAAAGACAAATGTCTACGAACGAATTCCGGCTGGTGGCACAGGTGTCATTCAAGTGTTTCTAGCGGACATGCTTAGAGATGTACAAGCACGCAGTGATTCCACAATTGAATTATCAACTGGGACACAAGTAGAAATTATCGAAGTAATCAATTCTACAACAGTAAAAGTTAAATAATCGTTAAAGAGCAGAGGTTTTATGAATTATATTTTAATATTATCCGGTTTAATTGCCGTCATCGTTTTTGTTTTCTTCATTTATTTTTCATCAAAATTTGTACGTTGCCCTTCTAACAAAGTCCTTTGTGTTTTTGGTCGAATTGGCGGTGGTCGTTCTGTTCGATGTTATCAAGGTGGATTTCATTTTGTTGTTCCGCTTATTCAGGAAGCAAGGTTTCTTGAATTGACTCCGATGTCGATAAATATTCCGCTTAAAGGGGCTCTCTCCATGCAGAATATCAGAGTGAATGTGCCTTCCACTTTTACCATTGCAATAAGTACTGATCCTGACGTGATGAACAATGCGGCAGTAAGACTTTTAGACTTACATCAATCAGAGTTAGAGTCTCTTGCAACCGAAATCATCTTTGGTCAACTTCGATTGACCGTTGCGTCTTTAACGATTGAAGAAATCAACCAGGATAGAGAAAGATTCCTTGAAGTTATTAGAAACAACGTCGAAGGTGAATTGCGTAAAGTAGGTTTGGCACTGATTAACGTAAACGTTACAGATATCACAGATGAATCTGGCTATATTGATAGTATTGGGAAGAAGGCTGCTTCGACTGCTCTAAACCAAGCAAAGATTGACGTTGCCGAACAAGAGAAACTCGGTGAAATTGGTAAGGCGACTGCCGAAAAGGAACGCCGGATTCAAGTTTCTCAAGCAAATGCACAAGCAGTAGAAGGTGAAAACGAAGCGGCTGCAAAAATTGCTGACTATAATGCGATGCA
>CAYYIQ010000191.1:0-6803 GCA_964472005.1 uncultured Bdellovibrionales bacterium | reverse complement strand
CCCAGCTCGAATCTGAGTAACACCACTGATTGATGCAGTCTTTCCATGATAGTTTTTCAAAAACTCAACTGCTCGATTAGAGAACGGAATATTACCAAATCCCTCGACTAAAATAACAATTGGATTTGCTGGATCGTACGTCGGACTGTTTCCAAATACTGAGGTTTTTAAAGTCGCTGTAACATCGCTTGAATCTAAAGATGCGGTGATTATCCCAACAACTGCTTGCTGTTTTGCGTAATCAAAAAATTCTTTTGTGAAACCAGAGCCACCACAAATAATTACTGGCTCATTATTGAAGTCCAATTTTTCAACGTCTGACACATCTAATTTTCTAACTGCGTTTGTTTCAATAAAAACTATTTTTCCACTACCTTCGATTCCATATCCGACAATTCCTTGCAACAAACCTACGTTTGAAGAAATCAATGCTGTTCTAGATTTTTCAATTTTTAACACCGTACCGGGTATAAACGCACTTACCGAAAGAGTTGTGGCGGCCAACCGTATTCCAATATGCCCACTATCAAGGGAAATAAACTCTACCTTTCCATCGACTCCGGATTGAAACTTGAGATCCAGAAACGAAAAGAGTCCTTTCCTAAAAAAAAGAGTGTCGTCTACCTTAACTTCGTCCCCAACTTTAATTTTCAACCCATTCTCTAGACTTTCTGCATCGATACCCAATTTTTCGGACAGTCTTATAATAAAAAGCTCGCCCTTAATTTCCGCCGAAAGCACTACTTCCTCCGGTTTAACTACATCACCAACTTCAACAAAAGCCTGTCCTGAAATTGGCAGTCTACGCTCTCTGGTTAAAGAGGTATTTTCATAAATTGTTCTTTTGGGAGTACTCATTAGTAGTCAATCTCCAAAGCATTCATCCATTTTTTCAGGAGGTCGATAGAGTTAGCTGATTGAAGCAAACGATCTTGTTGCCCACCTCGTCCATCAAAGAGTAAGCCCATTAAACCGCCTTCTACTTCGAACGATTTTTTTAAAGGCAATGCAAAGTCGCAGCTTTTATGTTTTGATACTATTTCAATTTCCAAACGAGACTTCTCTGGCAATGAAATTTTCTTCATTTCACCAAACTTTATTGTCAGAACTTCTCCTGACTCAACAAACCGTATACTAAACAGCTCTTGCCCTAGTTTAATTTTTTCACTTTTAACCTTGGGACATATCACACTACCTAATGGAACGATGCATTCGGAAAACAGTAATTCGACCGCAGCGTCTGCATCCGTCTCAGAAAGAACTCCCAAATGAGGAAGCATGAAGATTGAATCAATCCCCAAAAATGTAATCCCAAGCGGTTTAAAACTATCGATTAACATTAGTCCCGCACTAGACCTGTTCGGCGCATGGCTTAATACTCCACCCGATCCGATAATCATATCGACATCAAACATCGAAAATTTCTCTTCGCGCTTTGAATTAAAGATGTCAGCAATATCAACTGTTTTTGCAGCGATATCAAAATCATCTTCAAGCTCTATGTGATGATCAAATGACAGAGAGAGTGCCTCCCTGGCAGCAGCTTGCTCAATATGCAAGTCTAGCAAGTTTTCTGGTAAAGTTGTTGGCCTTATCATCTTATTCCAAAGGCTATTTTTCAGGAAAGAATTTTCTATTTCAAACGGTACCCAACGTCTGATACTATCAATGCCCGCAAGATCCACAACATTTCCAATTGAATAACTCATTCCTAAGTTTGCAGAAACCGATCTATGAACCGGAAGAAAAGTTCCGTTATCTTGATTTTTTTTAATCGAAAAAATATCCGTCGTGGCTCCTCCAATATCGACCGCCAACATCGTTTTACCGAGCTTTGCAGAAGCTTTTTCAATCATTTTCGACACGGCAACTGGAGTAGGAACAATAGGTTTAGAAACCATCTCCTGGAGCTTCCGATATCCTGGCGCCTGACTCATCACGTGGTCTAAAAAGATGTCGTGAATAACATTTCTCGCAGGCAATAGATTTTCTTGATTAACGAGAGAACGTACGTTTTCGACAAACTGAACTTGAAACGTATCATTTAATAATTCTGAGATTTTGTCTGTTAGAGCGTTATTACCGGCATAGACGACTGGAACTTTCAAATCAGTTTCAAATCGAGATTTGGGCTCCGCCAGCAATAGGATTTCGGCTAGCTCTATAACTTGCTCACTTGCACCATCGTTTGTTCCGCCCGCCAATAGAATAATATCTGGGCGCAATTCTCTAATCAGTTGGGAAGCTTCATAATTCTGATACCCAGAATCTAGTGCGATAACTTTCTGCACTATCGCACCCGCACCAAGAGCCGCTTTTTCAGCACTTTTACCGCTAATGTTAGCAACGATTCCCATAACAACCATTTGCAAACCACCACCAGCCGAGCTAGTCGATAGATACATTTCAGGTAAATCATCTGCTGTGTTAATCAATAGTCGCGATTGACTTAGGTCTTCATCCACGATTTTTTTGCCGTGAGACAAACCTAAAGTTCGAATTGCATTAATCGCACCTATCGTCACATCTGCAACAGGTTTTTCCACGGTTGTTGGTGCTTCGGCATGGGCAATAACCTTCCATGCACCATCAACTCTTCCAAACCAAATTCCTTTAGTTGTAGTTGATCCACAATCGGTAATAACAACAGAAGTTACACTCACACGAATACCCCACCTAAATGCCTAACTGCCTCAAACCAGTCACTCGCAAGAAAGTTTATTCTTTCTACTAAGAGCGCCATCCTCGCCATCATTGTTGAACCAAAGAATGCGCCAAAACATACCATCATTAAAAGACGGCCTGTCGTTTTCGAAGCCGAGAAAAACCTGTTCTCTGAAATTTTAAACGTAAAGAAGAAATAAGTGAAAGACGAAAAAAGTGTTGTTAAAAAGATAATATTTGACCAATCCAATTGAATATCTCCACCCGAAGCCCCTGTGGTAATGAAGATCGATCGGAAGCAATCGTAAACTTGGGGCAATACTTCAACAAAGAAGCCCTTAAAAGCTAACCCGCCTGCGCAGCCAAACTGAAAAGAAATTACTAGTTGCGCAAGATGCCGATATTTTGCTGAGTAGATCAAGTAGTAAAGAAGCGAAAAACTTACTGGAATCAAATACCAAAGAATAGAATAGTTATAAGCAACAACTTCAGTTCCATCAGGTAGAAGAATTCGATCAGTCCCGAACAAGCCAGCAAAAAACTTTGGCCACAAAAACTGTCTGATTGTAATAACGAATCCCCACGCGGTCGCGATACCAATAAACAAATGTTCAAAGATTCGATAGAAAATATTCTCTCTATATAAAAAGGAATAAATAGCTAACGTACAAACTCCAGCTAAAAAAATTGTTAGGTACTCAAACATAACTTAACTATTCTCCTGTCTTTTTATTTTTGTTAATAAAAAACAGAAAATTTCCGATCACCACTAAAAATATAACTAAGATTTGCGCGAACGAAGTCCCAGTATTTACCATTTTGGCACTATCCATTTTTCTTTGCGGATATGCTTTTTCTAAAAGGAGTTCATAATAGGCAGCGCCAGCGATACCCTCGAAAAACCCCTTCAACTGCCCAGAAGAGTAAAATATGAAAGCTTCGGGGATAGTTATCGATGTGCAACCATGCATCATGATTGGCGTATATTTTTCAGTCTGAAAAAATTGTAACCATGTAGAAAAGACACCTTGGAGACCAGTAATTTCGATTAATGCACTTACGTCATTAATATTGCGTAATTTTTTCATTAATGGAATTTGCGAAGTTGGGACATTGCTGGCATCGGTTTTAAAATTTTTATCTGAACTCCAATCATCTGCTTTTGCTAAAGCTTGAACTTGTATCAAACCGTTCGGCAAATAACCCAAATTGACCCAGTCGACGCCATACTCCCAGTTCTCTTCGGGATTCTCTTCTTTTAGTTCTGCCAAAATTTCTTGTGGTAGTTTTTCCAAAAACGGTGATGCTAAACTATAAAGCGTAACAAGCGCAAATGGGATCCTCTTCCTAAACAAATGTTCTATTACTAACTTACTTTGTGGTTCATTTTCAGCTAGTGTACCAGTTCCCCAGTCTAAAGAGACTAAAACGACCTTCCCACTTTCCGGTTTTAACGAATCAATTTCCGTAAAAATTGCACTTGCGGTTTTCATTGGCGCAGGTGTTAATCTAATTCCAGTTACAATTGGAATCATAATAAAAGAGATTACGAGTGCGAACACAAACCAGCGCTCTTTTTCTTTCTTACGTTTTTCTAGATTAATACTCATAATAAACTACCTACTTGGACAAAAATGGATTTTTATCCAATGAAAACCACATTCTTACTGCCAGACTTAGTCCTGCTAACGCCGAACAAAAATAAATCGCCCTGAACGCTGGAGTCGAAACATATTGCATGATCCAAAGCCTTATCCCGGGAATATCTTCCGAAATATACATCACCCCCTGAGGGATTTGTCCGAGAATAACGACTAACGCTGCAAGCATCATTACGGTGGACTCTTTTGACTTAACTCGAAAAGACCTAAATGCAGCATAGGTAATGTAGAATCCGAGCAACGAGAACATAGAACTTCCAAGCGGGAAGAAAAGACCGTAAAATATCAAATGGTCGACTCTCCAAACAATGGTTTCTTTTCGTTCTTCATTAGCCTTAATCACTGCTTGTTTTTTTTCTTCTGAGATAGTTTCCGAAATTTTTTCGATCTTCTTTGATACGTCTAGATCACTTACAGTAATGACATTTATAGCCGAGAGTATTCCAAGATATTCTTGTTGACCAATCCCTTCAGGAACCGAACCTGCATTAATCAACTCTAGGTTTGTTTTAATTTTCTCTAAAACAATAGATTTATCTTCTTCATTATTAAGTCGAATGTAGTCGTTAATCGACTGTAAATCTTTCCAACTACTTTGGATACGTTCGTCTTTAATCCATGTCAGACTCAAAAAAATCAATGTTACGAAAAATGAGATTATCAATACTGCCGATGGCAATATATTTTTTTTGCTTCTAAATATTTTTAAGCCATGTACCAATAGTATATTAATAACACCTAGCCCTATCGCCATTGACGAGATTAGAGCGATCCCGATACTAATATCTTGATGATAGGTATTAAACTTGAAAGAAGTTCCGTTAACGTCAACTACCTCTGGGAGCAAAAACTCTAAGAAAAAATAGAGCCCGCCTAGAAAAGTTATAATTTGCGCAATTCGTTTAGTCATTTAACTTAAGACTCTCCCCAAGGCTTTTCAATTGTCGATTGAATTATACTCGATTTAACATCGAAATTTAACGATTCTAAAGAGGCTAAAACAACACCTACTATTATTAGTATTAGCAAAGCTAACTTCGCAATATCTTGCGAACGTATGCTTGCTATTTGAGTTGGATCCTTGGTTAAATATGCACTCGCGGCATAAAGCTCTTCACCAAGCAACGTGTAGTCGCAAGAAGTTATAAAGAATGGAATTTGCTCGTTAGAAATAGTTCCTGCTATTTGCACCGCATTAACTTGTTGACCCGCTTCTGCGAGAATTAAAGACTCAGCTGCAAAAGATCCAAAAAGAAAAGTTGCTCCAATATTCTCTCGGTGCACAATTCCTTGATACCCAGAGGCGTAAGCCAATTGCTCCGAAGATAGATACCGTACTTGGCTAGAGTCATAGCGTGAAGACATTCCAGTTTTCTGATAACTTTGCTGTAGCGTCGAATCAATCAAAGCAAGTGCTTCTGGGTCACGAACTGGGACAATTAATTTTGAGCGGAGCTTTGACGCTTTTTCCGCCACGAAACTCAAAATCCCCAAACAGGCAAACAAAAGTGGTGAAACGTCTGTCATTCCAGTTGAAAAAGCAATTCCACGGCCTTCTTCGGCGGACCGCCCAATCGCATTTTCAATTTCTTCAATTCCACGAATCATTCGCATTTCATAAGTTTTCCCGTTCCTAACCTTCCTTACATAGTAAAAAAGAGGACCAATGAATGCGATAATCAGCAGAATAATTCCGGGTGTAGAATGTTCCATATTAAACTCTAGTCTCCGAATTTAAACGTAAAAGTAAGCCCTCACGGACGTCGGAGTCTTCAAGCACCTGCTCCCAAGTAAATAAGCTGGTTGGAGAAACAAATGGAGCGATAAATGGTCTTGCACAGAGAAATATAGAATGGATAATATTGAAAGCAGGAAGGTGGCTCTCAATTAAAAATTCCGCAATTGGCGCCAAGCCATTGTTTTTAATTTTATGGCTTAAATCGTCAATATTTATTTCAATATTGTTCTTTTCGTCTAACATAATTTCGATATTAGAATATCGTTAGAATTCTAGCACTAATTTTTTAATTTTATTAAGCTGAGAAACTTCACACTGTCGTTAGAATAAATCAATCACACTAGCATTGCAGTAATCCCCGCGACCCTCGTAATCCTCACTGCCCTTCGTATTTATTACCGAGATTGAAATTCAGGATGAGTTTTCACCTTCACATGCACGTACAACAACCGTTATTTCTGCGCCTCGCCGTCATTCCTGCGCCTCGCCGTTATTTCTGCGCCTCGCCGTTATTTCTGCGCCTCGCCGTCATTCCTGCGGAGGCAGGAATCCAGGACTTGTATAAGCTCTTTACGTACAACAGCCGCTATTTCCGCCAAGACAGTGCTCCTAATGCTTGAGAGAGTCCCCCTGGATTCTCGCCTTTGAGGTTGTCCGAGTAATACAAGTTGGATTTTTTCCCGTCATCCTCGCGAACGCGGGGATCCAGGTGACTGAAAACATTACTTCTCCTGGATCCC
>CAYYIQ010000190.1:0-6857 GCA_964472005.1 uncultured Bdellovibrionales bacterium | reverse complement strand
CGAAGAACTCTAAACTCAAACGCCCCACGCCCCTCCAACCCCTCTCCGTTTGCTCCGCTTGCTCTGCGTTAAAATCTCCCTAGTAGACTAAGCGCGTGTCTCTGTAGTCGCTAAAAAACCGACAACACAATGTCACGGAAAGTTTTTCCGCGTTCTTCGAAGTTCTTAAACATCCCGAAACTTGGTGATGCTGGAGAGAGGAGACAGACTCCACTTTTGAAATTCTTTTCGATTACGACTTTGATTGCGTGATCCATAGAATCTACAAACTGCATGGTGGGAGGTGTTAAATTTTTACTTTTAGCAGATCTGTTTATTGAAGATAAGATTCGTTCTCCGCTGGGTTTAAATAGAAGCACCAATGGTATTTCAGACTCTAAAATAACATCGCTGAGCTCATCAAAATCAACACCTCGATCATACCCACCAAGTATTAAAGTTTGTATTTGAGAATCAAAAGCGTCTATTGCATTAATTGTTGCTTGCGGAACGGTTGAAATTGAATCATTCACATACTGGACCCCATTCCGAGTACCAACAATTTCTAGCCGATGTGGCAGAGGTTTAAACTGCGAAATTCCCCGGCTTACTAAATCTAGATCAAGGTCTATTGATGCTGCAAATTCGAACACTGCGAGTAAGTTTTGCAAATTACCACTACCTCTTAACCCAGAGCTTTTCATATCAAACATAAACGATCCGTCTCTGGAGACTATTGATGAGCCTTTTATAAAAAACTTAGATTCCGGTCCACCTACGACACACAAGCTGGACCTAGGTTTGCCTACGACTTGCGGTAAAACTTTTTGCCCTAAGAATAAAAAATCTTTCGGCTCCTGAAAATCGAAAATTCGACACTTTGCAGAAAAATAATTTTCGATACCACCATGATGATCAAGATGTTCGGGATAAAAGTTTAAAAAGAATGCTACGTGTGGTGAATATTTAAGATCTTGAAGTTGGTAACTAGATAATTCATAAATGAAATAGTCGACCTTCTCATTGATCAAAGAGATTGCTGGCTTACCGATATTCCCAACCAGTTCAACTTTAAAACCGCAAGCGGCCAATATCTCTTTCAGAAGCGAAGAGGTTGTCGACTTGCCCTTTGTTCCAGTTATTCCAATTGTCCTTGATCTATTTTTTTCTAAAAAAATCTCTGTCACTGACGTCATGATAGGAGCTGTGCCATCCGTTGGCACAGCGCTCTCAATTAGACCTAAGGGAACACCGGGTGACCGCACTATAATATCATAATCAGAGAGTGAGCTTAACCAACTTTCGCCTTTATAAATCTCTGAGACCTCAGATCGGACCTCGCTTTCAATAGAAAAACTCTTAGCTTGATCAGCGACACTAACTATCGCAGTTGGAAATTTTTCTTTGAGATATTTTAAACTAGCTCTGCCTTCCAGACCGAACCCGAGGAGAAGTACTTTTTTTTGACTGAAATCAATCTCAAAATCACCAAGCATATTCTTAAACTTTTATAGTAAGTTGTTTTTTCAACGCTGATTCAAAAAAAGCTGGTATCATATTTTCAGAATTCCAATGGTTTAAAAACTCATCTAGCGCATCCTTCAAACTTGAACGATCTTCAGCATCATGAATCTTCAATGCTAAATCAACTTCTTCAAAGGTCCCGACACATTCGAATGGCTTAACTACATCTGGATCACTTAACTGTTTAGCAACTTCCCGAAAGCTATCAGAACTGCTTAAATCTGCACCAAAAATTTCAACTAACTTTTCTTTTGGAAGGAATAGATTAAGCATTAAATAAACAAATACACACTTAGGGCAGATTCCACACCAACGATCAGACGCGGTTAATTCAGACTTTTTATGGGTCTCCGCTCTGGCTTTTAGTGTTTGCTGCACGTTACAGCTTTGAAAAAATGAATGGTACCTAGTCTGGTTCGAAAATATTTTAGTTATCTGAACTTCATTTAGCGGTCGCAATAGACTAAAATATTGAATGGGCATTCCGTTATCCGCGAAAAGCTCGGAAAGATCTTTTTCAAATTCAAAGCTTTTTGAATACTGGTGATTAACTTCGACACCGTTTGAAATAACATTTCCTTGATTTGCACTAGACTCATTTGAAGACACGACATACTTCAACCCCTTACTGTATGCCACAAGTGACGACACAAAAGAGAGAACTGCCGAGAACGGAATATGACCATTAAAGAAGTTTTGCTTATTTAGCTCGTACAACTTCTTGTCGATTATCCTGCGGCAATAAATCGGACTATCAAACTGCGACTGATTAATACAGTCAATTGAAGCTTTTATTGGATTTACACTGAAAGGAACGATCCTCAACTTATCTTGCCCGAGAAGCCTTAGGGTTTCCAAACTAACAATTGAGTCCTTGCCTCCTCCAACGAGAACTAAAGCTCCATCTAAATTTGAACTTAATGAATCAGCTTGTTTTTCATCCGCAGCGCTACTTCCTGCATTAATTTCAACTGAAATGTCGAGCGGAAGCTCGTTTCTAAATAAGAATTCACTCATTCCATTCAGCAGTAATTTTTTAAAAAAGCTCTTTTCTGAATCTGTTATATGTTGTTTATCTAAAATTATTTCCGGCGAACAAGTCAATTTCCAGTATGAAAAAGACTCAACAATTCCTAGATACTTTAAAAATTGATTTACAATTGGATCTTCAACGTTAATTGCTAGCGGCAATTCGTAAACAGTTTCAAAACTAAAGTGATTTAATTCATAACAGAACTTTACACACGCTCTATCTTTTTCAGTTTCGACAATAGTATTCGAAAAACGTAAAGCTGGATATTCTTTCTGAAGTAAGTTTAATTTGTCTTTTGCAATTAGAGTATTATTTTGCATACGAAATTTTTTTCTTAAGCAATCTTGAAATCTAATTCAATTGGACAATGGTCAGATCCTAAAACATTGGTGTGCTGCTTCATATTGACCATGTTTTCTAGAACCGCTCCGCCTACTAAGAAGTAGTCAAGCCTCCAGCCAAGATTTTTATTTCTAGAATTCGCTCGAAAGGACCACCAAGTATACTCTCTTTTACCAGGATTAAGGTGTCTAAACGTGTCAGTAAATCCAATATTCAAAAGACGTGAAAACCATTCCCTTTCCGGTGGTAGAAAGCCCGAAAGCTCTTTTTTAGTAGCTTCCTTAGGATGATGAATATCTAATTCATCATGACAGATGTTAAAATCACCACAGATAATCATTTTCGATCGAGTAACATCGTCTAACGAACTAAGGTAGTTATAGAGGTTTTCCATAAAGTTATACTTAACAACTTGCCTCTCTTCCGAGGAACTACCAGATGGTAAATATAAGTTCATTAAGATGTAGTCGCCTAACGAAAAAAACACATGTCGACCTTCGAACTTGAATATTTCAGACAGGATAGTTTTACTACCGAGCTTGGGCGAGCATTCTTCAATCGGCGCTAATTCAATTGCAGGATTTTTCTTCCATGCAATGAGAGTTCCTGAGTATCCTTTCTTTTCTGCAAACGAAGGTTGGAAATCGTAATCAATTTCATTAAAGATCTTTGCTAGGACTTCAACATCGTTGCATTTAATCTCTTGAAGACAGACCAAATCGGGAGTTTCACTTTTGATAAACTCTGCGAACCCCTTTGTCGAGACAGCCCTAATACCATTAACGTTCCAATTTATAATTTTCATGTTCATGATTTAAAGTGAATCTACTAATAAAAAAATAGAGAACTAAAGAAATCTAGCTAATGATTGCGCAAGTCTTGTTATTCGTTCGTAGGCCATCTCCAGATTTTTATCAACAAAATCCAACCCTCCATTTGTTGGAAGAGGATCTAATCTTCTTAGCAACGAAGCCGGCAACTCATCAGCTCTAACAGTTAAGGTAAAGTTTTCCATACTACTACCTTTAAAAAATTCTTCTGGGGTTACTGTCAACCGCTTAATTTCTTGCATGCCGACCAACTCGGCTTCAATTTGAGTCTCAGTGATAGTTTCCGCTCTTGCTTCCCTTACGTCATGGAGAAATTGCTCTGCGCCATGCCCTCTAAAAGTCAAAAATAGAATCGGATTTCCAAGGATTTGCTCTACGAACTTTTCAAATACAGCAGCAACTTTTTCATTTTGAACATCGACAACCTCATCTTCAATCAGAACCGAGATGTCTTCCATATTAAACAGTAAATTTTCTTTTACGTTTGGCTGAAGAAAGAATCTATCAGAAAGCTGGTTATTATAAAGATGAGTTAGAATGATAGGATCACTTGCAACACTCGATACGATAGTCTCGAAAACTTCTTCTGAAACTTCCTTCAATTTTAAAACAACTCTAATACTAGAACGTTTATCGAATGAAACTCTTGAGGATAACCTGCCTGGTTCCACATAAACTTCATGAACTCTATTTTCACGCACAAGGGTTTTAGCTTCGTTTTTGACTTCTTCATTGAAGAAAACATCAGCTTGATTCATCAAAAATTCAGAAATCCAAGTGTTTTGATATTTTTTTATTAAACTCATATCTTAAGCCTCCAACAGAACAGATGTTTGAAGTGAAAGTAACTCCTCGAGCGCATCTGGGCTAAGTTCGGTTATTACGTTTCTAGTAGTCCCCACTACGGTGTTAGCGAGCTGTAGTTTTTCTTTGTGCAATTGATTAATCTTTTCTTCCAAGGTCCCTTTGGAAATCAAACTTCTAACTTGAACTGTTGACTTCTGGCCAATTCGATAAGCTCTATCTGTCGCTTGATTCTGCACTGCTGGGTTCCACCACTGATCAAGGTGAATCACTTGATTAGCATTTGTTAAGTTCAATCCAAATCCACCAGCCTTAAGCGAAAGGACTAGAATTGGAGGACCATTGTCACTTTGAAATTCATTGACAATTTTTTCCCGGTCACCTCTATTTAAACCGCCGTGGAAAAACGGAACCTTCACGCCGAACACTTCCGAAAGGTACGGGGTCAACATATGTCCCCATTGTGCAAACTGAGTAAAAATTAAAACTTTGTCACCTTCTGCAAGAATCGTATCTAACAACTCTTCGAGAATTTGAAGTTTCCCAGAACGACCTGAGAGTGGACCGCCATCTTTCAAAGCTAAACTTGGATGCACGCAAATTTGTTTTAACTTAGTGATAACTGACAGGATAATCCCTTTACGATGGATTCCCTCTAATTCGCGAACTCGCGGCATCATCTGTTCAAGCGTCGCTGAATATAAACCAGCTTGTTCTGCGGTTAAATGAACCAAGCTTTCTATTTCAATTTTCTCTGGGAGATCGGCCGCAATTTCCGGATCAGTTTTTGCTCGACGCAAGATAAAAGGCTTTATTAATCGTCCAAGCGCATTCGCTGCAGACATTTCACGTGACTTTTCTATCGGATTTACGAATTGTTTCCTAAAGTCGTCAGCAGACCCAAGTAACCCAGGATTAATAAAATCTAAAATCGACCATAATTCCTGTAAGCGATTCTCAAGAGGAGTACCTGTTAAAGCAAGTCTTAAAGGCCCTCGACCCTCATTTGGTAGAATGATTCTTGGTTCAGAGTCATCACCTTCAAAATGAATATCCTTATCTTGATCAATTCCAGCATTCCCGCGTGATAACTCATCGACTAACGCTCTAACTGCTTTCGTCTGTTTCGCATCAGTGTTTTTGATGTTTTGAGCTTCGTCCAGGATAATTCGATACCAATCAATTTTTCTGAAATTCTTATAGTCACGATGAAGTAAACTATATGTTGTAATAATTAAGTTTACACCTGTAGTTGCCTTGATAAAAGCCGGTCCACTTAAACGACTAGCTCCATGGTGGACATAGACCTTTAAATTAGGAAGGAATTTTTTAGCCTCTGCTTCCCAGTTACCCACGATCGACATCGGAACAACGAGAAGATTTGGGGGTAATTCAGGATTGGCGTCTAGCTCCTTTGACAGCAAAGCTAGAACCTGAATCGTTTTCCCTAATCCCATATCATCAGCCAAACAACCGCCGACCCCTACTTTAGATAGGAAACTTAACCAAGCAACACCAACTTCCTGATACGGTCGTAGCTCTCCCTTAAATGTATCGGGAGTTTGCTTGTCTTCGATATCTCTATTTTCAAAATCTAAAATACGTTGAATCCATCCGTCCGCATCAATTCTAACGAGGTCAAGTTGCGACATCCCGGTCAGACCAGAAACACCAAGCCTTAAAGCATCAAAGAGCGTAAACTTTTGTCCGGATGATAAACTTTTTAACTTTAAAATGTTGTCTTTTATCTCATTCGGATCAAGTCCGACCCACTTACCACCAATGTGCATAAGCGAACGTCCTTGTTCCAACATTCCTTCAAATTCTTCGAGCGACAACTCTTGGCCACCGACAGTCAATTTCCATGAAAAATCAACCAAGTTACTACCCCTGAAAGGACTAGGTGTAGAGTTTTCGTCTTTAGATTTAATTTTAATAACTACGCCAACAGCTTTCTTAGCGTCATTCCACCAACTTGGACTTTTTACAATAAAATGTTCTTCTTCTAAGTCCTTCTTATACTTTTCTAGTATTTCAAACGCTTGTTCGGCTTCGATGTGATAGCTTGATGAAAGCTTATCTTTCACTATCGAACTAAAATACGGAATCAAAGAAAAAAGTTTTCCTGTTTCTCTGATAAGAAGATAGTCGTAAAGCTCTGCTTTTTGCTTGTCGTCAAGATCGTACGATGAAGCATTTTTATTCTCAGCTTCTAAGTCAAAATACACCTTAAGCGTCCATTTTTTCTGAAATGGATCCTCGCCCTCTAAAATTTCAGGTGCGTGCACTTCAAGAATTAGCTTTGGTCTAAATTCATCGATTTTTCCGCGAAGTCCCTCGTTCCA
>CAYYIQ010000189.1:0-6885 GCA_964472005.1 uncultured Bdellovibrionales bacterium | reverse complement strand
GAAAGATATCAATGCGTTTTTTGCCAGCCGCTGCGCGACGGCAAAAACTTAGCCGTTAGACATTTTTAGTTCGATAAAGGTGAGTCAATGAGTTTTGGCGAAAGAGTAAAAGAATCTTTGATTTCAAATGCAGCGAACGGACTAGCGGTGTCTTTTAGCGGTATTTTGATTTGGATGTGCACTCAAATTGGACCTATTCTAGCAAAAGCGTTATCCGATAACGCTAGCCCATCTCTTCTTTTGACGTTATTATTAGGCTCACTTGCGTTCAATATAGTTTTTTTAATTGTGTTTTGGGTAACTCGCAATAATAATGATATGACATTGAAATATGGAATATATTGGGATTCTAAATGTAATCCCCATTGTCCAAATTGTAAGATCCCTATTGGTGGATATTCTGATGGATACACGAGCGGTGCTGGTTATTATTGCAAGCCATGCGGGAAAGTGTTCCCGCTATCCGATGCACATGGCAATGACATTAACCCGGAAGTTGCACTTAAGGAACTAACCGGGAATGTCTAACAAAACAATTTTGCCAAGCGCTAATAGCGCTGGCAAATTTTAGCCGTTAAGTCTCTTTAGGATTAATTGTGAAAAACGATCAAATCTCAAATCAAATCATTGATTTTGCCAGTAATTCAGGTGGCGCATTGTCGGCTGTCGCAACCGCGCTAATTTTACCAGGAGCGGATGGAGCATTATTGGCTGCACTTGCAGGTCCTGCCGTGACGGAGATCTTCAAGAAGGGAATAAATGAGATTAGAGATCGGATTACAGGGGAGAGGGGTAAGATAAGAGCAATATATGGCGCGGCTTATGCTTTTGATAGAATTAACCAACGTCTAGAAAATGGTAAAAATCTTCGTCACGACGGTTTCTTTAGCGAAACTAATGGTCGGATCTCTGCCGCAGAAGTGCTTGAAGGGGTCATGATAAAGTGTAGAGATGCCTATGAAGAAAGAAAGGCGAGACACATTGGACATATTTTCGTTACGCTGGCATTTGACGATAATTACTCAGAACAAGATGGTGGATTCTTATTAAATTTAGCTGAAAGTTTAAGCTATCGCCAGTTACAATTGTTAAGAATTTTCTATGATAAGCATGCATTCGATATGAATTCAAATGGTAACAGTTTTTTACTTCGCAAAACTGACTATAGCCGTTTAGTCATCGGAGGAGAGCTTTTTACAATATTGGCCGAAATATTGAACTTAGTATCAATAGGTTTGCTCGAATATAAAAAGGAACGGACTTTTGAACAACTCGGAGGGCTGAATCCTACAGATTTAAAGCCTAATTCAATTGAAATATCCTCTTTAGGTCGTAGGGTATCATATGCACTTAATGTTAGGTTAATCCCAACTGAGGAATTAGAATTTATTGAAAAAAGACTCGGTAAACATAAAAATGAGACTTAACAAATCGTTTTTCGCAAGTTGCTACGCAACTGCGAAAACTTAGCCGATATCCCTCTCTACAACAGAAACGGTTACTGAAAGTGTAAAAAAATAAAATAACCACAGAGCAACCGGAGCAACCAGAGAGGGGAAGTTAAGAAACTAGAAGCAAACGTGGTTCTTCGGCAGATAGTTTAAACCCCATCGAGTCCTAATTAAACAAGATCCTCTGGCTGCTCGATTCGACAGAGCTCATCACAGGCCTGCCCGAAGGGCTTTGCTCTGTGGTTAATTCTAAATAAATACTTGCATGTTTCTGATACCTCGTGCGACACTTCGATGGATATCAATGCGTTTTTTGCCAGTTGCTGCGCAACGGCAAAAACTTCGCCGTTAGCCATCTTTAAAATGCAGCCACCCGACGAGTCCAAATTCAAAAACATTGCTTACCTGTTTCCTGCAACGGTTGTTTTTCTATTTCAAGGGGCGAATATTCTGACGGGAATAGTGAGCAACTTTGAGCATATGAAAAAATTTGAAGGTGCGGCTTTATCATTAATCACGATCGTTTCGTTATTTTTGTTAGGAGTGCTTGCCATCAGTGCGCTTTGGTATTTAGTTCTATTTCCTTTAACACTCGTATCAATGAGCAACAATAAGAGAGATCTCGTTGGCATCATTGTTGTTTTTGGTTTTCTGGTTTGTAGTTTTAACTATGTTGTCTCGATTAGTGATATTCAATCTAGCTTGTTATATCATTACCCTCCAATCGATGAAGCTAAGTGGTCGGCACTATTTGCGATATGTAGTATAGGTCCACTGCGACTGGTGTCTAAGTTGTATTTTAACTGGTCGTTTAAAAAATTCTATTTTGGGCTATTCTTATCAACGCTATTGCTACTTTCACAACCTTATTTGGTTGCATTAGTCTGGCCACATCGTTAAGATGGCTAACAACCCGTTTTTGACGGAGCGCGTACCGCGCCCGCAAAACTTTAACGTTATCCTCTCTTAACAAAAAATAAGCCGATGAAATTTCCATTCGCATATAAATTATTAGGTTTATTATTATATTCGGGTTGGTGCTACAGCGTTATGCTTGATGGTGGTTTTTTGAATCCTGCGAAATCAACATCTAAGTGGGCTTCAACTCCATTTGTTACATTTGCCTCTGATCCTGGAGAATATACTACCCAATTCTTTATTTTTGGTTCAATTGGTTTATTTTTCCTGATATGGGTTTGTTTTGACATTGTCAGGTATATTTTGAGAAAAATAACTACCTCCGAAAATGAACTTGATGTGTGACGCAATAAACAGGATAACAATGCGTTTTTCGCAAGTTGCTCAGCAACTGCGAAAACTTTACCGTTAATTTTCCCCACAACATTACGACAGGGACCGACTCTATTTTAAATGTGACTTTTCACTTGAAAAAATAATAACAATTTGTAGGTTTTACAATCGTTTTTGCTTTGGAGAGAATGATGTCTGAGAAATCCAAGTTTTTGCAAGCAGTTACAGCCGTTGTCATCAGTCTAATTGGCGCAGGCGTATTTGCATACGTTGCAATCTCCGCGTTTTATACTTCCCCCGGATTAGTACTAATAGCTGATTTAGGAATAGTATTCTGCTCAATGTCGGTATATATAAACCTAAAGCTCCTATTTCGCAGACAATCCAACTAAAAGGTTCACGATCAGTTCGCGATCTGTAAAATCGCTTTAAAATTTTCAAGTGGGAAAGTATAAAATACAAAAGTTAACAAATCGTTTTTCGCAAGTTGCTACGCAACTGCGAAAACTTAGCCGTTATCTTTCTTGGGTTCAACCACTAAGACACAAAGAGGGAATTGTTAGGTTCGACCCTATGTTTTGGCAGATAAAGTTATGTGTCGCCAAATCTCAAACTGAGAAAGTCGGGCCTTAAATAAATAGCCCTTTATTAATCAAAACTCTATTTATCGAAAATTAAATCTCCCCCTTAGTATCTTTCCGTCTTCGTGGTTAAACCTCCCCTGAATATTATCAATACACAAAACACTTGCATCCCGGCCATTGCTCGTGCCATCATTCGAAAGATATCAATGCGTTTTTTGCCAGCCGCTGCGCGACGGCAAAAACTTAGCCGAGATCTTTCTTACTTTTCATGTTTTCCAGCAGCGACTTTGTAGTTACAGAAGCTAAATAAATAGCAAATTCACAAATTTATCAGGGTCTAAATGCGAATTATAAGGCACTCTTTAGACTTTTTCCGTATAATTAACCTGAAATTCGAAAAGTAATCTTGATCTTTTAATTTAATTTGTTCAGTAAGTCTTCAAAGAACAAAAATACGTTTAAGGAAGAAAAAAGGTTTTATGAGCGCGAAATAGAAGCATTGAGCATGCAGTTAAATATATTGCTGCTCACTGCTTCTATTTCAATCACGCAAACGGAATATTTTAATGAATCTTCTAAAAATGCTAGGTTCCCCTCAAATCGTTGCCAATCCGAATCCCGACGTGGAATTTGGTCCGACTCTGCAATGGATTTCCCCAGATAAAACAAAGTTGGCCATGACAATGTGGCGAATGGAAATCGGTGTGGACGAAATGACCTCAATTGCCATATTCGATAAGATGTCGAACGATGAGTTTCCATTGACATCGGGAACGTCAGTCTCCATCGGTGAATGTGCAAAGTTCGAATTTCAAAACGGACGCGCATGGATTCGTGTTTCAGAACTATTGAAAATCCTTGAAGGTGTTGAAAAGGAAGGAGAGAAATTTCCGAGTCTCCCACAACTTACTATCAATGACGAGCTTTGGGGTGACTATGCTGACTTTTTGATGTCTCGCTAGTATTCCAAAATCAAAAGAAGTTTAAGATTGTCTGATATGCCATGTCAGACAATCTTGTGGATTGGATAAATAAGAGGTTTTTACCTTCTTCCTTAAAGGTATTTTATTTCTACTTGAACTATAAAATTATTGCATCAATACACTTACTCGTGCCATGATTCAAAAGATATCAATGCGTTTTTTGCCAGCCGACAAGCGGCGGCTAAAACTTTGACGTTATACGTTTAGGGAAACATGAACATCGCCATAATCATAAGTATATTTGTTTTTTTCAATGGTGGTTTAATCATCACACAGTCTAGGCATATAGTAAAAAAATTTCCAGAATTAAAAGTCTCAGTTTTAATTCTTGCAGCCTTTTCAATTCTATGGTTCCTCGGATTTGGTTACCATTATTATAATGCAATCAGCTTTTTTTTTGAGTATTCTGACTCAATCTCTGCCTCTGCTTCTTCTAATCAAAGATATGGGTGTGGGGAATTCAGTGTCATGTTAAAAGACACTAAGATTCTTGAAAACTGTTTTGAGCGTCTAATGTTGGTATACGAAACATATTGTGGATTGGCATATACTTTAATTTGCATTCTGCCACCGTGCACTTTTCTTCCGATTTATTTTAGGTTCCAAGAAGAAAAGCTGGCTGCAGTAAAGGTGGATGCCGTTGATGGCTTAATTAAATAATTATTAGGTTTCTATAACAGCTGTTTTATGTATGACAACCCAATTTCGTGGAGCCGAAATCGGCCCGCAAATTTTAACCGCTATACCTTTCCTGATTATTTAAACCTATATGTAAGGAAAAAAATAAGATGAACCTAAATTATAAGATCATTCCACTTATATTGGCCTCGATTATTCCCCTACTAGCTACTTGCGTTGCGGGACTATTTTTTGGTCCAGTTGCACAGCCTACATTTGTGAGTACCGCATATAACACCTTACCAATAAATGTGTTCTTATTTGCTATTTGCTATGGAGTTGCCGTTAAATACTTTTTTTATGAAACTGATTTTAGGGAGCGAATTAGAGTTACTAGTTTTATTCTTTCATGTGTAATTGCAAGTGGCGTATGCATGCTAATTTGGGTTGGCAATGTTTCCTCAAGCTACTTTTCAGTAGCGAGTGCATTACTGGCTTTTCTAATTGCCTTAAGTGCAAATATATTTTTAATTGCAAATATTTTACCAATTGGATTATTGAGATTAACCTTAATTGGGGGGGGCTTCAAAAGTGAGCTTTTTATTAATTTATAAATTAAATATTTTCAGTTCTTTCACTGGAAATTTTGAACTTAATTCATTTCTACAAAGTGGGATATATTATTTTCTTGTCGGACTTGCTCTCACCTACGAGTTTACACAAAATATTATGACGTCTAAAAATAGTTTAGAAAAAACACATTTAGAGGTATAACAACTCGTTTGAATTAAGTCCGACTGGGTCAGCCCAATTCAATTGTAACGTTATGTTGATTAACTAGAGGCAAAATATGTATGTATTTCTAGGATATAAATTCTTTAAAGAATGATTTGAACGAGAAACGTGTAACAACACGAGATAATTTTTTATATGTTTTAATATTCCTTTTGCTAACGTTTTTAAATAATAGTTCACTTGGCAATGAGGAGAGTGAGCTAGATGCTTCCATTGTCTTGCTAGGTTATTTTTCAAGTTTTGTAATACCAGTTGTTGGAATTATTTGGTCTTATATCTGCAATGGTGGCAGTTCTGGCGAGAGTTTTACAGAAAGATTTTTTAGTATTTGGTGGGTTACCGCATACAGGTTTATTCCTGGTTATTTAGTAGCAACAATTTGGCCGGTGATAATTTTAAAATTATGCTCAATCGATATTTCACCTGATGTGGCAATGCCAACCTGGATTCTTTACTCTATGGTCATGATACTTATGAGTTTACATGTTTTATTTTATTTGAGAATTGCTACTCATGTAAAAGAAGTGGCGCAAACCACATAACAAATCGTTTGAATTGGGCCGACTGCGTCGGCCCAATTCAACTAAACCGTTAGCGCTCTTGTTCTTAGGGAGACTATGAAAATAAAGTTTAGTGAAATTTACGATAAGGTTCCATCAAAGCCGGGATACTATGAGATATTTACAATCGATGAAGTTAAGCTCAACGTAGGCATTGCCTCAAATTTGAAGCGCAGGCTGATCCAACATGCTAATTCAAAACAAGGAGCCTTGAAATTTAACGGAAGTGAAATAAATCCTTCTCCGAGTGGAGTCAGATCAAAGCAATCCATTTTGGCTAAACACTTATATTTCGATAAGACAATCGAGCCACAATATGACCTTACTTCTGAAGATGGGAGAAAGTCTTTTCTCAATGAGTGCTGTTATCTTATTGTTAACGTAACTGAAACTCGAGATATTGCCAGGATCATTGAAATAGAAAAAGAGAAGGTAGGTGATTATAGATACGTTGGTCGTACTATCACTCGCTAACAATCCGTTTTTCGCAAGTTGCTGCGCAACTGCGAAAACTTAGCCGTTACCTCTCTTGAGCAAGTTCTATCTTTGGACGGTTTAGAAAATAACCACAGAGCAACCGGAGCAACTAGAGAAGGGGAAAATTGGACTAGATTAAAATCATAAGTCCGCCCCGTTCCGACTT
>CAYYIQ010000188.1:0-6894 GCA_964472005.1 uncultured Bdellovibrionales bacterium | reverse complement strand
CCGGTGTTTTAGTTTAGTTTCAATGATCTATACCTAAATTACATTAGAGAATCAAAAAAGATCAGATTGTCATTGATTTCAATGAGACATGAAGTAGCCACCCTAAAAATTCGGATAAAATTACTCTACGAAGGATCGCTAGTACGATCTGTTAAAATAGGTAAGTTCGTCTAACCTTGCAACTTTTCCTCGATTATTTTTTTCAAAGTGCTCCAAGGTAAGGTCGCACATTTAACCCTTGTCGGATATTGATTAACTTTAGACAGGATGCAAAGCTCTTCGGATTGATGATTTAATTCAGACTTGTCATTTAATGCACTGATAAATCCGTCACAGATATTCAAGGCTTCTTCGATAGTTTTACCCACAATTTCAGTAGCCATGATGGACCCTGCTGCAGTGGAGATTGCACAACCTTTAGTTTTACAAGCTACATCTAAAATATGATCGTTCTTAATGTTCACTTCAAGAGTGACAACATCACCACACAAAGGATTTTTCGAAGTTTTTTCGTAAGTTACCTCGGCTAAACTTTCCGCCTTACGTGGAGATTGAGAATGGTCAAAGATAGTTTCCTGATACAATTCTGCTAACGAATCCATTGACATAAATTAAGTCCTATTGAAAAAAGATTTTGCAAACGTTAAACCCTCGAAGAGTTTATCAACGTCTCCGATCGTATTATATATTCCAAACGATGCCCTCACCGTCGAATTTACATTATACCTATTCATTGTATGTTGTGTACAATGGTGCCCAGCTCTGACTGCAATATCTTTCTCATCTAAGATAGTTGCAAGATCATGCGGATGCACCCCTTCTAAATTAAATGAAAATATTGGTGCCTTGCGGTCTTTTAAAGGACCAATCAGTTTCAATCCATTTATTTCGCTAAGCTTAACTGAAGTATAAATTGTCAGCTCTCTTTCGTGAGCTAAAATGTTTTCTAGTCCAATCTCTTGAATATAGTTAACAGCAACTCCTAAGGCATAGATATCTGCGATACTTTGAGTTCCAGCTTCGAATTTATGAGGTGCATCAAGAAAAGTTGAGCTTTGCAATCCAACTTCCTCAATCATTCCGCCCCCAGTTATAAAAGGATCCATAGATTTTAACATTTTCTTCGAAACATAAAGGACTCCAACTCCCATTGGCCCATATGCTTTATGACCTGAAAAAGTAAAAAAGTCGCACCCAAGATTTTCTACGTCGATCTTTGAATGTGAAGCACTCTGTGCCCCATCAACCATAATAGGAATATTTTTCTTCTTTGCTAAGCTGACAACCTTTTCAATGTCATTCACGGTACCCAGGACATTTGAGATATGAGCCACTGAGATGAACTTGGGCTGTATTTTTAATAGATCTTCATAGTGCTCTATATCTAAGTCACCCGAATCCAATATGTTAATGTATTCAATTTTAGCGCCACGCTCTTGCGCAATAACTTGCCAAGGAACAATATTTGCATGGTGTTCTGCGCCACCTAGTACGATAGTGTCGCCTTGCGTAAGTTTTGATTTAAGATAACTGCTCGCTACCAAATTAATTGATTCGGTAGTCCCTTTTGTAAAAATAATTTCATTCTCTGAAGACGCTCCAATGAATCTTGCCAGAATATCTCTCGCCTCTTCCAAACGGCTACTTGCTAAATGGCTTATTTTGTAGACACCACGATGAGCATTGGCATTTGAAGTCTCATAAAAATTTGAAATTGCGTCTATCACACATTGAGGTTTTTGGGTCGTCGAACTCGAATCAAGGTATACTAAATTTGGATAGCGCTGGAGTAGCGGAAAATCTCGCTTATAGTTTGAATCTTGTTTATGTTTTTTGTCGATTTTAAAATGCATTGGAATAGATTGAAAAGATAGCTAAATACCCGTCTTTTTTATAGGTTTTAAGCGACTTGGTCAAATACGGTTAGAAATTCTCTGCTGAGAGCTTTTGACCCTCTTGAATTAAGCCACGAGATAAACGAAAATAGCATAAATACAGAAAACTAAACAGTCACGACAAGACCACCATCCCCCAAAAAATAGCGATAGTTTAACTGTGTAAGGTTACAATCCTTCGACTTCACCAGCGAAAATATTAATCATTTTTTTATAGATCAAATCTATGCTTGCTTTTCTGTGACTATCTTTCTTATAAACAAGCGCAATTGAGCGCCCAAGTTTTCGATCGCGACACGGGACGTAGGTCACTCCCTCTGTTTTGATACTTGCTATGTGAGGTATCAAAGTTACTCCAGATCCACTCCCTATCATATATCTTAAAGTTTCAAGGCTTGTAGCTTGAAATTCTTGATAAGTAGATTTTTTTACCAATGAACAAACTTCCAAGGCTTGCGACCTAAGACAATGACCTTCTTCCAATAATAAAATTCTTTCATTTGCTAAATCATTCAGAGCGATGTTTTTTCGCTTTGCTAGTGGATGCTGACTAGGTAAGGCGACGTTAAATCTATCAAAAAAAAGAGGCTGATATTCTAAACTATCGTTATCAATTGGCAGAGCCAATAA
This sequence comes from uncultured Bdellovibrionales bacterium, assembly GCA_964472005.1. Classification (GTDB taxonomy): domain Bacteria; phylum Bdellovibrionota_C; class UBA2361; order SZUA-149; family DAOLCO01; genus CAYYIQ01. Next base: position 4,369 of record CAYYIQ010000188.1, on the reverse strand, counting down.
CGCGCAGTCAATTTTAGAATCTATTAACTTTGGTAAAATGGTATCCGTTTTTTCTTCTATCAACAATAATTGCAAGTTTGGATATCTTGAATGAATTTTAGGTATAATTTTAGGAAGGATGTAGGGACCAAGAGTTGGGAAAACTGCGAGCTTCAATTCGCAAGTTTCTGGATCTTTTGTTTTGGTTGTTATTTCTTCAATTAGCTTATGATTTTCTAAGATAGATTTTGCCTTAGCTACAATTTGTTCCCCTATTTCAGTTATAACAATTTTTTTGTTGGAACGATCAAAAATTTTGACATCATAAATATCTTCGAATTTCTTTATTTGCATCGAGAGAGTTGGCTGAGAAATCTTACAGAACCGAGCCGCCTTTCCAAAATGCAAAAGCTCTGAAACCGCTACAATATATTCGTAATCTCTAATATTCACAGGCGCTCACGATAGTTAATATCTATCAATAGCATTAATATCATTGATTGTACATATCACGTTAAATTGACTATATACTGCCTACGATTTTGATTTCAGCAATGGAATTATAGTCAAATCAAGTAAGGGGTGTCGAAGAAGATTAAGATTTCGGCAAACAGATGCTGAGCGTATTTATAACTAACAAGTTATAGAGATAAGAAATGCATTCAATATTTGACCTTGCAGAATAAGAACTTAAAATACTAATTGGAGTACAAAATGTTAGGCGTAGGCGATAAATTTCCAGACTTTTCTGTCAAATCAGTTACCAATCTTCCACTAAAGGATATTAATATCGATAATGTATTTATCGATGTGACCAATGAATCTTTCAAAGGCAAGTGGTTAGTAGTCTTTTTCTATCCAAAAGATTTTACTTTTGTTTGTCCGACAGAAATTGCAGAATTTGGAAAATTGAATGATGATTTCAGCGATAGAGACGCTCAAATTCTTGGTTGTAGTACTGATTCAGAATTTGTCCACTGGGCCTGGAGACGACATCAGGAAGAATTGAGAGATCTACCATTTCCATTGCTCTCAGACATAAAGAGAGAAATTTGCAGTTCTCTTGGAATATTGGACAGGAACGAAGGTGTCGCCCAAAGAGCAACATACATCGTCGATCCAGACGGCATTATTAGATTCAGTATGGTTACTGACTTAAACGTAGGACGAAACGTCAAAGAAGTTTTAAGAGTTTTAGATGCTCTACAAACTGATGAACTTTGTCCATGTAATTGGAAAAAGGGCGAAGAAACCATCGACCTTAAAAAAGCAGCATAACTATAAAACAAATGGAGAGCCTTATGAGTATTCAAACAATAAAATCAGAAATTAAAGATTTTGCAAAAGACATCAGATTAAACTTTGGTAGTATCTTTACAGAAGAAGGCTCTCCAGACCTATCACTTATTCAGATCTACGGTATCGCACTAGCATCCGCCTACACTACAAAAAATTTGAAGCTCTCTAACGCAATTGCAACAGAGGGCGAAATTCTTGATACAGTTACAATTGATGCTGCAAAATCTGCATCTTCAATTATGGCAATGAACAATATCTACTATCGTTTTCTACACTCAATCAGCGACAAAGAATTTAGCAAAATGCCAGCAAAATTACGGATGAACGTAATTGCAAATTCAGGAATTGGCAAAACTGATTTTGAATTAATGTGCCTAGCAGTTTCTGCGATAAATGGTTGCGGGATGTGCATGGATTCCCATTTGAATCACCTAGTAGAATCTGGTGTTTCCCGACAAGGCATACAATCATGTATAAGAATCGCGTCTGTGATCAATGCGACGAATCAAGCAATTTTAATTGCAGATTGATAGCGCTTAGAGACTGGCAATGCAGATCTGATTTTTATTAATCAAAACCTCTATGATCATGAGCTGATTGAAATATCTACCTTAGTTAGTATATACTCCCCTCAAATTTATATTTTGCGGGGCAGTCTAAAAAGGTTTTATACTCACGAAAGGTTCAAAAAGGATGCGTTGCCATTTTTTAAAGAAACAGGATCGCAGATACGAAAGAACATATCGCCAAATTCATGAATCTAAGATGAGAAAGAGGCTTTACAGTATGCTATTGTTAGTTGCAACGATTTATTACCTTCTATGATCCTGCAAGCTGTTTTAGTAGAATATTGAACCTAAATGAGTAGTCATTCAGGTTATCGAACGTTATTCAAATCTTACGTACTGTCTCGCGAGTCCCAGTAAAATTAAATTGAATTAGCTTCTATGCGATTTATGAATCAGTTGTGCCAAGCATGCCATTCAATAATCCACCGACCCCTGGTCCATTCTTCATAACCACAGAGACAACGGCCATTGCAAGAGCAGGCAACAGCGTTTCAATTTTTTCTCTTTCAACATTTACGTCACTAGAAATCTTATCGTAAAGATGATTAACGTTTTCTGGCGCGCCCAATATCCCATCCAAAAGACTTCTTCCAGATTCTTTTGCTTGAACGCTCAATAGTGATTCCGAACTTCCGGTTGATTCACCCAAATTCATTGTCGAAAGAACGTTCATTAGTTTTAGCATCAACGATCCATCATTCATACTTTGACCAATCGCATTAGTAACTTCGGGAATCAAGATATTAACAACTTTATTAAATTCTTCATCCGAAAAATTAAGGCTAGTTTTAAGCTCTTCGATCATTTTACGATCTTCATCGTTCAACAGTTGATTTAACATGTCCATACTCTATAAATCCTTTTCAAATATTTCTTTTTATTCCCATTCGATCGTTGAAGGTGGTTTTGTAGAAATATCTAAGACCACGCGATTGATCCCCGGAGTTTCGTTAACGATTCTAGTAGAAATAGTTCTCAAAACTTCTTCTGGAAGTAGATACCAGTCAGCAGTCATTCCATCTCTAGATGTAACAACACGTAAAGCAATACATTCATCAAATGTTCGACCGTCTCCCATTACACCAACACTTTTAACTGGTAATAGAACTGCAAAGGACTGCCATAATGTTGTTTCCAAACCTGCCTTCCTAACTTCTTCTTGAACAATTAAATCAGCGACTCTAAGCTTTTTAAGCCTTTCAGGTGTAAGGTCTCCTAGACAACGGACCGCTAAACCTGGCCCAGGAAAAGGCTGCCGATCAACTATTGTTGAAGGGACCTCCATTTTGCGACCTATTTCTCGAACTTCATCTTTAAATAGTTCGCGAAGTGGTTCAATTAGTCCTAGCTTCATATCATCAATTAATCCACCAACATTGTGATGACTTTTAATTGTAGCAGACTTACCTATCACAGATACGCTCTCGATAACGTCAGGATATAAAGTACCTTGTACAAGGTACGAAACATCCTTAATTCGTAAAGCTTCTTTTTCAAAAACTTCGATAAAAACTCGACCGATTATTTTTCGTTTCTTTTCAGGATCCGTTTGTCCTTCCAACTCTTTTAAAAATAAATCTGCTGCGTCGACTAGCTTGACTTGCAGCCCTAACGAGGTCATGTCTTCCATTACACTTTTAGATTCACCTTGACGAAGAAGTCCATTATCAACGAAGATACAATGCAATCGATTGCCAATAGCCTTATGCACCATTACTGCGGCGACACTTGAATCTACTCCTCCACTTAAACCACAAACGACATTCCCGGTCGGGAATTCTTTTTTAATTCTCTCGACAGTTTCAGTAATAAACTCATTCATATTCCAATCTTTTTCAAGTCCAGCTATCTCGAACAAAAATTGTGAAAATATATCTTTACCTCGTGGCGTATGATGAACTTCTGGATGGAATTGCACTCCATAAATTTTACGCTCCTCATCTGCAAATGCTGCGATTGGTGATCCAGCAGAAGATGCGGTGACAACAAATCCAGGAGGTAATTTTGTGACCTTATCACCATGGCTCATCCAAACCTTGATAGTTTCGTCTTTATCGAAACAGGAAAACGCACCTATTGGATTCGAAATAGTTAAATTGGCCGGTCCGAATTCTCTGATACTAGACTCCAATCCTTCCAATTGTTCACCAGTAGAATTTTTATCATTCCCGCCATCTCTTGCCCATCCTTCGACCAAACCGCCTAATTCGTTCGCTACATGCTGCATGCCATAACACACAGAGAACAGAGGAATTCCAGCAGTCCAAATTTCTTTAGGAGCAGTCGGGGCGCCGTCGACTCTAACCGAAGCTGGGCCGCCCGATAGAATTATAGCCTTAGGTTCGGCTTGCTTAATTCTATCAAAATCACAGTTCCCTGGAACGATTTCACAATAGACTCCAAGCTCTCGAACAGTTCTTGCAATTAGTTGGGTAAACTGTGAACCGTAATCCAAAATTAACAATTGACTTTTCATTTATCTATATCCTATTTCTATTTTGTATAGTTCGGTGCTTCTTCTG
>CAYYIQ010000187.1:0-6910 GCA_964472005.1 uncultured Bdellovibrionales bacterium | reverse complement strand
TGGACAGGCTAACGTGAATGGTCAGGCTAGTCTGATTAGACGGCTAAATATAAATTTTTTAAGGCACATTGGTTGTCAGCGGAGCCGTCATGATGTCAATGGTTGAAGATGAGGCTAGAGGAGCGATTAACAAGCCGAAGCGAATAAAAAAACGACGGGAACTTCAGACGAGAAAAAAGTAAGGACGAATTCAAAGGCTGACGCTAAATCGATCAACCCAAATCCGCCCTTACTGGCGAGGCACTCTTATAACTTTATTGCCTTGCCTAACTCTTGGATCTACCAGCCCAACACGTAAGCAAAAACCAACGGCGCAACTATAGTCGCGTCTGATTCAATTACAAATTTTGGAGTATCAATTTCTAATTTTTCCCACGTAATTTTTTCATTTGGCACGGCGCCGCTATATGATCCGTATGAAGTTGTGCTATCAGAAATCTGACAAAAATAACCCCAACATGGGCAATCTTCTTTTTCCATGTCCTGTCTGATTAGTGGCACAACGCATATTGGGAAATCTCCCGCAATTCCGCCACCGACTTGGAAAAAGCCTATCGAACTTGAATTTGAGGTTTCCATGTACCAATCAATCAATTTAGCCATATATTCAACACCACCACGAACTGTAGTGTATGATTTAAGATTCCCTTTCTTTACCTGACCTACAAACATATTGCCTAGGGTTGAATCTTCCCAACCAGGTACAAATATTGGTAACTTCTTTTCACAGGCTGCAAGCAACCAAGAATTTTTTGGGTCAATCTCATACTCTGGTTCTAAAACTTTTGAATCCAAAAGTTTATAGAAAAACTCGTGCGGTAAAAATCTTTCGCCCGCTTGATCAGCTTTTTGCCATTCAAGCAAAATCGCCGATTCAATTTTTCGCATTGCTTCATGTTCTGGGATACACGTATCTGTAACTCGATTTAAGCCTTTTTCTAAAAGAGCATTTTCATCCTCTGGACTTAGGTCCCGGTAATTTGGAAGTCTAACGTAAGAATTGTGCGCAACTAAATTAAAAACATCTTCTTCAAGATTTGCACCTGTACAAGTAATTGCGTGAATTTTATCTTGGCGAATCATCTCTGCAAGACTTCTTCCAAGCTCAGCTGTGCTCATGGCACCAGCTAAAGTCACCATCATTTTACCGTTTTTCGCCAAATGAGTGTTATAAGCATCTGCGGCTGAGACTACACTCGCTGCATTAAAGTGCCGATAATGTTCGACCATAAATGAAGAAATTGGACCCATTTTATATTCCTGAAAGATTTAGAGTAATTAATTAGCGTGGGTAATACTAAGTTATTGGGTAAATTTCAAGCTAGCTTATGAATTGATAAATCTAACAGATGAAAGCTTGTGGTGAAGATGACAGTTAGGATCGACTCGTTAGGACGATTTAGAATATTAACGCAGAGCAAGCGGAGAATGAAATTGTTTGAAAACTTCCACGATACGACTATCCGTAACTGCGGATCCAGATTCAAATTTTGGAAGATATTTTTAACCCTATCCGATAAATCCAAACTTAAAAGTCTGATGCAACTGCACTAAGATATAATTTCCTTGCGGCTTCTTCCATCAATGTTTCAACGGTTTCAGCAGCCTGACCTCTCGCGATTTCTCGGTCAGTTAGGTTTGAAAGAGTGCCGGCTCCTAAATTACCTGTCGCAAAAGACGCGCTACTAGTAACAACGTTTGAAGAAACTGTACCAAAAGACTCATTCGCCGTGATTGCATTATTCTTGTAAAGGATTTGTCCGTTTTTCTTCCTTAGTTCGGCAGCAACTGTAATTAGCAGATCTTGTTCAACCTGTACGTTCGATGTACCTTGAACATCCCTGTTTCTTGTATCAAGCGAAACTATTTTTGCTATGAGGTCAGCGTCAGCCGGTTGATCAGAATCAACGATCTTAACAACACCATATCTCTCGAATCTAGATCGGAGTTTTTCTGTGAATTTCGGACCGAGTCCGGAAAATGTAGTATTATTGACAACCGGTTTAATTGAAATAGACTTTACGTCATTAGGTAAAACCGACCCACTTCCCTGAAGCCGGTACCCACACCCACTTAAAACAAATGTTAATGATATTGCAGCAAAAGTTATCTGTTTCAAAAATCTCATCAATTCTCCAAAAATTTAAGATCAAACTCGCATATTTTAAGCACTTACGCTATAAAGTAAAGAGATTGATTGTGGCCATATAGTATAACTCTATAATATTGCTAGGGCTAGCATTACCTCAACTCAATTTGAATTCCCAAGAAAATTCATTACTTTATAGAATACCTGGATAAAAAATGTCTGAAAATACCTATTCCCACGCGAAGATTGAACCAAAATGGCAAAAATCATGGGACGATAATAACACCTTTAAAACGACCTTAGATACAAGCAAGCCAAAATACTACATTTTAGACATGTTCCCCTACCCGTCTGGTGCCGGTCTTCACGTTGGACATCCAGAAGGTTACACTGCAACTGACATAATAAGTCGCTATAAAAGAATGCTTGGTTTCAACGTTCTTCACCCAATGGGCTGGGATGCCTTTGGATTGCCCGCAGAACAATACGCAATTCAAACTGGAACCCATCCAGCAGTTACAACTAAAAAGAATATTTCAACTTTCAAAAGGCAAATTAAAGCACTCGGTTTTTCCTACGATTGGGACCGCGAGGTAGCTACTTGCGACGAGGACTACTATAAATGGACTCAATGGATTTTTAGTCGGCTTTATGAAAAAGGATTAGCGTACCTTGATAATGTTCCAGTTAACTGGTGTCCTGCACTTGGCACAGTTCTGTCTAACGAAGAAGTTATCGACGGCAAAAGTGAACGTGGAGGACACGATGTTGTCCGACGTCCGATGCGTCAATGGATGCTAAGAATTACAGATTACGCAGAAAGTCTCCTTGAGGGGCTAGAAGACTTAAATTGGCCAGCACATGTTCTTGAAATGCAGAGGAACTGGATTGGCAAAAGTGAAGGTGCTGAAATCACGTTCAAAATCAAAGGTCAATCAGAGAAAGAGTTTCAAGTTTTTACCACAAGACCAGACACACTTTTCGGTGCAACGTATGTTGTGCTAGCTCCCGAACATTCTCTGATAGAAGGCATAACTTCTAAAGACCAGAAAGAAAGAGTACAAGCCTACGTTGACTCGGCTAAAAACAAAAGTGATAGGCAACGTCAAGAGGAAGCAGATAAAAAGACAGGTGTGTTTACTGGCGCCTATGCGGAACATCCGGTAACGGGTGATAAACTTCCAATTTATATAGCGGACTATGTACTAATCACATACGGCACAGGCGCAATCATGGCAGTTCCAGCCCATGATCAACGAGATTTCGAATTTGCAAAAAAGTACGACATCTCGATTATTGAGGTTATTGAAGGCGCTGATAAAAACAAAGAAGCTTATACTGGCGATGGAATACACATCAATTCCGACTTCTTAAATGGCTTAGATAACACCGCAGCCAAACAAAAAATGTTCGAATATCTCGAGCAGGAAAAGAAGGGAATAAAAAAGATCAATTATAAGTTACGAGATTGGTTATTCTCAAGACAAAGATACTGGGGCGAACCCTTCCCAATCATTCACGAGAACGGCAAGCACAAGCTTTTACCCGAAAGCTCCCTTCCAGTGACCCTTCCAGAAGTAGAAAAATTTCAACCCACAGAAGATGGTGAACCACCGCTTGCCCGAGCAAAAGATTGGTTGATCACCAAAGACCCCGAAACCGGCGAAGAGGTCATTAGAGAAACTAACACAATGCCGCAGTGGGCAGGAAGTTGTTGGTACTATCTTAGGTATCTTGACCCAAAAAATAGTGAAAAAGCATGGGGCGAGGCAGAAGAAAAATATTGGATGCCAGTCGATCTTTATGTTGGTGGTGTCGAGCATGCGGTATTACACCTACTCTATTCACGATTCTGGCATCATGTTCTATTCGATCTCGGACTCGTATCTACAAAAGAACCATTTAAGCGACTTGTTAACCAGGGAATGATTTTAGGCGAGGACAATCAAAAAATGTCTAAATCTCGCGGAAACGTGGTGAATCCTGATGACATAATCGCACAATATGGGGCGGACACATTAAGACTTTACGAGATGTTCATGGGGCCCCTGGAACAAGTCAAACCATGGAACACTCAAAGCGTCGGTGGTGTATTCCGATTCCTTTCGAGAGCATGGAATATTATAATTGATACCGAATCCGGAAAACTGAAGGCAAATATAGTTTCCGATGATCAAATAAAATATGGCGAACTTGAAATTGAAAAGAGCCTCCACCGCTTAATAGAAAAAGTGGGGCAAGATATCGATGCGCTAAAGTTTAATACCGCAATCGCTGCGATGATGTCATTCTTAAATGAACTAACCGAAGCTGACAAAATCCCACATCGAGTAATTAAAGATTTTGTTTTAGTGCTCTCCCCTTTTGCACCTCATTTAGGCGAAGAGCTTTGGGAAAGACTTGGAAATTCAAAAAGTCTCGCGTTTGAACCATGGCCGAAATTTGATGATAAGTTAACTGCTCTCTCGCAGATCACGGTAGCGGTACAGGTTAATGGAAAACTTCGCGCAACTATTGATACCAGTCCTGAAATAACCAAAGAGGACTTGATCAAGGTTGCCAAAGAAAATCCGAAGATTCAATCGTACTTAGCCGGAAAACAGATTGTAAAAGAAATTGCAGTACCAGGTCGTCTAGTAAATTTCGTCGTGAAATAAACAAAAAGTCAGCATGAGAAAGAAGCGAGATCTTAATATAAGCCATAACGATGGGCCGATCATTGAAATGGAAAGTAGGATCGATTCTACAATCAGAAGAACTTCGATTACTTTGAAAATCAAAGAGCTTCCATCTGATTTATGCGGCTACAAAATTTCAGCACTAACAGATTTCCACTATGGATGTTACACGAACCCAAGCGTAATAAAGAAATGCTTAGAGATCACTAAAAATGAAAACCCAGATCTGATCTTGATGCTCGGTGACTTTGTTCATTCAGGGAGACAGAAGGTACGATTAGCTTATTTAAAATTAATCGGCATGAGAAAAAGCAAATACCGAGAATATCGCAGACTCGCATTGCAGTCCGCTAAATCACTCTCAGAGCTGTTTTCTCAGCTAACTCCTAAAGACGGCATCTATAGTGTTTGGGGGAATCATGATTATATTGAAGGTATTTGGATTTTAAAAAGCGTGCTCCCAAAAACTATTCACCATCTAAAAAATCAGAATGCATTGATTTCAAAAAAGGTAAATGGGAAAGATTTTACTCTTGGTATATATGGATTGGATGACATCAGAGAAGGTGAGCCGGTAATGGAAGGACTTTCTAACCCAGATTTTAAAAACGCAGATTTTAAAATTTTCCTTTCACACAACCCGGACTTTGTGAAACTAAAGAATCATGACCTAGCTAAAGATGTCGACATCATACTTTCCGGACATACCCACGGCGGCCAAGTTTGCTTACCTGGACAAATTCCGATGAAAACCGAAACAAAGCAACGCAAATATTATGCTGGCGGTTATCGATTTGGACGAAGCCTATTCTACATTTCTAACGGTATTGGATGTAGCAGTTTGCCAATTAGACTTTTTTGTCCTCCAGAGATCGTAACAATTACCCTAAATACCCAGTAAAGCTAGTAAGTTAGCGCAGGTCGAGTCTCAGCTAAACATTTTCCAAGATTAATGTTTAAAGTAAAACATATTAATGTTAGGGTACCTCTAGGCATTTTAACCTGTGCCTAAGTTTGTTCAATGTAGACTTACTTACCAGAATAAAAAATTAGATCCTTAAGTCTCATCTGACAAAAAATTAATTCTGAGTAGAAGCTTGTTCCCCAGAGCTTAAAGAGTAATAAATTTTTATTATTTCTAATAGGCTTTTGGAACGTTCCAAGGTCTTTATTTTAAGGTTACCCATGGAGGTTAAGATGGGCACGCAAAGGAATCAGTACAAGTTTCAAGTTCTCACTGGAAAGAACTGGGCCAAAGAGGTCAGCTATTTTTTCCTCGGAAGGAGAACAAATACTTGGAATGATTTCCTGAAGGAAGGATGGCGAGAAAACTCGAACCAACCAGTTCAGGATGTGTTTGTGAGCGATGATGCGGATACTCCGGTTGCCGCGATTCTTCAAAACGTAGAGGAGCGTACACTCAAGATCTCCTACGTCTTTTTCCAATCTTGCTTTGACGAAGACGCGACCGAACAGGTTGATCGGCTCACCGAAATTCTCAAAACATATTTGATTTACGCGAAGGAGGTACTACGCGGAAATCAAATTCCAGAATTTGACGAAGTGGAATTCATGAATTCAGTGGACGGAGTCGCATATTTTGCAATGGGTAACCTTGCAAATCTCGATCCCAGAAACTCCACAGTCTAGTTCAATAATCGACTAGATAAATCGATTCGATGAGATAATCATTGCATCAACACGGGCTAGGAAGGTTTTTTTGTTCGGATCACTCTGAACCATCATACCTTGAACTTTCCTAGCCTTCAATTTGAAGGGAAAAAGCGGAAGAGTTAACTTCCGCATTAAATACAAACCTCAGCGCTTTGGTCCTTGCAAACCTCGGGATGCAACTAAAGCTTTAATTGCTGGAATATCAGCAGTGCTTAAACCTAACTTAGACGCTAATTCAGTCCATGTTAAACAAAGACAACGACCCTGATTGTTAAACTGAATTCTCAGTTTTCCACTCGCCCGTTCAACTGCTTGATTCCTCGCATTTTCAATTTTAGCTTTTTTATCTTGGTTATTCGCCATCAACTTTTTCTCCATGACCATTTTCATCATCCAGAGAATATTTTTCTACTATCTGTAACAGCTTAACGTTAATTTCAGTTGCTGTTTTTTGGTACATACTGCTTTT
>CAYYIQ010000186.1:0-7019 GCA_964472005.1 uncultured Bdellovibrionales bacterium | reverse complement strand
GCTTTTTAATTTTCAATTTAATTTTCAGCCAAATTTCTCATGCAGAAGAAAAAATTTCTAATTATGAAGTTTCAATCTATTTAAAAGATGATTCAACATTAGAAATCAAAGAAGTCATTACAGTTAATGCAGAAGGTCACAAAATTAAGCGCGGTATTTTTAGAGATTTTCCAACTGACTATCCCAATGCGAACGGCATACCAACTATCGTGGACTTCACCATAGTCAAAGTTTTAAGGGACGATCTGCCGGAAACATACCACACCGAAAGGATGTCGAATGGGACCCGCATATACCTAGGAGATAAAAACAAATTACTTTCCTATGGCACCTACAAGTATGAAATAAATTTCACGACGGTTGGCCAAGTTGGTTTTTTTAAAGATCATGACGAATTATATTTTAACGCAATTGGTCAGGGCTGGGACTTTCCAATTGAAAATGTCGAAGTTAATGTTATTCTTCCAAATAAGATTCCACCAGCATCGATCAAAGTCGACGGCTTCACGGGTAGAACGGGATCAACGGCCAGAGCTTTTACTACTCAAAAGCTTGGAGACAATCAGTTCAAATTCAGGACAACAAAGACACTTGCTCCTCATGAAGGCTTTACCTTCGTTGTCGCATTTGAAAAAGGAATTATAAAGAAGCCTACCGTCACAATGCAGCTTAATTCATTCCTTAAACGTTACTACAATGCGATCATTGGTACTTTTGTAAGTGCGGCTGGATTTTTAATTTTATTTCTTGGTTGGGTCTTTAGAGGCATCGATCCTAAAAAGGGCACAATTATTCCGCGGTTTTCCCCTCCCGAAGATTTCTCTCCTGCAGCGGTTCTATACTTACAAAACATGGGATACTCACCAAAGTGTCTTTCGAGCTTAATTGTTAGCGCTGCAACAAAGGGCGCAATAAAGATCACAGAAGAAGATCCCCAAATAATCTTCATGAAAAACAAGATCAAAATAAGTAGAATAGAGGGGCAATCTAAAGATCTAACAATCGAAGAAGATCGGATATTAGATTTAATCTTAGGAGGTTCTCAGGAGATTGAAGTAGACAAGAAAAACTTTGTGGGATTTGCTGCTGCCAAATCTTACTTGAGCTCGACTTTAAAGACGAAATTGCAACCCTACTACAATTTAAATTCTGGGATTTTTGCAATCGGTTGTATCGCTCAGTTTTTTGCGACCTATCTCGTTTTTAGTAGTGGCCTAACTGTCTTAGGTTTTTTCTTTTTGGCTGCTTCGATTTTAAACTTTGGAGTGTTTTCCTATCTAATAAAAAGATACTCTGAAAAAGGTCGAAAGATACTAGATGAAGTCGAAGGATTTAAAATGTATTTGGAGACTGCGGAGAAAGACTCCTACGAGAATATTACCTACCCCGAAATTTCCCAAAGTATATTTGAAAGATTCCTACCCTATGCAGTAGCCCTAGGCGCAGAAGCAAGTTGGATGAAAGGCTTTAAGAATGCGCTTGAAAAAGCAGGTAAAGACTACGATCAATATCAACCTCGATTCTATTCAGGAAACATCGGTAACTTCAACACCAATTCATTCTCAAAGTTTAGCTCCAATCTAACAGACACAATTTCGTCTGCATCAACAGCTCCCTCAAAATCCTCCGGCTCATCCGGCGGCGGATTCTCCGGCGGTGGCGGTGGTGGCGGAGGTGGTGGTGGCTGGTAGATTGTTTTTATTGAGTTAACCACGAGGCACAGAGTGGGAGGCTTTCGTTTCTTCAGTATAGACTCTGAAGCTCCAGAATACATACTATAGAAACGAATGCATTTCTCTGTTCCTCTGTGATTAACTCAAAAAAAACTTTGAACAGCCAAACACGCCGTCCCAACCAAATCACCCAAGAATCTCATTAACAAGCGGCTCAATCCCAACTATCGCTATACCTGCATCGTTGGCCATTTCGATGCATTTTTCTCGCTCGATGATGATTGTTCTTCCCGCCTCTAATGCAAGGACGCTGATTTTATGTTGTTTTAATAATTCGATAGTCTTTAGACCGACTGTCGGCACATCGAAACGCATGTCTTGGGTTGGTTTAGCAAATTTCACGACCACACTCCCCTTCCCACCTAATTCACCACCTCGAATGATTGCACTATTGGTTCCTTCGATTGCTTCGACAGCGACAATTGTTCCTTCTCTTACAACTACCAACTGTCCAATATCTTGAGAACTCATCGATTTAATTGCGGATATTCCTACCTCGATATCGTTTCTCTCATCTACTGTGGGAATTGATTTTGTAAGATTACCAATTGGAGTAATTGCTTGCTGCATAAACAAGGTACATGGAATAACCACAATACCTTCTTTCAATAATTCATCAGCAATACCACGCATTATAACATCGTCTTTTGTCGAACGAAGTCTCAACATCAAGGCAGCACCACGAGCATCAAGTTTCACATCTCCAAAATGCTTCACTCGACTGATCCCCCCTGCCATCGCCACGTATTTTACTTTGTTCTTTTTGAAAAAATCTATAATTGAACCGAGTTGGCCAACTTTTATCCAGATTGAATTTTCAATGGTATCTGGATATTCAATACTTGTTTCGTTTTCGTGGCAAACAGCGAATACGTTATGTCCCAATGCTTTCGCACCTTGCGAAAATAAAAAAGGAAATGGCCCATTGCCTGCGATTACTCCAATTGTTTCAGTGCTCGGAATGTCGCTGCAAGTTAAAAGTTTGAATTTGTCTTGATACTCCTGCGACAGGAGTGAATTAGGATTCGTTCTTCTATTTCGAAATGTGCTTCGAATTAGCTCAAAATACGGAGCAAAACTATTCAGCAGAGTCATCAGAATTTTTACTTGACGCAGAATGCCTGCTCGAGGATATCAACCCACGTTTTGAAGACTGAATAAAATCACTAACCAATTTTGCATTAGGGGAAGATTTCAACTCGTCTGGAAAACTTTCGAGCTTTTCCTTCAGATGGCCAATGGTCGAGAAAAAATGCTTATAAGTCTTTTTCACGGCTACAAGGTTTTCGCCTGAGATTCCCGCGCGACGCAAGCCGATTAAGTTAAGTCCTCTGATAACCGCTCTATCGCCTTGGGCGATACAGTAAGGGGGAACATCAAGGGATACCATCGCACCAGCACCAACAAATGCTAAGGTTCCGACGCGGCTGAATTGGTGGATACCTGCCATGCCACCCAAGATGACAAAATCACCAATGCCGACGTGACCAGCTAATGCAACGCTATTTGCAAAAACGTTATCATTTCCGACGACACAATCATGGCCAACGTGGCAATTCGCCATGAATAAATTACGAGAACCAACCTTAGTCGTCATATGCCCGTCTTTGGTTCCAGGCTGTATCGTTACCGATTCTCTAATTTTATTCTTATCACCAATTACAAGTGTCGAGGGTTCATTCGAGAACTTTAAATCCTGCGGAGAAGTACCGAGACAAGCAAAAGGAAAGATTTCATTTTCTTCACCAAGGGTCGTCCGACCTTCAATTACAACATGCGAATGTACAATCGTATTTCGACCGATTTTAACATTTTCTCCAATTACACAATATGGTCCGACTTTTACGCCCGTATCGAGCTCAGCCCCTTTTGCAATAATTGCCGTAGAATGGATATCAGTCATAACGATTCTTAAGTTTTGATTCTATTTTTTCTTCTCAGGAAAGACTGCGGCCGTCAAAATCCCCTCAATCGCAACTTCACCATCAACAGAAGCCACGCCTTTCATTTTCCAAATTGCTCTTTTACGAGCGATTAAAGACATCTCAAGTTTTAAGACGTCACCAGGAACAACTGGACGACGAAATCTTACTTCATCTGCACCAGCAAAAACATATAGTTGGTTTTTGTCGACACTGTCCGAACATATTTTAGCAAAGATGACACCAAGCTGAGCCAATGCTTCCAACATTAAAACACCGGGGAAAATAGGTTGTTCTGGAAAATGTCCCTGAAAGAACTCTTCGTTCGCAGTTACATTTTTTATCCCAACAATCCGATTATCATCTTCAATTCCAAGAACACGGTCAACGAGCAACATCGGATACCGATGAGGCAACAGATCACGAATTTCTTTGGTCAATAAAGGAAATTTTTCTTTATCGTAGTTCATCACATCAGACATTACCGTACTCCCGTCGTTCAATCGCTAATAATGCTATTTTTTATTGATCATCAAATTTTTTAACAACTAAATCAGTGATATCCAATGATGGATCTGCGAAAATCATCGCCTGACTATTTTTTTCAATAATCATACTGTAGCCTTGGTCTTTACCGATAGTTTCGATGAGCTCTCTCATCTTTTTAACAAGTTCACCAACTAAGTTTGCATTCTTTCGTCTTAGCTTCTCTTGGGAATCTTGAAAACTTCTTTTTAGTTCTCTTTCTAAAGTTAAGAGTGATTCTTCTTTTTCACGTAAAGTTGTTTCGTTCAAACTTCCACGTTGCTTCTCTAAACTTTCTTTTAAGCTTTCGTATTCAGCTTTTTTACGATCGATATTTTTTTGTTCGTTATCGACTTCTGATTTAAATTCTTTTTGTACCTTTTGGCCTGACTTTGTCTGTTCAAGTGCTTTTTGAATATCTACATAAGCAAGCTTGAGTGATGAATCTGCAAATGCCGTACTGCAGATAAAAGAAGATGTGAGCAAAAATAAGATTAAATTAAATTTCATACTAAATCCAAGTGATATTATTAACGTGAAAAATAAATACTACAAAATTAAACTAAGTGCGAGCGTTCCAAATAACTCATTATAAAAATCATTTAATTAACGCCTTTCTTGTAGATTTAATAGAGAAGACGGTTAATTTAGAATACTATTCTTTTCTAAGCAACAACGTATATTTAGGATCTAGGGGCAGAGCAAGCGAATTTAAACGCAGAGCAAGCAGAGCAAACAGAGGAATTTAATCAAAAGAAAGACAGAAAGTAACTTTACGAGATTTACATTTAGTCGACTAATTCAATACTTTGCACACTCTCCTCTGTTTGCTCTGCTTGCTCTGCGTTTAAATTCCCAAAACCCTTAAATTAAGTTAGTTCAAGCCATAGTACTCGCAATTTGTGGTAAGCTAGAATAAAGTGCTGGGAAACGAGCAAACCGAATTATTACTCTCATCGTTTAAATAACTAGAATTCAATGGAAACGTTAAAAGCTATTAAAGATCGCAGATCGGTTAAAGAATATGACTCGTCCGTAATTATACCCGAGGTAGACAAGGAACTAATGTACGAGGCGGTACGTCATTGCCCTACTTCCTACAACATTCAAAATTGGCGATTCGTCGAAGTGGAAGAAGCCGGGCTTCGCCAAAAAATAAGAACTGCGGCATTTGACCAAGCCCAAATTACGGAAGCTTCCCTCTTGCTCGTGGTCTGCGCAGACCTTCTAGCCTGGAAGAAGTCACCTGAAAGATACTGGGAGAACGCACCAGAATCCGTAAGAAACCTTTTAGTGCCAAGAATCAGTTCCTTCTATGAGGGCCAAGACGTCCTTCATCGTGACGAAGCGATGAGATCAGTTGGAATTGTTGGACAAACTTTAATGATCGCAGCAAAAGATTTGGGTTACGATAGCTGCCCAATGATTGGTTTTGATTTTAACGAAGTAAGTAAATTAATAAATTTACCTAGTGACCACGTCATCGGAATGATCATCGTAGTTGGCAAAGCACTAAAACCCGCTCATCCTAAAGGAGGCTTTCTACCTTCAAATGAACTAATCGTTAAAAACAAGTTCTAATTATGTATTCATACGCAGCATAAGAAGGACCTCTAAAATAGCAAAATTTTCAAAAACTGCGCTGAAAAATCAAAAAAACTAATTTTTTTTCGCCAAAACTCCAAATAATGTCCAACTTCGAACAACCTAAAGACCCCCAAATTTAACTCTATCAATTTTAGAAAGCATTAAGTTACTAAATATAATCAGTCTTTCTGTCGACTATATATGCGTTAGATCCCCTAGTTTCGGAGCAATTTGGTAGTTCTCTAGTAATTACAAGACCTTTGAATCAACAAGGAGCAAACACTAGCAAAACATAGATAATTGGTTGTAAATAGGAAACATATTTAAACGATTCCGCATAACTAAGCATTAAAAACTTTTAGAGGTATGACTAAGATGTACAAACATATTAAAAAAATTATAATAGCGAGCTTGTTAGTACTTGGTACTAGTTCGACAGCATTCGCTTATACGATAGCACCAAACGAAACTGTAAATCTCGACTCTAATGGAGCGACTGGATTCTTTCTAACTATTCAAGGTGGTGGAGATACTTACAGAGCTTTCTTCTCAACTGACGGGACAGCTCAAACTGGAAGTTTGAACGCTGGCAAAATTGACTCGTTGTCATTCAATTCGCCATTGACGTCCATTCTTTTAGAACAATTAATTAACGGCGTTTACACAACAACAACTGGATCGTTATCTGGTAATTTCAATTTAAATGTTTCAAATGTTGACTACAGCGCTGCTGGCAACACTGTTGCTGGTATCGGTGGAACCGCAAGCGGTAGTGGGAACGTTAATTTCTCTGGAACAATTGCTGGAAACTCTCTTCAGTTAAGTGGTGTTATTAATCCATCTTTCATGGATTTTACGCTTGGTGAATTTAACGGTGTATACGATGCTCCAATTAATGCTTTTGGAACTGCTGGCAAATTGAACTTCGGCTTAGACATTGATGGTAACAACGACGTAGTTCATAGCTGGATTCATGGTAACACCCTTGCAACATACAATGGCGTTTCAACAGCTTTTGCTTACGGTGGTGATCTTCACTCAACAATTGGTGGAAGTGCTGCGGTACCAGAACCAGCGACAATGGGTCTGATTCTTTCAGGACTAGTTGGTGTTGCATCAAGAAAAAGAAAATTAGCTTTAGCTAAGTCTTAATACTTAAGTTAAGTTTCTTAAAAGGGCTTTGATAGAGATATCAAAGCCCTTTTTTTTTGAAGAATTTGGGACCACAGAGGCACAGAGAAAGGCATTCGTT
>CAYYIQ010000185.1:0-7067 GCA_964472005.1 uncultured Bdellovibrionales bacterium | reverse complement strand
TGAAGATCGTGACTATGTAATCTTCCCTGAGAATAAGTTCTTCTTGCGCTTAGTTTAATATTCTCAAACTAAATCCGTCCTGATTTTTGTAGGGGTTCAGAATTCTCTCTGAGTATAATTTTATTTTTATCAGGGGGACTGTCCCCGTTAGCTTTTATTACATTATTTTTTACATCTTTTTTCTTTTTACGCATCTTGCTCTAGGCTCGTTAGCCTCATGCAGCACTATTTCGGAATGAAGGAAATACGCCGCCTCTGCTGAATCTTTTACCTTAGATGCACTACGTTCTAACATTTCTAATTCAAACTCCGTTAACACGCTTTTTCTTATTCCAACTCCTCTCCAATGAGATATGGGACCGCAATTTTTTGATATTGCTCTAGCCAAGGCAAGCGCATCTAGTAGAGCTTGATTTGCGCCTTGTCCTTTAAATGGACTCATAGGATGAGCTGCATCTCCTATCAAAGTGGCGTTTCCGCATTTCTCTAGTAATTTTGTTGTAAGTAATTCTCGGTCATACACAGGATAACCTGATATTTTAGTTTCCATGGTTGCCGATAAAATTTGAGGAATAGGATCGTGCCATTGAGTTCTACGACAGGCTTCTTCTTTAATTACTTTAACTCCTTGAGTGCTCAACGCCTTAGCTTCTATTTCCGACATTGGAAAACTCAATTGCCACATCACCGAGCTTGAATCAAAAGGCATAATATAAATTCGTTCATGACCATTAGCAGTTTGAAATACGGTGGCAGAGTCCAGTAATTCACTATCAAGATCTTTGAGAGCTTCCAAAGGACAAATACCCAATATTACCATACAGCCTAAATAACGTAATGGACTACTCTCCTCACCAATCAGTAAACTTCGCACGGCACTACGAATACCATCGGCTCCAATTACAAGATCTGCCTTGGCGTTTTTTATTTCTCCGTTTACTTGAAAACTTAGATTAGTACCTTCATTATCACTTTCTTTAATGTCTATTAACTGATGTCCCCATTGTATTTCATAACGTTTACCGAGTTGCTCAATAAGAGCTAAGCGCAAAGCTTGCCGTGCAATATGAATATTTGTTCTTCTAGCTTTCGTACTAGCTTCCGAATGAACCCAGTTTCTCGTTCCCCATTCTCCAACCACTTTTCCGTCGGTATTATGAACTACGTGTCTTGTTGAAATCACGCCTTTTTTTAAAGAGGAAATACCAAATCGTTCAATAGCTTTGGTGGCTTGTTGTAATGTGAGTCCGTATCCTTGAGCCCGCGCTTCAAAGTTGCTATCACGCTCATACAATGTAAAAGGAATTTTGCGATGCAAACACGCCACAGCCAAAGCCACGCCTCCAATACCTGCGCCAATAATAGCAACATGCGGATAATTTTCTTTATCGGCTATTGGAAAACTAGCAGAAGAAATTAGTCCGATGCCGTTACAATTTGCGCATGGAAAAGGATGACCTTGAGGAAGAATAGGTGCAACGCCCTCTTTATTTGTTTTTTCATATTCATCGCATGCTATTTTGTATAGGAGGAGAGTTTTTTTTCGGAGCCTATGCCTTTTTTTCCCGCTTCCTTTACATTCATCACAAATAGTCCAGCTTGTTCCTATATTTTCCGCCATATTGTTTTTTTGTGTGTTTTGTTTTTTGGTGTCACCCTGTTTCCTAAGTCAATAAAATCACAATAATAATTAATCAGCTAGCAACAAATCCCACCTACCAACGATTAACTAATTACTTAATAACTAGATTTTAACTTATATGAGCAATCCAAGAAGACACCCCGATCACAATATTCTCACAGACCCGCCAGATAAAATCAATCATTGAAAAAAATCTAAACTTTTTACGATAACCCTAAGTGTAAACTTAAACTAATCGTAAAACCATGGGCCCTTCGATGCGCTGCGCTTACTCAGGGCAGCGCCCTGAATCGAAACAGCCGGCTTCGCCTCCTTCACCACCATTCGGTGTAAGAACGGTAGACTGTGGTTCGCTAACAACCCGAAGCTAGAAAAGAAAATCCTCTCCTACGTCGCAAAATACAATGAATAAAACAAAGTCTCCCTATACGCTATAGCAATCGAAGGAAACCACACCCAAGATCTAGCCGATCTCCCAGACTATGCAATCTTCCCTGAGGATAAGTTCTTGTGGCACCACACCCTATTGACAAGTAAATTAATGCAAGATAACCTCTGCCCTTGCATTACATTTAGTTCTTTTAAATTCCAAGCTCGACTAAAATGTCAGAACTAATTTCTAAATAACTTTGGAAATTAGTTCTTTCTCTTGCAAAAAGGTTTTCAATGAAGTTTCCCTTTAATAAAAAAGAACGAAATAACCCTTTACTCTGTAAAGAATTTGATAGAGAACTCCTGGATAACTGGCGTGAGCAAATATCAAATTTGGTTCGAGAGGTTCACGCATCTCGCGTAGATTTAATTGGACGCGAGGCATTTATTAAAAATTTTAGAATGTCTCCTCATACCTATAAATGGTTAACGAATCCGCAGAATCAGGAAAATTCAAAATCACTAGCATTGTCTGCGCTATTCAGGTTTGCACGTCAGGCAAAACAAGAAGGGTTTAAAGACGCTATCAAGCGATTGCAACAAGCGTTGGGTTCTAACTGTAGTGAAGAAACACTCGATGCACTTTTCCCATTAAGTGCAAAATTCGAGCTTTCAACTAATACTTTGATGTTAGAAGATCCAATTCAAATGAGAATGACTGTTGTAATTCAACGACTATCTAACGCAATAAATCAAAGCATTTCGCCTTCGACACTACTTCGAAAGCTCGAAAGATTTGCCGATGAAATTGAAGATGAAGATTAGCTTAGAACAACTTTAAATTAATTGTTATATTGACTTTTTCTCTTTTGATAAGTCTCAGGTTTTTAGAGATAGAACTTTATTTATTAAACGCTGTAGTCGATGTCGATATTAATTTAGATGGCGAACGCACTAATTTGTTACTATTCACCTTATCCCGATCAGAATATACTCAGAGATCCGCTAAGCAGAACACCGGCATTGAAAAAAATCCAAACTTTTTACGATAACACTAAGTGTAAACTTAAACTAATCGTAAACCTATGGGCTATCCATTCGATGCGCTACGCTTACTCATGGCAAGCACCCCCGCATAGAAACAGACGACTACGCCTCCTTCAACACCATCAGGTGCAAGAACTCTAGACCATGGTTCGCTAACAACCCCAAACTAGAAAAGAAAATCCTCTCCTACGTCGCAAAATACAATGAAAAATACAAAGTCTCCCTATACGCTCTAGCAATCGAAGGAAACCACACCCAAGACCTCGCAGATTTCCCATATCTAAATCGATCCGACTACATGAGAGACAGAAACTCCGTAACCGCAAAACTAGTACAAAATTACAACCCTGAGCACGAAGGTGGTGGAGTCTTTTATAGAAGATACAGCGCAGAACTAGTCCCGCAACATCAAGAAGATATCGAAGACAGATTTTTCTACACCGTCCTACAACCCGTTCAAGATGGACTAGCAATAAAACTAGCAGACTACCCATTTTACAACTGCTTTCATGACGCAGCATGGGGAATCAAACGGGAGTTTAAAGTTGTAGATTGGACGAAGTATAATAAAGCTAAGAGATCAAACCGAAAGGTTTCAATTAAACAATTTGAAACCAAACACTATCTAAAATTCGCAAGAATCCCAGGCTATGACAACCTAACCCAAAGACAATACGCATTAATGCTAACTAAAAAGTTAGAAGAAAGAAGACAAATAATTGTAGCAAAGCGATTAGCAGAAGGACTAGGCTTCCTCACACCAGAACAACTAAAGCAAGTAGTACCAGGATCTAAACCCAAAAACACCAAAACCTCAGACAGATACAGCTTTCGCCCAAGAGTTCTTTCGGTCTGCAAATATAGAAGAGCCGAAGCTAAGGAGTTCTATTTTGACTGCTATTACAAATATCAGATTGCATCTGACCTCTACCGAAAAGGCTTTCTTGATACGGAGTTTCCAGAAGGTATGTACCGACCTTCCTGCAGACCTCCCCCACTTTTAGCAGCAGCTTAACCCTTCAATACCCTCAAACCCAACCAAGACAAAAAGTCTTTTCTGCCCCTCCATCTAAAACCCCATTTTTGCTAGATTTCAGACATCCTTTCGAACATCACACTTCCAAAAAACCACATCCTTAAAAGAAAATGAGCTTTGTTTAATACTCTTAAACTAAAACACAAACTTTTTTAAGCAGACTACGAATTCTTCTCTGAGAATTTTTTATTCAAGGGACCGGACTACAATATCATCTTTCAGCATATTTTGACTGGGTTCAATTTCAGTAAGACATTAGTTACATTACTAAAACACAGTTCAAAATACCGAGGAGACATTCCCGACCTATATTCCTTTAGGGAATATTTACACAGAATAAGTTAGCCACTACTAGTTTAAATCACACCTTTTAAACCATGACAGTAACAATAGAGAAAAGTTTTAACTTAGTTGTAGACGAGATTTCTGTAACCTTACTTCAAATTTTGAATAGCCTGAAGTACGATTACAAGTTGTAATTGTTATTTCAACCTCAAATAAGAAGGTTTTATGATGAGAACGCACAACGAAGGACTGTTGTCCCAAGTAGAAGAAGCGTCAAAAAAGGACAATTTAAAAGCCTTGATCTTTCAGCTAGCCACCGATTGGGCTGAAACGATGGAAAAAAAGCTCGCTGAAGATCCGACCTTAAAGGTCGCTGATATCGCTAAAAGCTCACTTGTCGAATTACTAAAAGGCGAAGAGCTTACCGGCAATATCTACTTTGGTGTTTGTTCAATAATTGGACACTTGTGGTTTAAAGGTGACGAATTTTTGAAAGAGTTCGCGTCGCGCAATTAAGGGAGGCTGAAAAATCAATCGATGAGGTAGAAAGGTGACAATCTACTTCATCGAGTTGGCAAAATAATTTTTTGCTGTAGGCAATGGCAATTTGTATCGTTACTTCAATTTTACGAGCTTCAGAAGAAAGCTATTTAGCAAAGATGAAAATTAAAATGTCTGCCTATTTCAACATTTTGAAATAGGCACTCTCCGACGAAGTATATTGGAAAGACACAAGTTACTTCCCCACTACTTAATCTCAAACTACGAAATCTTCTTTGAGCATAATTTGATCGAGGTTTAGAGAAAGAATATCAAAAGAAATCTTTTAAACTTGGAGGGAAGAGAGCACTATGTAATCTTCCCTGAGGATAAGTTCTTCTTGGAAAAAATTCCACCAAGACAAAAACGTCTTTTCTGCCCTCTTGCCCACAACTCAATTTTTGCTAGATTTCGGACACACTTTTCAACTTCACACTTTTAAAAAATCACATTCCAAATCCATAATGCGTTTAGTTTAATATTCTTAAACTAAAACATCTTAAATTTTGAAGAGACTACAAAATCTTCTCTGAGGATATTTTTATCTTGAATCATCCGAACACACCTCCTTCAACACTATCAGGTGTAAGAACTCCCGCTTATGGTTTGCCAATAACCCTAAATTAGAAAGGCAATGTCTAGCTTCAGGATTCTCTCTGAGTATAATTTTATCCAGGCCGCACTTAAATTCCTACAAAAGCAAAAAAGAATGTGTTAGCAAAGAACACAGTAAATGCAACGTACTAATAACTTATTTCATAACTTAACAAAACCTGTTCTTTCTTACTCACTACTTCGAGAAGAAGCTTTACACCTGCATTCCTCTACGACTTCGATTAATAGAGAAGTGCAGCGTTGCACAATTTACAGACTGCAGTAATGCAGTTACCACGGTTTTTAGGAAATACAAGATGATGTTTGGTAACTCTCTGGTTTTAGGTCTCAAAGAAATGGAAAACCTTCCAAGTTATCTCGACTCGATGTCGCAAGCTGAACGAGAATCAGTTGCGGCTATTGAAACTCGAATGGAAATTAGTGAAGCCACAGATCTTTCTGTTTTGACTTGTTTGCCGAATCTAAGAATTCTTTGCATAGGTCAAGTGAGAGATGATGAGTCATGCGCACAAATTGCTAAGATTGGCAATTTAGAGTGCCTAAGGTTTCAGTCATGGCATACGACGTCGAGGGGCTTAGAGCATTTGAAGAGTTTAACAAAATTAAGAACTCTCTATCTTTACGGGAACCCTCCATTATTTGGTGGTGCGGAGTTCTACTCCTTCGCCGCTGAATTTAGTTCCTTGAATACTCTGCACCTTGATTATTCCTCATCTGAGGATGGAATACGATATCTAGCTGCGCTCGAAGAGTTGCATGATTTGGGAGCAGTTTGTGAAAACTTTTCAGCAAACGCGATGAAGTCGATTTCAAGATTTTGCCAACTAAAAAAATTGGGTATTATTGTCGACAATACACTCGATCCAGCCGTTTTGAAGTGCTTCACAGCGCTGCAAAACTTGGAAGATCTGTATGTGCACTTTAGTGACACAGATATTGAGCAGACTTCTGATTGCCTCCGGAACATCTCTCAAATACCACATCTGAAGAGATTAAGATTAATGGGAGACTCGTGCGATTCGCTCGAGTCACTCAGACCTCTTGCCGAATCAGGAAGCTTGGAAGATCTGCAACTTAATCGTTACGACAGACTAAACTTGATGGAGCGTGCAGCTCTCTCATTTGAATTTCCAATTTTAGAGGTATCCCAAAACGTCGATAGGAGGGTATTATACTACAGCGAAAATAATGCTCTCTTCCAATTGCAAAAGATGGATTTGATGTCAGTTTAAATTAGACCCATCACACTTGAGACGCATTCGTTCACTGTAAGTTTTAATCAAGGGCACAATTGCTCCATCGGTTTTAATCTACAGTGCAACGTCTGTGCTCTCAAATTTGCCCCCGGTGGGTTTCTTTCGGCAAACATATTAAGAGAGAATACCCCGTTTAGTACAATCGCTTAAAACGGACTCCAAAATATCTTATCAAATCTTCCTAAATAACCAAGAAACTCATCTTGGATTCTAACTCCACAGAAGAGAAATTATTCTCATAGACCAGCCAAGCCAAATCCATCATTGAAAAAAA
>CAYYIQ010000184.1:0-7108 GCA_964472005.1 uncultured Bdellovibrionales bacterium | reverse complement strand
AGAACGGAAGAAAAAGCAATCCGTATACACCTTCGAAGAAGGTGAAATGTGGGTAGAGGTCCTTCTTGCTCAACTAGAACCAATTTCTCGGGTATTTAGTGAGGAATGTGTTCCCGATAATTCAGGTCAACTAAGTCACTCCAAATTTGATGTCGAAAGTGATTTAGCGAGAATCTTGCTCGAGATCGGGCCTCAAGAGTAAAATGCCGAAGCTTTTCGCCCACTACTATCATAATACTTAAGGCGTCCCTTCTAATGTGAGATTGCACAGTAAGGAATTCTATTTAACTTGTCGCAAGCTGCTTCAAGTTTTTTCTTTAATTAATACCATACAAAAGGTATTAGTTAGATTCATGAGTTATTAATGTTTAAGAAATTATTTAAATTAGATTTATTGATATGGAAAATCCCTTTCGTACAGCTGGAAAAGAAAATACAGAACTCTCTCCTTGTACTCTTGTAATATTTGGTGCGACAGGTGATTTAACTCATCGGAAACTTTTTCCTGCGTTATATAATCTTGCGATAGATGGTTTGCTCCCAACTCATTTCTCGACAATCGGAGTCGCGCGAAGAGAATTAAGTGATTCAGATTTTCGCTCAGATATCGCTGGGTCCATCAAGAAATTTTCTCGACGTAAAAATGTTGAGCCTTCTATTTGGAATGATTTAGAGAAACATACATACTATGTTGAGTGTCCATTTGATTCTCCTGAGCATTATTTAGATTTAAAAAAGAAAATCGAAGAGTTAGAAGCTCAAAGTGGTATGCATGGAAACCGCATGTTTTATCTTGCTACTTCTCCCGATTATTTTGAAGTGATTTCAAAAAATCTAGCTAGTGTTGGACTTCTTGATCAGGATGATCGACAGAAATCTAGAGTAGTTGTCGAAAAGCCTTTCGGACATGATTTAGACAGTGCTCGCGAATTAAATTCGGCCTTGCTGAAATGCATGAAAGAAGAACAAATATTCCGAATTGATCACTATCTTGGAAAAGAAACAGTTCAAAATTTATTAGTTTTTAGATTCTCTAACGGATTCTTCGAACCAATTTGGAATCATAAATACATTCATCACGTAGAAATATCTGTCTGTGAGTCTATTGGGGTCGGCGGAAGAGCTGGTTATTTTGATACCTCTGGAATTTTGCGAGATATTGTCCAAAACCACGCACTACAGTTATTGTGTTTAGTCGGATTGGAACCTCCAGTAGCCTTTGAAGCGGATGCTGTTAGAGATGAAAAAGTAAAAGTTCTTCGATCTATACGAAGGATTCCTTTGGATAAAGTCTCGAGCCAAGTGGTGCGAGGACGATATCAAAGTGGGTCTGTCGATGGCAAACCGGTTGTTGGCTATCTCGGAGAGCAGGACGTTGATCCGAATTCAACGACGGAAACTTATGTCGCAATGCAGTTCTTAATTGATAACTGGCGTTGGGCTGGAGTTCCTTTCTTTATCCGAGCTGGTAAAAGGTTAGCTAAAAGAGTAACCGAAATTAGCGTTCATTTTAAAGAGGTGCCGCATCTTTTATTTAAAGATCTTGACAGCAAAAGTTGGAAATCTAATGTTTTGTCTTTTAGAATTCAGCCAGATGAAGGGATCAGTTTCAAAATAAGCGCGAAGCCACCAGGGCCAAAGGTCGCAATTCAGTCTGTTAATATGGATTTTAGTTATGGAACATCATTTGGTGTTGAGCCACCAGAAGCATACGAAAGACTATTGCTCGATGCGATGAAAGGAGATGCTACCTTGTTTACACGAAATGACGAGATAGAACAGGCGTGGGATCTTTTAGAAAATGTCTTCAAGTCATGGTCGGGTGAAGGTACTCAGCCGCCGCCAGTCTATGGTTATGAGTCTGGTTCATGGGGACCACCAGCGGCAGATGAATTACTTCAAAAATATATTAAAAAAAGTTGGAGAAGGATTTAGTTTGTTATGAAACAAGCACACGCTAAAATTGTATCTCCCGAAAATGTCGCTGCTGAATTTGAAAAAATAAGGCGGCAGGCGAATGTTGATGAAAGTGGAGCCAGTAATCAATCGGTAGTTAGAGCTACGCTTGCGAACGTAATTTTCCTTGCGGGCGCAGAAGATATCGCACCGGTTATCAGCCAGCTAGGCAAGCAACTCCCTTCACGATTCTTCACTGTCGAAATTGATGATAATATTGAAGAATCGGTCGTCGTGTCGGTGGGTGCGCAATCTTTGGAAAATTCTTCGGGG
The DNA here is from genome assembly GCA_964472005.1 of uncultured Bdellovibrionales bacterium. GTDB lineage: Bacteria > Bdellovibrionota_C > UBA2361 > SZUA-149 > DAOLCO01 > CAYYIQ01. The sequence continues at coordinate 4,879 of CAYYIQ010000184.1, read as the reverse complement.
CAATATCTGCAATCGGAAGAAATTTATATTCAAGTAAAAGCTAATAATGTTGATTCAATTCCAAACCTACTATTGTCAAATCTAGTTCCAGACATTGATGTTGTCATAGTGGAGTGCGACGATTTTTCGAAGGTTCATTCCGGATCTGATGAAATAATGAAGGTTCTAAAAGAAAAGCTTTTAAAGTTTGCTGATATATACGTATCGAAAGATTTGACGCCTTTCGTTGGTGTCGAGAGTTTAGGTGAGTCAGACATGAAGCGTTGTTCGTTTCGATCATGGTCTATCCCTCTAATCGCAAAATGGTGTGCGATTATCTCAGAGCAATTTAATTCGGATCATGTGTTAGAATCTCTCAAGGATCTCAAGGAAATAAATATCGAATATACTTCGGCAAATCAGAAGGTATTTGAACATGGTGCGGACCATAACGATTATTTGAAAAATGTTCCGACTGATGTAACATCCTTGGTTTCATGGATTAATAATTGTCTTAGGCTAGAAATTAACAAACAAGATGTTCAGAAGGACGGAAAGTTGTATGTTCAAGCATCTCCAATCGAAAATACTTTTTTGACTTCCGATGTTAAAATTACCTTAAATAAAATTGATTTAAATAATACTGCTAACGTTTCTCATGTTAAGTCAGTTGTTTTTATGATGGGCGATAGCAATAATAGCTTTGAAGTGGCCTGTCGTTATCTTGATGATTCAAATTTAGTCGAAGTTTCGAATGGTGGGAGCTTGCACAATCAAACAGAAGAATCTTGTGATTTTTATGTTCGAAGAATACCTGCCCCTCAGATTGCCTACACAGATGCTCTTTTAATGGCTATTAGAAATCAGCCAATTGATTGTAAAATCTAAAAAGGAGCCTGATTTCGCAGGCTCCGAATTGTCAATTAATTAATGAGATTTCGAATCTTTAGACCTAATCTCGATCTTCTTTTCTTCTGGCTTACTAACCTCTTTTTTTGGTAAAGTTAGGTGAAGAACTCCATTTCTAAAGCTCGCTTCAATTCCATCTTCATTGACCTGATCGCCTAGGGCAAATATTCTTTCAAATTTACCATACGATCGCTCGATGTAATGTTTGCCTTCACTATCTTTTTCAATTGAAGATTTCTTTTCTGCGCTAATAGTAAGGTTATTATCCCTAACCGCTATGTTAATATCTTCTTCTTCAACTCCTGGTAATTCGGCTGTTAAGCTATAACTTGCCTCGTTCTCTATGATGTCAACTCGTGGAGAAAAAGACTTCAGAGTTTCAGAAGTCGACTCTTCTTGGTTTAAGTTTTCGAAAAGTTTACTCATTTCTCGTTGCATCGTGAACAACGGATGCCGTGAAATGTTCCTAGAATAAATACTTGTAGGGAATAGGTTAAGTGACATATTGTTTCCTCGCATTACATAATTACATTGTTAATTTTAAAAATACGAAGCTTCGTTTCTTTAAATGAAACTTAAGCATCAAATTATTGAGACGCAAGGGATGAGCAAAAAAAAAGTACTATTATCCAAATATTTCATCGCAAATAACGAAGGCGGTTTGAAGTTAGAGCAATTTGAAGTTCAGGAGCCAAGTGATTTTCAGGTACTTGTTAAGATTGCTGCGTTTGGAATTAATCGTGCAGATTTGCTACAGCTGAAAGGTTTGTATCAACCTCCTGTTGGTGAAAGTAGTATTTTAGGGCTCGAGTTTTCTGGAGAAATTGTTAGCGTCGGAAGTCATGTAACAAAATTTGAGGTTGGTCAGCTAGTTGCAGGACTATGTGGCTCTGGCGCGTATTCAGAATATTTTTTGGCGCATGAAAATTTGCTAATCCCATTACCAGATGACATTCCTCTAGTTGAAGCCGCTGGTTTTCCTGAAGTATATGGCACTGCGGTTTTCAATTTATTTTATTTACATTCAGTAAAAGAGGGTCAGAAAGTTTTAATTCATTCTGCGGCGGGTGGTGTCGGACTTGCAGCTATTCAATTGCTTATTGAAAATGGATCCGAAGTTCATGCAGTTGTCGGTAGTGAAGAAAAGTCAAAGCGCTTGGAGTGTTACGAGATCGCTGAAATTTACAACTATAAAAGTGGCGGATACGAATCCTTGTTAGAAAGTCATAAGGATAGTTTTGATTTTATTTTGGATACGATTGGTGGTTCGTTGTTAGATCTACATGTTAAGATAATAAAGCAGTATGGGGTAATTCAAAATATAGGATTGCTAGGTGGCAGAGAAGGACATTTGGATTTCGGAAAGTTCTTAACTAAGAACCTTACTCTTTCATCAAGCACTTTAAGAAGCCAGTCCTTGAATGTGAAAGCAGAACTCTGTCAAAAACTATCAAGCCAAGTGATTGGGAAAGTAGCTAGCGGTAAATTGTCGCTAAATATTCACGAGGTTTTAGATGCCGGTGAAATTCATAAGGCGTTTGAAATATTACGGAGCAATCAGAATTTTGGAAAGATCATCGTTCGTTGGTGATTGAGGCTTAGGCTAGAGCCCGAACTATGGGTTAATGTAGAATCAAAAGATGTACGCTAAGTTGAGTTATTTAGCCCTACTTTAGTGGGAATAGTTTTTTTGTTTTATTAAATTAAGGAACCTGAATGAATTTCTGTTGTTCGAATCGTCTCAACCCTCCGTGATTGCTTATTAGAGATCGCATAAGAACTCCTTGAAATCTAACCAACGCTACACATTAGCGCTACTTTTCATAATGATTTAAAATATGTTAAGTGACTGGCACGTAAACAATTTTGAATGAGGTAGTTTTGAAACCACTTGCTGGAATAATTATGGGCTCAAAAAGTGATTGGGAAACAATGGCGCATGCGGCCGAAGTTTTTTCAGTTTTGGGCGTTCCTTATGAAACTAAAGTAGTCTCCGCTCATCGGACACCAGACTGGATGATTGAGTATGCAAGCACAGCGGAATCTCGTGGTTTAGAGGTTATTATCGCAGGTGCTGGCGGCGCAGCTCACCTACCGGGCATGACAGCTGCTAAGACGGTATTGCCAGTTATTGGAGTGCCGGTTGAATCGAAGGCTTTAAGTGGAATGGACTCTCTTTTATCAATAGTACAGATGCCTGGAGGCGTTCCTGTTGCAACATGTGCTATCGGTCGAGCTGGTGCGATTAATGCTGGGTTACTCGCTGGAAGTATTTTAGGAATTAAGTATCCTGAATATCGTGAAGCTGTACGTAAATATAGAGATCGTCAAACTAAGTCAGTTTTAGACCATTTAGACCCTTCTAAATAGCACAAAAAAATTGGTGTTTTCATAATGCGTCATAGAAGATTTTAAATATCTAAGAGTTTTAAATGAAAAATGGAAAGATCGGAATTTTAGGTGGCGGACAACTAGCCACGATGCTTGCGGAAGCTGCTGAAAAAATTGGAGTCGATGTCAAGATTGTCGACGAGAAAGAAAACTGTTCCGCAAGTAGTATCTTGGGATTTGAATCTATCTCATTTTCAGACGAAGTTAAAATTTCCAATTTTTTTGATGACGTCTCTGTTGTTACCTATGAATTTGAAAATATTCCTTTAAGTCTATTAACTAAACTTTCGAACCAAAAGAAAATATATCCTCCTTTAAAAGCCTTAGAAGTTAGTGGTCATCGAGGTAGGGAAAAAAAATATGTAAACGATTTAGGTATCGAAACTGCCGCCTTTACTTTAGCAGGTTCGTTTACAGACCTTTTTGCCCAGAAAAATAACCTTAAATTTCCGTTGATTATAAAAACCTGTTCTGAGGGCTATGACGGAAAGGGACAATGGAGAGTTAAGAGCATTGATGAGTTAGAAGCAGTCGCTTCAAAATCCGGTAATGAATCGTTTGATATTGTTGCGGAAGAAATGGTTGACTTCGACTATGAAGTTTCATGTATTGCTGCGAGAGGTACAGACGGCGCCTTGAAGTTCTATCCCCCATGTAAAAATAAGCATGACAGTGGGATACTTTTTTCTACTACAGTCCCAAATTCTGATGTGCCTAAATCTATCGCTGATTCGGTAGAAAATGCTACTCAGAAAATATTAGAATCACTTGATTATGTTGGCGTCATTGCAGTCGAATATTTTGTTAAGGGAAGTTCGATTATCTTTAATGAATTTGCACCCCGCGTACATAATTCTGGCCATTGGTCGATAGAAGGTGCCGAATCCAGTCAATTCGAAAACCACATTCGGGCGTGCCTCTCTCTCCCACTAGGAAGTTCGAAATTGGTGGGATATTCATTGATGATGAATCTTTTGGGTACTCAGGGGAGAAAAAAGGAAATAGAAAGTAATTCGAAGTTGCACTATCATTGGTACAATAAAAGTGGTTTAGGTGATCGACGTAAGGTTGGCCATGTAACTGCTGTGTTAGATACTGAAACTGAAAGGGATGAAATGATCGATGTTCTTTCGCCGTTAGTAAAATAAATAGAAGTTAAAACCCTCCGAATATAATGAATATTTTAAATGGTCGAATTTTAAGCTTCAAAATATGCATAGTGCTGTGTGGCTTGTTGACCATTGCGGCTTGCCAAGAATCGGCTAAAACTGCAATTCCTAAACTGACAAAAGATCTAAGCTCTAAAAATTCCCACACTCGAAACCAAGCGGCTTTAAAGTTAGCCGGTTATGGTAAGGATGCCGACCCTGCTGTGCCAAATTTAATTTACCTCCTCAGAGATCCCAATGGAGGAGTCAGGAGTTCCGCTGCTTTTGCGCTTAGGTCAATTGAAAATAAAAAAGGCTTGGATGCAATAGAAGCTTATCAGAAGTGATTAGCAAAATTTTTTGCCTTTTGGGGTTTATTAGAGGCATCGTGCTAGTGAACCAAATCGTAAAGATTGGATATCATAATGTTTTAGATGGTAAATTAATTTTTC
>CAYYIQ010000183.1:0-7154 GCA_964472005.1 uncultured Bdellovibrionales bacterium | reverse complement strand
TTTGAATCCGCTAATCCTGAATATGGGTCTCGGTTTAAAAAACTTATTAAGCCTCGTTCTGTAAAAGCTAAGCACTGGAAACACTTAAATGAAAAGCCAACCGGATGCGTTATTGCTGTTCACGGCTGGAATATGGGAGATGAAAAATCTAGCGCATTGACGATGGTGCCAGGATATTTTTTCCAACTGGGTCTTGATGTTATAATTGTTGAGTTGCCGATGCACGGAGCAAGGAAGTCAGAAATAAATTCCATAACCCAAATGTTCCCAAGTCTTGATCCAGCAGTAACAAATGAAAGTTTTGCGCAAAGTATTTGTGAATTGAGAGAAATTTCGACTTGGGTTAGATCGGAAATCGATTGTCCCGTGATTGGCTTAGGCTTGAGCTTAGGGGCTCAGGTCATATCACTTTGGGCTTCGTTAGATAGCATCGATGCGGTAATATGCGTGGCTCCACTTGTTTCACTTCCAAGTTTTATTTGGAGTCAAGTAGCGGGGACTAACCTTGAAGCGACTCTTTTAAAGATAGGTCTGAACCAGCAGATGTTAGAGCAGGGTTTTGCAGTTTCAAACCCATTGTCCTATTTTTTGAGTACGCCGAGAAATCAGGTTTTAATTGTCGCAGGCAAAAATGATATTATCGTTCCAGCTTCGCATGCGGAAACGCTATGTAAACATTGGAATAGTCCACGGATTCATTGGCTTCCAGATGGTCATATCGAGCAACTAACTGCTCCAAGCACCGGCCAAGAAATAAAAGACTTCCTAGGTAAATTGGGTTTAATAAAGGAAGTTTGAGTGCCTCCAGCACTTAAAAACTAATAAATCTTAATCGGATTACGATTAAGCCAAATATTTCAATCTAACTATTTAAAAATAAAGCCTAAACTACTTTCATAAGCCTTCTTTTAAAGGTATATACTGCTCTCGAAATGAATTTCTGTATTGGAAAATTGATCCGTACTCGTAGTGTGCGTACTATTTTGCATAGGTTAGTTATAAACCGTGAATAGTCGTCATTCCTGCGAAAGCAGGAATCCAGGATGAGTGATGGTCCTCGTCTCGGATTGTGGCTTTCGGCAAGGTGCGGTGGGTATTTTTCCATCTGAATATTGTCGTATGATAGTGAATTTTCGATCATCCTGGATCCCTGCTTTCGCAGGAATGACGGCGGGGCGAGTGCATGACGGAATTGTGGGTGGTTGTAGGGTATGAGTAGGACCGGATACGACTAAGTTGCTAGTTATATAAGAGAAGTATTTTTTGAACTGAAAAATATCATTTGTTTTTAATTGAAGACAGGGAGATCGAACGTGGAAGAAGTTAATACGGTAGATGTGGGTGAGCAGGTACGAGTTAGAAAAGAAAAGCTCGCTTTGATGAAGAAAGAAAGTTATCCATATCCAAATGACGTCAAGGTTAATGCCTTAGCTACCGAAGTTAAATTTGCTGCGAACAACGAAGAGTTGAGCAATAAGCAAGATTTAAATTTTATCATCGCTGGCCGCATTGCTTCGTTCAGATTAATGGGAAAAGCGGCATTCTGTAATATTCAAGACAGAAGTGGAAAAATTCAAATTTATCTAAAAAAAGATGAGATTGGCGAAGAGGCTTTCGCAAAGTTTAAAACTTTTGACCTGGGCGATATCGTCGAAGTCGCAGGTTATCCATTCATAACCAAAACAGGTGAAGCTAGTCTTCATGTACGGCAAATTCGTATTGTCGTGAAATGTCTCCATCCGCTTCCTGAAAAATATCATGGTCTGACAGATATAGAAGTTAAATACCGCCAGAGGTATTTGGATCTAATGGTTAATTCCGATTCGCGTGAAGTCTTTAAAAAACGTGCAAAGATCATATCGCTTGTAAGAAGATTTTTTGACGATCGAGATTATGTTGAAGTTGAAACGCCGGTAATGAATACACTTGCGAGTGGTGCGTCTGCTAAGCCATTTAAAACCCATCATAATGCTTTAGACCTTGGTTTGTTTTTAAGAATCGCTCCAGAGCTTGCTCTTAAAAAATTAGTAGTCGGTGGTCTTGAGCGAGTTTATGAATTAGGGAAGGTCTTTCGTAATGAAGGGATATCTACAGAGCATAATCCAGAGTTTACAATGCTTGAGTTTTACCAAGCGTATGCAACTTATGAAGATATGATGAACCTTACCGAAGAGTTAATTATTTCACTTTTCGATACGGTTAGAGGTAGTAGGGAGATTGTCTTCAACGGAAAAGAGATTTCCATGGAAGGGCCGTGGAAGAGACTTACGATGAAGGACGCGATTGTCGAACTTGGAAAGATTCCTAACGAAATTGATCTTGATACATTGGAGGGGGTTCACGCCGCTGGAAAACATTTAGGTTCGGATGATGTTTCGGAGATTGCAGATTACGGTAAGGCATTATACGAAGTATTTGATCGACATATTGAATCATTGATCGTTAATCCAACTTTCATAACCCAACACCCAATGAGTATCTCGCCTTTGTCTCGACCAAACTTGGACGACCCAAGATTCACCGATCGATTTGAATTGATGGTTGGTGGAATGGAGATAGCGAATGCATTTAGCGAGTTGAATGATGCTGCAGATCAAAACGAACGATTTAATAGCCAATTAGAAGCTAAAACGGGTGGTGACGAAGAAGCGATGGATAAAGACGCGGATTTTGTAACGGCTCTTGAATATGGATTGCCTCCGACAGCTGGTGAAGGTATCGGAATCGATCGACTTGTAATGTTGTTGACCGAATCAAAAAGTATCCGGGACGTAATTCTATTCCCTACAATGAGGCCACTTAGTTAATGATAGCTGGAATTCCTTTTGAGCTGTACGTCGCGCTTCGGTATCTTAAAAGTAAGCGAAGAGAGTTTTTTATCTCTGTCATTACCATTATTTCACTATTAGGCGTGGCGGTAAGTGTCGTCGTTCTTAATATTGTACTTTCGGTAATGACTGGCTTTGAAGAGGAGTTGCAATCAAAATTAATCGACGCGAATGCCCACGTTTCTTTAAAGCATGCCGGAGGTGGACTTGAAGATTACGATACGTATGCTGAACGTTTGAGTAAAGTACCTGGTGTAAAGGAAGCCTATCCATTTACCTATTCACAGGCGATGTTAAGAAATGAACAAGGTGCGCGTGGAATACTGGTCAGGGGGATCAGCGATAAGGGAGAGCCATTCAATAAGTTAAAAAGCTCTTTAATGGACCCTGAGTCAGCGCCAAGACTTTTTTCTAAGGCTCAAGTGAAAATTAATAACAGCGAAGGGAAAAACCAATACGTAGATTTACCAACTATTATTATTGGTGAGGAGTTACGACAGCGAATGGGGCTTTTCGAGGGGTCGATTGTAACTCTTTTCTCGCCAGAGCTTTCATCTTCACCTCTAGGTCTTACACCTCGTCATCGTCGTTTTGTTGTTGCTGGTGTTTATTCATCTGGCCTTGTTGAATATGAAGCAGGACTAGCCTACTTGTCGCTGACGGAAAGTCAGAATTTTTTTGGACTTGGGAAGAAAGCCACAGGCATTGAGATTATGGCTTACGACCGAAATAATACTCAAGAGATCGTGAAGCTTATCGATCATGAATTAAAAGACGATAAAGAGCCTTTTTATATTTCGGATTGGACAGAACAAAATAAACCTTTGTGGGATGCGATTCGCTTGGAGAAGCGCGTGTACTTTATCGTTCTCTTGCTGTTAATTTTAGTGGCAAGTTTTTCTATCGTCGCCACATTAATTATGGTTGTGATGGAGAAGGGGAGAGATATAGCTATATTAAAAACCATGGGAGCTACAGAGAGGCAGGTGTTATTAGTCTTCCTGTTGCAGGGGGCGATAATTGGAATCGCTGGAGTTGTTTTAGGTACGTTGTTTGGTTATTTGGGATGTTTAGGATTAAAGACCTTTGGTTTCCCAATTGATGCGAGAGTATTTTCATTAGACACAGTTCCCGTTCATATGAAGTTAGATAACTTTATAATGGTTGCAGCTGCTGGGTTTATCATAACTTCGATTGCAGGACTTTATCCTGCGATTCGAGCATCGCGGATACGTCCTGCTGATGCTTTAAGATTTGAATAAGGTAAAAGAACGTGAGTATAGAAGTAAGCAAGTTGACGATGCGTTATGACGATCTTGGTGCTCCTTTAACAGTATTCGAAGATTTAGATTTTTCGATTCCACAGGGAAGTAAGGTCGCGATAGTTGGATCCTCGGGGATTGGTAAAACAACGCTATTGCACCTCATCGGTGGACTTGATCGCCCAAGTTCGGGAACGATTAAAATTTGCGACCAAGTTTTTAATAATTCTCTAAAAGAAAATGACGAGTTAGCAAAATTCCGCTCTGAAAATATTGGGTTCATTTTTCAATTTCATCACTTGTTGCCGGAATTTACCGCGGTGGAAAATGTTGCGATGCCGTTAATGATTAGAGACAGGCCCGATCCGAAATACCTCGATTATGCAAAAGAGCTGCTTGCTAAGCTTGGATTGTCTGAGAGATTTAATCATAAACCAATGATGTTGTCAGGCGGAGAACAGCAGCGAGTTGCTATTGCGCGGGCTTTTAGTATTAAACCTAAGGTCGTCTTAGCAGATGAACCAACTGGAAACCTAGACCGGAAAACCGCCGACGATGTATTTCGCGTCTTGGAAGATTTAACAGCTGAATGTAATGCAACGTTGCTTGTAGTGACTCACTCCGAAATCCTTGCTTCAAAGATGGATTCTACATTAGAATTGCGAACAAATAGTTTAATAAAAAAGAATTTCATAAATGACCTACTTTAAAAAACTTCGATCCTCCCTATATTTTTTGTTATTAGCATCAGTTCTTCCTTCGTCGGCGTTTGCTGATATCGAAAAATTATCAGTTGAAGGGAACTATCGTATTGATCAGGGGAGTATTCTTGCCGTTGTAAAAACTAAAGCTGGCGATCCCTTAGACCTTGAGCAATTACGAAGAGATCTAAAATCTATCTATCGACTTGGTTTTTTTGACAATGTAGAAATTGATCGAAGAAATGGAATCGATGGCGACGTTATCGTTTTTAAAGTTCACGAAAGACCTGCCATTAAAAGAGTTAGCTTTGAAGGGAACGATGCAGTTTCAACAAGCACTTTAAGGGAAAAGCTTAATCTCGACGAAAGAAAATTTCTTGATCGAAAAAAACTTTCTGCCAGCATTAGAGAGTTAATTAACTATTATCAAGGAGAAGGTTATTACGGAACCGAAATAACTTATTCAGCCGATGAAACCAGCAGTGGGGAAGTCAATCTTACTTTTAAGGTTGTTGAAGGGACTAAGAAGTTAATAAGAGAAGTTCGTTTTACAGGCGTGTCAAAGCTTGATGAGAGCGACCTTGAATCACTTATAAAAACGTCTTCTTATTTTTGGCTGACTTCCTGGGCGACAGGTTCTGGTGTTGTAAAGAAAGAATACCTTGAAAATGACGCAAGGTTAATTCAGCACCATTATTTAACAAAAGGTTATGCCGAGGTGAAAGTAGCAACACCTACTGTGAATACAACTGATAAGGGTCTTGAAGTTGTATTTGCAATCGAGGAAGGTGCTCAATACAAGTTTGGTAAAATTGACGTAAGTGGAAATCTTATCAACGATAAAAAGTCAGATACTCTCGATAAAATTAAATCTGAAAAGGGCGAAATTTTTAATGTTGATTATCTTAGAGAAGATGTATTTTCGATAACTGACAAGTTTACCGATATTGGCTATGCGTTTACCAACGTTGATCCAGCTACAAAGATTAATAGAGATAGTAAGACAGTTGATCTTAATTTTAACGTAGACAAAGGCGATAAAATTAAAATAAATCGAGTTAATATTGTTGGGAACGACAAAACTCAAGACAACGTTATTAGAAGAACGATTAAAATTAATGAACAGGAAACTTTCTCTAGTTCTAAAATTAAACGAAGCCAAGAGCTACTTAAAAGACTTGGGTATTTTGATGAAGTGACAATTTCTCCTGAAAAAACTGAAAAGTCTGGAGAAGTCGATTTATCTGTTGCAGTTAAGGAAGCCTCAACTGGCCAATTCTCAGCAGGTGCTGGCGTGAGTTCGGGAGATGGTTTTATCATTACATCTAAAATTGTCGAAAATAACTTAATGGGGACTGGGAATAGCTTAAGTTTAGACATTAACTCCGGACAATTGAGACAAAACTATATCGCATCTTTTGTTAATCCTAGAGTTAACGATTCTTATCTTTCATTTGGAACCGATGTTTCAGTTACCCAAAGAAACTTTGAAGATTTTTTAAGGAAACAAAATGGAGTCGGATTTAATTTCGGTTACCCTTTGTTTTTCTTAGGTGAGACGATTGCCGATGATGTCAGAGCGAACCTTGGTTATGAATTAACCCAAAACGAGATTACAGATATTGGTGATGATGTTGCTCCTTTTGTTAAGGACCAAGAAGGGAAGGGAGTTTCATCTGCCTTAATTCCGACTTTAACAAGATCGACGATTGATAATCCATTAGATCCAACTCGTGGGTCAAAGCAATACTTAAGATTCGATTACGCTGCGGTTGGTGGTTCGCAAAAGTATTGGACGGGTCAATATAATAACTATTGGTATTACCCAATGGTTGAAACTACATTTGGGTCATTCATTTTTGCTCAACGAACAAAGTTAGGTTGGGGGGAATCCATCTCATCAGATAGATATCCATTGTTCCAACGATTTTTCCCAGGTGGTATTAATTCGATCCGAGGTTATCAAGCAAGGCAAGTCGGTCCAAAGGATGATTTAGGTAACTACTATGGTGGTAATAAACAGCTAATCTTAAACTTCGAAACTATTTTCCCACTGGTGCCAAGTGTCGGATTAAACGGTGTTGCCTTTTATGATGCTGGTAATGCCTATGATGATGATGTTAATCCATCGTTGTCTAATCTTCGACAAGCGATAGGTTGGGGAGTTCGTTGGAGATCACCTCTAGCACCTATCAGAGTCGAAATCGGCTATCCTCTTGATAAAGAGCCTGGCGATAAACCAGTCGTAGTAAACTTCTCGTTCGGAGCACCGTTGTAAAACGGTTGAAGAATTTGGGACCACAGAGGCACAGAGAAACGAATGCCTTTCTCTGTGCCTCTGTGGTCCCAAATTCTTCAAAAAA
>CAYYIQ010000182.1:0-7183 GCA_964472005.1 uncultured Bdellovibrionales bacterium | reverse complement strand
GACGTCAAGAAATTAGTGCCTCGTTGGATGGGAGGGTAAAGCACTGGAGAGTTAATGAGGGAGCTCAAGTTAAAAAGGGCGATTTGATTGTCGAGTTAGAAGATAATGATCCACATATTATCGAAAGACTTGAGCATGAGATGGAAGCAGCAATTAGAAAATTAGACGCCGCTAAAGTCGGAATTGAGACTTCCTTAAGAAATATCGAAAGACAGATAAAATTGCAAGAAAAGGGATTGAGCGCACCGCTCTCCATTGAGAACGCCAGATTAAAATATAACAAATATTTGGTAGATGAAGCGGACGCCTCCTCTGAGTTAGCGAGAATTGAAGTGAAAATTTCAAGGCAAAATAACCTCAAGGTTTATTCTCCTATCGACGGCTTTATATTAAAAATTAATGCTGGGCAGGGTGGACAACTTGTCAAACAAGGTGAAAGTCTTGCGGTGCTCATTCCGGAGACTAATCAAAGGGCGATAGAAGTTTGGGTCAGAGGCCGAGATATGCCACTTTTGTCCGAAGGTCGTGAAGTTCGAATTCAGTTTGAAGGTTGGCCTGCAGTACAGTTTAGTGGATGGCCGATGGTTGCAGTTGGTACTTTTGGTGGAGTTATAAAATTAGTAGATGCAGCAGATGATGGGATGGGTAATTTTAGAATAATTGTTTTTCAAGATGAAAAAGAAGACTGGCCAGATCCTCGGTACTTACGACAAGGGGTAAGGGTTAAGGCTTGGGTACTGCTTGATCAGGTGAGAGTAGGGTATGAAATGTGGCGAATCTTTAACGGATTTCCACCTGCCTTGAAGTCATATTATGAAAATAATTCTTCGACGAAGAATGGACATGCTTCTGAAGCTCACTACGCAAATTTTAATTCAGAAATATTAAAGGATAGTTGAGACTCTTGAAATTTCTAATTCCGATAGTATTGTTTTTCTCGACAAATGTTTATTCGCATGAGTTGAGTCTTGACGATGTGATCATTTCAGTGAAGGAAAGATTTCCGTTGATTTTGGCACTTGAGCAGCAATTGATCGATGCAGAAGGTAGTCGAAAATCTGCTCAGGGAGAGTTCGATTTAAAATGGAAAAGTAAAGCAACTATCTTACAACCTGGATATTATCGTACACAGAGGTTTGAATCGACACTCGAGAAGCCACTCGAGTTTATGGGAATGAATGTTTATGGAGGATACAGGCAAGGGGATGGCAAATTCGCGATATATGACGAAAAATACGAAACTCTAAATGGTGGGGAGATACATTCAGGATTTGGACTACCTTTATTGAGAAATAGAGAAATAGATGAAAGGAGAGCCTCGTTAAAATCTGCGGATATTGAACTTAATCAAGCAAGCCAAGATGTTGAACTAAAAAAAATATATTATGTTCTGAAAGCTAGTGAAAAATACTGGACCTGGGTGGCGTATGGTCAGAGAGAAAAAATCGCTAGAGATTTATTAGGGAATGCCGAGAATCGAATATATGGATTACGAGAAAGGGTGAAGCAAGGTGGTCTTGCCAACATCGAACTAGTTGACAATGAACGGAGTGTCTTGCAGCGAAAAGAAGAAGCGGTTCAGATTGCTAGACTCTTTCTCCAAAGTAGTCTTGAACTTTCACTATTTTTGCGAGACGAAAATGGGAATCCAATAGTTCATGGAAAAACTCAGCTACCAAAAATTCACAAAGGTCGATTTCCGAAAAATTTTAGGTTAGATAAGTTGCTTTCCAAGGCATATCAAAATCGCCCAGAATTAAAGTCCCTAGAACTAGAAAAAAAGTTGATAGATGTGCAATTGCAGTTGTCTGAAAATCAATTAGAGCCCAAGTTAGATGTGTTTATGGAACTTTCCAAAGACTTAGGGAGTGGTTCTAATACGAATGAGCAGGCAGAACTTGAATCGGGACTAGTTATAGAAATCCCACTTCAACGAAGAAAGGCAGAAGGTAAATTAATAAGTAACAACGCAAAATTGTCAAAATTAAGTCGAGAAATTGAATTTACTAAAAATAAGATAAAAGCCGAAGTTCAAGATGCAATTTTCGGACTGCAAAATGCAGCAGCGCAAGTGGAAATAATAAGAGAAGAGCTTAAGCTAGCCCGTCAAGTTGAGAGTGGTGAGCGTGAAAGATTTAAAGCGGGAGAAAGCACCATTTTACTTGTGAATTTACGAGAAGTCGCGACAGCTGATACTGCTAAGAGAGAAGTTACTGCATTAGCTGAGTATCAAATGGAAGAAGCGAGACTAAAAGCCGCTCTAGGTGAAAGCTGGTAAAATTTATAGCATTAAGTTTTTATTGTCGGTAGAATGCTAACAAGGAAAGCTTGAAAGACTGTTTTTTATCCTAGGACTTCAATTCATTTGGCCTTATTCCTTTTATTCTTTTATGGAGGCCTTAGGAAATGAAATTCAGGAAAGGTTTTGTATCAGCTTTTGTCTTAATTGTGTTTTTTTCTGCTGATTTGTATGGTCAGGATTGTGTTTCACCCAAAGAAGCTCTTCCCGACATCATGCAAGAATCTGGTGACTTGAAAGTTTTTTCTGGGGTTTCTCCAGAAGAAGCAGAGGTCGCTGCTCAACGGGTTTTTTGGTTGCTTTTAGGAAGTGTGGCTGGTGTTGTGCTTATGCTCATATTACTGGCTTATTTTTTCGAAAAGTCCGCTTCAGCTGAAAGTTACTCTCCGACAGAAGTTAAACGAGGTGCCAATTTCAAGCCCTTTGTTCGTTCAGGAAGAAAGAGTAAATCTGTTCGTTATTTTTTGGATGAGTAGTTATTCTTTTTCTTTTATTCAGCTCTTTTTCGAGAACGAATGAAGTCGGGCATGGATGCCCTTTTTATTTCTAGCTTTTCTATTTAGCGTTCAAATGTTTTCTGGTCTCGCCTAAAAATGAGGTCTATAAATTAAGATTTTAAACTATAGTAAGCGGAGAGTGCCTCTTCTCTACTAGCTTTTAAATCAATGCAAGGAAGTGGATAGTCTTTTCCCAAAATGACTTTCGCCTCTGTGAGAACTTTTTCTGGACAGTCCCAAGGCTTGTGAATCCACTTGTCAGGAATGTTGCTTAGTTCTGGTATCCATTTTCTAATATATAGACCCTCCTTATCAAAACGTTCGCTTTGAGTAACAGGATTGAAGATTCTAAAGTAGGGTGCGGCATCTGCACCACAGCCAGCTATCCATTGCCATCCAAGTGTGTTATTTGCGAGGTCAGCATCAATCAGAGTTTTCCAAAACCAATTTGCCCCCTCGTTCCAGTGGATTAGGAAATTTTTAACAAGGATAGATCCCACTATCATTCTTACTCTGTTGTGCATAATTCCAGTTTGCCACAGCTCTCGCATGCCAGCATCAACGATCGGAAAACCAGTAAGTCCTTTTTGCCATTTCGAGAGTAGTTTTTTGTCTTTGTTCCAAGGAAACCTCTTAAAGTCCTTTTTTAGTGGTTCTTGTGGTGTCTCAGGGAAATGAAATAGTAGGTGATGCGCGAAATCTCGCCAGCCCAGTTGCCTAAGAAATGGTTCGGTGATTTCGGCCGATACTTCTAGTTCACAGGCTTTGTTCCAGATGTCATGGGGAGAAATTTCACCAAAATGAAGGGGCGCTGAGAGAGTTGAGCTTCCATCTTTACTTGGAAAATCACGATCGATTTTGTAGTCTGATAACTTAGTTTTAAAAAACGATTTTAGCTTTTTTTGACTAGCTACTTCACCAACTGTCCAAGATCGGTAAAAATTTTTATCCCAAGAAATTTTTGGTAATAAATCTAAATCTTCTATCTTAATAGAAGCAGACAATTTTTTACTTTGTATGACTTTCGGTGCGTTTGTTATTTTAACATCTATATATTCGCTTTTAAGTTTCCTCCAATACGGCGAGAACACTTGATATGGACCGTTCGTTGAGTTTTTTATTTTCCAGGGTTCAATGAGTAAGGATGAATTGAATGTTTTTACTGAGGTCTCTTTCGCTTCGATTTGAGCCTTAATATTTTTATCTCTTTGAATTATTTCTGGTTCGTAGAGCCTGTTCCAAACTACTAGATCTGCATCTACGTTTTTAATAGTT
This sequence comes from uncultured Bdellovibrionales bacterium, assembly GCA_964472005.1. Classification (GTDB taxonomy): domain Bacteria; phylum Bdellovibrionota_C; class UBA2361; order SZUA-149; family DAOLCO01; genus CAYYIQ01. Next base: position 3,112 of record CAYYIQ010000182.1, on the reverse strand, counting down.
TCATTGATCGTGTCTAAAGAATTGGAACTGAAAATATTTAAATGGCCGCCCCTAGATTTAATATCTTTGGCCAGAGCCGAAAGAGAATGATGAAGCCACCATTTGGAAGCCCCGCCCATTTCCCAGGGTTTCTCTTCCTCTGGAGCATAAATATATATGAAGGTCAGCTTTTTTGCGTTCTTTATCGCAAAATCTAATGCAGGATTCGCTCTGAGACGGAGGTCACGTCTAAACCATATAATAGCTGAGTCGTAGGTTTTATTCATCTTTTTGTGATTGATTGATGTTATATAGGAACATTAGAAAAATTAACTATAATTGTTGTATTAAATAGCCGATAGGTATAATTATAGTATTGGACATCTTGATGTGCCAGATACTTACAAGTTACGAATTTTTGCTTAATTTTGTGATGAAAATATTGAAATCTATTTTATCATTAGCTCTTCTTCTCTCTGCATCAGCGTTGCTGCAGCTCGGCACAGTAGAGGCAGACGCTAAAGTGGATGGCTTTTTCAAAGAAGACTTGGTTAAGGAAGGGTATTTCGCTGAAACAGCATCTCCTGTCGAGAATCTGAATAAGAATTCCCGTCCAAGCTTTTTTATTACTCGTGAGGAGAGAAGAGCTAATCCTGCTAAAGCACCGAGTAACAATATTGAAATTCCTCAACATTCAATTCGCATGCGTTCAAGAACCATCGGTTTCCCAACCTCATGGGGACAAAGTGTCTATTCTTCAGGTATTTTAGTCAGTCAATAGTCTTTACCCTTTCATTCAGTCTTGGTAATCTTAAGACTGAAAAAAACAAATAACAATTAGCAACCACTTAAATATTTCAAGGAAATGTTTTTGCAGTAAAGCGATCGATTTTAGAAGCTAACCTGCGTTAAATATTTAGACAATCAGCATGAAAATAAATTTTGATTCCGAAGGGACTTTCGAAGGGGAAGCAATCCCAGTACGACAAATACTTGAAAAATTAACCTTGCAAGAAAAAAAGTCCGCGGTTGGTATCTGTTTAAATGACACGACTCTTCTCGATCTTGAAATGATTCCAAATGTGGGTGGTGAAGCTAAGGTGCTTTATCTCCAAGACGATACGACAGAGGTGCGATTTTTCTATCGTCATAGTATGTCACACGTTCTTGCTCAAGCAGTAAAAAGGCTTTACCCAAAAGCTAAACTTGCAATAGGTCCAGCAATCAAAGATGGGTTCTATTATGACTTCGATGTAGAAAAACCTTTTACACCAGAAGATCTTGAAAAAATTTCTAAGGAAATGGATAAAATCATTTCAGAGAAACATCAGTTCAAACGAAAGTCTTTATCTGCAGAAGAAGCATCTCAGATAATTGAAAAAAGTGATGAGCCTTATAAAGCTGAAATTCTGAATGATATTAAGGGAAGAGGTGAGTCCATTAGTTTCTATGAAGATGGAGATTTTGTTGATTTGTGCGCAGGACCACATATTCCAACAACGGGTTATGTTAAGAACTTCAAATTGCTAGAAGTTGCTGGTGCGTATTGGAAGGGCCGTGAAGATAATAAAATGCTTCAACGTATTTATGGCACGGCATTTTATAACAAAAAAGATTTAAAAGACTATTTAGAAAAAATTGAAGAAGCGAAAAAAAGGGATCATCGAAGGCTCGGCAAAGATTTAGATCTTTTTAGTACAAAACCAGATACCGTAGGTGGCGGACTTATTTTATGGCATCCCAAAGGTGGTTTGATTCGTCATTTAATTGAAGACCACTGTAAAAAAAGACACCTAGCTTCGGGTTATGATTTTGTTTATTCTCCTCATATCGGGCGCGCAACTCTTTGGGAAACTAGTGGACACTTAGAATTCTACAAAGATGGTATGTACGCTCCTATCGATATCGAAGGACAAGAGTATTATCTAAAACCGATGAATTGCCCATTCCACGTGCAGATTTTCGGATCTCAACTACGCTCGTATCGGGACCTACCGTTAAGATTTGCTGAGTGGGGAACTGTTTATCGATTTGAGAGAAGTGGTACTTTGCACGGTTTAACAAGAGTTCGAGGATTTACTCAAGATGACGCGCATCTTTTTTGTAGAGTGGATCAAATGCCAGAAGAGATTGATCGAGTTTTAGAGTTCAGTCTTGGGATGTTACGTGATTTTGGTTTTAAAGATTTCAATATCAAACTTAGTACTCGACCAGAAAAACGGGTTGGGGAAGAAGAGCGTTGGGACGCCTCCGAAAATGCACTTAAATCAGCATTGGAGAGAAGTGGAGTTCCTTATGAAGTCAATCCTGGAGATGGGGCGTTTTACGGGCCTAAGATCGATATTTGCGTAACCGATGCTTTAGAACGGCTCTGGCAGTTAAGTACAATTCAGTTTGATTTCAATTTGCCAGAGCGATTTGATATTTCTTACATTGGTGAAGATGGGAAACAGCATCGCCCTTACATGTTGCATCGAGCACTACTTGGGTCAATGGAAAGATTTTTTGGAGTTCTGATCGAACATTATGGTGGCGCTTTCCCGACGTGGCTTTCACCAGAACAAGTTCGAATACTACCAATTGCTGAGCGACACCAAGAATTTGCGGCAAGTATTTTAGAAGTCGCAAAGGAGAAAGAATTACGCTTCGGTATTGATCAAAGCAGTAATACTCTCGGTTACAGAGTTAGAGAAGCTCAAGCTCAAAAAATTCCTTTTGTATTCGTTGTCGGTGATAAAGAGGTAGAAAGTCGGAAAGTCTCTATTAGAAAAAGAGGTGGCGAAGATTTAGGTTCTTTAGACTTAGATAATGCATTCGATTTAGTTAACGAATCAATTAAAAATAGAACGTAAAACTTTCATCCCCTAGGAGGCTGCCCAACTTACACGTCCTCCTGGAGGGTGCAAGCGTGTCTAGTGTGGTCGATCTAATAGTGGGGCTTAGTTACGCGTGGTTGTAGTTCGAGTATGGTCTTGGGTTTTGTGAGGCCTTTGTTTGAGTAGATTCTTTTGGCCGTGGGAGAATTTATATCCAAAATGCCAGTATCTCGGAATGAACGTCATCCTTTTGAAGTAGCCTGTCTGAGTAACATAGGATTTTTAAGGCTTTCACAGCTTTTTACTCGCCTCAGCGT
>CAYYIQ010000181.1:0-7197 GCA_964472005.1 uncultured Bdellovibrionales bacterium | reverse complement strand
GTACGAGGTCCGTTTTTTTCATCATATTAAAAATAGACCCGCCAGAGTTATTAATTATTAAAATCAAAACTCCATTCTTAGCTTCCTTAAGAAGACTCAAACCATTAAGGTCATGCAACGCGGCCTGATCTCCAACGATACACAACAAAGGATTTTCGTTATTATATACTGTTCCAAGTGCCGACGAAATAATTCCATCAATGCCTGTTGCTCCTCGATTTCCGAAAAAAGAGGATCCCGTAGGAGATTCAAAAACAAAACTGTCAGCCTCTCTGAAAATCAAACTAGCTGAGAGAAAGATTGATGTATCGCTTGGAGCCGTCGCAATCGCGGATCTTATTAATGACCTTTCGCTAAATTCTTTCTCAAGGACCGAGTTAGTTCTATCTTGATACTCTGCTTCCCACTTTTGATAAGATGTTAAAAACTCTTCATCATTTTTTCGTAGCTTTTTCCCAAGAGTTAAAAAATCCTCGACTGAAATTTTCTCAACAGGGTGTACAAACTCATTTTCTATAGCGTCATTCCGAGAATAGTTATTGCTAACAGATATTAATTTAATATCATTCTCTGAAATGAATCTATGCACCTCGTCGGAAATTAAACGGCCACCAAGATGAAATATAACATCTGGCAGAGAGGACTCGGTCGAAACCTTATTCAAATAAAGATTGAATAAGCTCAACACCCCCTTGGCTTTCGATTGCCTCAGGTTTGAATGAATATCTGCAATCACCGGAATATTCTTTTCAGCGGAGAGGTTTGCTATTTCAGTAATCAGCAATTTATCTGACACTGGTCCCGCTACGATCATGACCTTCGTTGCACTTCCGAGATAGTCGCTTGGAATATCAGTATCTCTAAACTGTTTCCTTACATCCTTCCTCGTTGCGAGATATGGCGCTGGGGAGGTCGCCCACTTCACTATTCGCTCCTTATCGTGCTCCTTTAAATCATTTTCAGGAAGAAACCCTGCATCGTAAAAAGGCTTTCGATACGCAATATTTAAATGAACAGGTAGACTTAGATTTTCTGCGGCATATACACATTGATCAATATTCGACAGGAAAGAATGTGCGTTCAAATCTTGATCAAGAGCTGGGATTTCCATTTCAAGTCCAACGAAGTTTTTAAATATTCCGCCTTGTCGGATTGTCTGATTCGCTCCTGCGTATTGCAGCTCCCACGGCCTATCAGCGGTTAATACCAAAAGAGGTGTTCTAGAGTAGTAAGCCTCCACGACACCGGGTAGATAATTTGCTGCCGCCGTTCCGGTCGTACAAATCAGACAAGGTAGTTGTCCCGCTTTGGAAATACCTTGCGCGAGAAAAGCAGCCGACCTTTCATCATTAACTAAAGTAACTCTTATTTTATTTTTAAAATTTTCTGCCAGGTTATTTAAACCAAGAATTAGAGGAATAGATCTCGCACCTGGCGAAACAATAAAGTTCGTGACGTTAAGTTTGATAAGTTCCTGGATTAAGATGCTCGCAGAAAAAGTCTGCAAACTACCGCAGCTTAATGCATTCAAATTGGCCCAATCAAAAGTAATGTTATGCTTCTCTGTCTTCAATTTCTAAAATCAAATGGAATTATATTATTCAAACTCCGAACTAGGTCTCGGAAAATACCTTTAAACAACATTTAAGAAATGAATGATCTAGCTCTCTTTCAGACACCAAAGAAACATCGTTAACCATGGAGTAACCAGAGCAACGTGAGAACTGGAAATTATCATGACCCCCACAGTTACACTAACGAGCATCATAATCTGGAAGTAGCTTTCCCTCTAGTATTAATTCAGCAAATGCATGTTTAATTTAGGCACACCTATAGCAAATTGATAAGGATATTCCAATTTTGACAAAAAAAAGGCTAGGATAAATATCCTAGCCTTTACGTCTGCCTATAAGTCTGTATAAAACTTATAAAGCGTTCTTTCTACGTCTTGCTAATCCTAAAGCACCTAATCCAATCAATGTTAGAGTAGCTGGCTCTGGAACAGCTGCGCTTGAATCATAGATTCCTGTTAGCGAACCGCCATTTAAACCGCTTTGTACAAGCGACGCAAATGGGTTAGCACCCGCTAAATATACATTGTTTCCGTTATCGTAGTAGAGTTGATTTACACCATCGAAAATTGAATGGCTTGCAACTACTGGATAAACTCCTTGTAAACCGTTGTATATCGAATCAAACGATAGACCAAAGTTTAAAAGGAACGGATTCCAATTATTTGCTTCAATGTTTGGAATGTAACTATTACCCGCTTCGATCATCACACCACCACCTGCATTAACATAGTTTGTCAAAGCAGCCGCACTAGCACCACCTGGAGTTCCACTCAAAAACACACCATTGAAAACAGACAAGTCAGCTGGCAATGCCGCGGCTGAGCTAACTACAGTAACAGTATGACCCGCTGAAGTTAAAGCTGTTTGGAATGCTGCTTCATTAAACGCATTTGAATCAGAATAAACTAAAAAGCTACCAGCACCTGGAGTACCTTTTAGAAAACTTGCAATATTTTGTGCGAACGTTGTACCGTTTGCAGAACCTTCGCTAGCCACACCTAGATTAGTAAAAACCCACTCATCGTGGAAAGCTACTATTCGACCAGCAAACGCTGGTGTAGTTGTTAACAACAGACACAAAGATAAAATATATTTTATTTTTTTCATTTTCTTTACTTTAATACGTTGAATACCACATAAAGTTTTCGCCTATTTTTTTTATTTTTAAATAAATTAAAAAACAAAAAACTTTAATCGTGAGTTTTTAATGCGAAAAGTTACCCTTCATCGCAAGGAAAAAAATAGAATTGAATAATCCCTAGCACTTACAAAATTGGGATAAAACTTCATTTATGTTAAAGTCCCATTACTTCAATTTGAATGAACTAAAACGCAACTTCATATAGTTTAAACATGAATTTTTCTACCGAAAATACGCTCCTTGATACTTTAGGAATAAAACTAACAGGACTGGATAAAAATAAAGTTGTAGCTTCGATGCCTGTCGACGGAAGGACGCAGCAAATTGCCGGAGTCCTTCACGGCGGTGCGTCCGCAGCCTTACTAGAGACGGTTGCTTCAATTGGCTCTTGTTTAAATATCGACATGCAAAAACAAGAAGCGTTTGGAATAGAGTTAAATATTTCTCATTTAAAATCCATAGCTGATGGTTCCGTAATCGCAGAAGCAATTCCCGAACGTCTGGGTCGCACTCTTCATGTTTGGCAGGTTAAAATTTTCGATTCGTCTGATACAAAAAAAATTATAGCGGCCGGTCGATGTACGGTATTCGTTAGAAGTAAATCATAGACTCTTGTTCTTCTTCATCAATTAATTTACTCGAGTAGAAATTTAGCACACAAATCTACGGTCAATAAAAAACACTTTGTCCCTAGAGTTGTGGTAGACAGGTTCATGCATAAATATCCATTTATGCTTTGAGATGTTGGGAAACTTTCATCAATTAATTGGTTTTCGACTCCCTCCTTCGATCAACTCTTTCCACGTTTCGATTCTTTAACGGAGTAAATGAAATGCAAAAAGTTATCATTGTCTCAATCGTAGACCCAGATTGTGATTTTTGGCATTACTATGAAATGGCTGGTCAAGAACTTGGTGTAATTTTCGAGATTACCCGAGCGCAACCCCATAATTTCAGAGAAATTTGTTCCTTCTTATTAGACGACTCCCTAAACCGAAATAGTTTTTATTTCGTGGAAGTTCTACCAACAGCTTTTGGTAAAACGGCGGCACAACTCAATGAGATCTCAACAATACTATTCGACAAAGGTTATCGAACGGGTAGAATGTTTAGGAACCCAATATATCTCGATTCGATTCCAGAGACTCATAAAAGAGATTGGCCATTTACATTTACAATTGACGACGCCTTGGAAACAACAACCGATATAGTCAAATTTCTGAGTCGGAATTTCGATAGAGCGAAGAAATAGATTAAATGTTTTGGGGCTGCGAAAGGCAGATAAGAGGTTTTCTCTAAAAGGTTTGGTCTACCCTTACTTCCCCTTCATCTATTAAAGGCCATTTTCCCGATGATCGTCGATCTTCTAATAAAAGACTAGAACCAGCCAAACCTCGACACATACGCTCCAACATAAGTTAGCAACGTCACCAAGGTAGCAAATAATGTCACCTTCAAGACCCGCTCATCCAGAGGCCCACTTTCTTTTTGTAATGTTTGAGCAAGGCTTGGCACGAAATAGAAACTCAATGTAACAATAAATAAACTTTTTGGAAGAATGCCAAGAGGAAGCAGCAAAGACGGGATTGCTGCACCGAGAACCATCGATCCAATAACAATTCTAGAGAGTCCGCCCGGTCTAAGGCGCTCTTTATTGTCCTTTGAAATTGTTTTTTCAAAAACCCAACCTTTTCCCGACAGATATGGGCTATCAATTAAAAATTGCCTCGCGGTCAATACAAAGCCAGGCATTATACCGAGCACTACAAAGACTAAATCCGATGGGCCCGATATTGCCTCTTGTTGACTAAAGAGTCCGAGCAATCCAAGTAGTGCAGCTAGTATAAAATTCGTACTGCCGTAGATGATGATTTTAGATACTGAACTACGAGCTTCAACTGTGGCAAAATGATTTTGAATGTGCAATGTCATGATTGCCATCAATAGCATTATACTTAGATCAGGCCTTGAGTACTGATAGTTAAAATAGGCCACATAAATTATGCTTAACGCAATCATTATTGGGGCAGATATTAAAAATACTCTCCCACGTAAGGATGTGGAAATCTGTTCGCGATTTTTTGCTAGAAGGAACAAACTCATTAGCGGAACAAATATTTGCGAAAAGAGCGAAATATTCTGTAGTACTATTCCAGAAACCAACCACGCAGAAGCAAAAATATTAACCCAAATTAAAATATTGCTTAAACCTTCACCTCCATTAAACAACAAGCGTTCTTTAAAGGTTCCCGGATGCTGCTGAAACAATTCATCAACAGGATTAGAGACTAGCGGTTTAGGAGTAGTCGTTTTACTTTTTTGTGGTTTTTTTTTGAATGCACTAAAAGACATTAAAATTTATGTTTTTTTGTTAGTTTCGTGTAAATTAAGCCGGCTATTACTACCCTCACAATCCCTATAGTTTAAATGAGTATTTCAGTCCACAACATGTTTAGCTCTATTGCTAGTCAATATGACAAAACTAACGATTTTTTAAGCATGGGTATCCATCGGCTTTGGAGAAAACAATCTTTAAAATTTGCAAAGATTGATAAATCTTTCCCGATACATGTAGCCGATCTTTGCTGTGGCACCGGAGACTTCCTAATTGCGACAGAAAAGCTCGTAAATAAGAATAGTGTTTTTGTTGGTCTCGATTTCGTTTGGAACATGTTACCGATTGCGAAAGGTAAAGCAGCAGAAATTAAAACCGAAAGTAATAAAGCTCAAAACAAACTTCAATTTGTACGAGGAGATGCCCTTCAGACTCCTTTTCCCGATCACGCTTTTGACCTCTGTACAATTGGTTTTGGAATTAGAAACCTTGATTCAACGCTCGATGGTCTCATCGAGATGAAACGTATCCTAAAAAAAGGGGGCATCGTCGTAATTCTTGAATTTGGAACTCCCCACTTAATTGGATTTAAGCAAATCTTTCAAGCTTATTCAAAATACCTAATGCCGATAATTGGTGGTTTGATTTCTGGAAATAAAGCCGCCTACGAATACCTTCCCGAGACATCCGCTGCCTATCCGTGCCGTGCAGATTTTTGTAAAATAATGGAAGAGGCTAAATTCAACGACATCCGTTTTAAAAGTTTTTTCGGTGGAATCGCATATTGCTACACGGCCCGTAATTAATCGAACTTAAAGGTCGTTGCCATGAAAGAAGTTTTAGTAGTTGGCGCTGGAGTGATTGGCGCAACAACAGCGTTACACTTGCTTCAAAATGGTTTTACAATTCGCATACTCACCTCCGAAGACGCTCCAGTTGCAGGTCTAAATGGAGTAGGAATAATTGAGAGACATAACTATAAAGTTAACATCATCTCCCCCGATGGATTAGAAGAGATCAATTCAATAGCATGGGAAAATGAAAGTTTTAGAAAATTCCAAAGCTTTTTAGAATCTGGTTATGACTGGATAGATTATAAGCCTGTGGAGTATCACTGGACTAACTTTTCAGCAGAATCAACTCTATCTCCATTTCCTGGAATGGAGGTTAAGGACGTTCCGCCTCTAAAAGACTTTTCTCGTGCTACCGTTTCGAATGCCTACCTAATAAATACTCGGTCGTATCACAATTACCTCCTAGAAAAAGTAAAAGATCACAAAAACTTTCTAGGAATAGAATACGGAGAAATTTCAGCCCCCGCCGAGTTAGAACACGATTGTAAGGTAATCTGCTGTGGCCTTGGACAACGGCGCTGGGATAGCGAAATCTACCCATGCCTTGGAGAGACCGTTCTAATCGACAATAAAGACACTGCACGGGAAAAAGTTATTGGTGGTCTTCGTCCTGAATGCTCAGCTGTAGTTTTCCCAATTCCAGGAAGCGCTTCACATTTTATATTGGGCGCATCAAAACGTGACTACCTTGACCTTGATTCAGACTACGCTTCTTGGAGTAGTAAAATTATTGATTACGCCCTTGAAGTCGTTCCAACTATTCAAGGATTTAAATTATTAGAAGAAAGATCGGCATGTAGACCCATGAGAAATGGTGGCGTTCGCATCCAAACCACACTCGATAAAGAATCTCTAACAATCGAAGCGGGCGGGCTAGGAGGTTCGGGTTGGACACTATCATGGGCCATAGCCGACAAAGTCTACAATCACATTCTCAAATACCAACGTTAGTGGTTTAGGTAACCACAAAGGCATAGAGAGATGCTCTCGTTTTTTAAGCTCGTAAAGTAGCGGCCTTTGTCTATTTAGGAAGTTTTAACGCAGAGCAAGCTGAGCAAACGTAGAGAGTTTGGAAGGGCGTTGGGGCGTTTGAGTTTAGCGCTTTTATATTATTCAACGGTATTTTGTTGTTGGTCTCATTTGTCGCGGGGGTTAGTAAATTCTAATTTCCCTCTCCGCTTGCTCTGTTTGCTCTGCGTTAAAACTCCCTAAATAGACAAAGAATGCGCTTTGAATTTTTGGGCGACCAAAGAGGCGCAGAGACACAGAGATAGTTATTCGGTTTTTAAAGGG
>CAYYIQ010000180.1:0-7199 GCA_964472005.1 uncultured Bdellovibrionales bacterium | reverse complement strand
AGAATTCTTCAAACAGTTGGCAAGGAACTTGGAATTTCTGAAGATAAGGTTCCGATGAATCTCTCAAAGTACGGTAATACAAGTGCCGCCAGTATTCCAATTCTATTGGCCGAACTAGAGTCACAGGGGACGTTGCGAAAGGGTCAGTTGGTCGCGCTCTCTGCGTTTGGTGGTGGAGTGACATGGGGAGCTACGTTAATTCGCTGGTAAGTCAGCCGACATATTGGTCTAAGTACATCAAATTTTGAACCTAAGAGCGTGAAAACCATCTAATTTCAGCTAAATTTCACTCTAAAAGGTTTTTACGCTAAACTATAATTAATAATAATCAGTTCAAGGTAAAAATGTCGAATACTGCAGCAGATTCAAATAAAAGTAATTTGTTTATCCTAAATCTTAAAATTAATGATGTAACTCCAGAAATTTGGAGGAGACTTGCTGTACCTAGCGACATTCCGCTAGAAGCTTTTCACGATATCGTTCAAGTTTGCATGGATTGGAACAGTTACGAATCATTTAGCTTCAAGATCGCCGATAAAACGATCGATCCTCAACAAAATGACAAGCCAATCGAGTCATTTAATATAAAAGTTGGCGATAGTTTTAGTTATACCTGTGGCTCAGAAGAAAATTGGACTTTTAATATTGTTGTTGAAGAACTGAGAGAGGCTCGGTTGTTCGAAGCTGAAATTGGTTGTCGAGGTGGAGAACGCCAAAGCCCACCGGACGCAGTTAGTGGTCCACAGAAGTACAAAGAGTTGTTGGCTGATCTTGCAGCTGGAAACGACGGTAAAAAAGAAGAAATACTTAAGTTTTTAGAAGTCGAAGAATTTAATTCAGATGAATTCAATCTCGGACAGGTAAACGAGTTGATTCAGATCGAGTTGTTGATTGAAGAAGAAGAAGCTGAACATCTGCTTGATCTAATTGAATTTGAAGACTCGGTAACTCTTGGAATGAAAGATGAACTTTCTCCGCAAGAGGAGGAATCATTAGAAGAATTGTTTATCTATAGAACGAAAATGGCTTTAACTAGCTTGTTTATGGCAGAAGATCCTAAAGAGGTTCGAGAAACTTTAGAGCGTTTAGTTAGTTCTGGAATGGACGAGGCCGAAGCTTTTTCAATGATTCTTGTTTCATACTGCCAGGCGTTGTCGTCGGCAAATGAATTGGAAAATGAACTTCCGTTTTTAGACTATAATAAATCAGAATTCTTAAAAACTCTTTCAGGCCTGCCAGAAACTTGTCCTGAATTATTAAGTCATTAGTTGAAAGATTGGGACTGCGATTTTGAAAATTGCAGTCTCGAAATTATTTTTGAGCCGCGACACTAAATGTGATCTGGCACTTCGAATGATTGGTATAGAGAGCAATTTGTCTTAATTTTTTGGGGAAAAGACGTATTTGACTTCATTCAATTTGAAAAATTTGTACCTATATATTTTCCTTTTCTTTGTAGCATGTTCAAGCAATGGCTGGAACAGTTTGTCGAGAAGTACTTCTAGGCAGGAATGCCAAAATGAAAAATCTGAAGCAGAAATTAAGCGCTGCAATAATCACATAAATTCAGTTTTCGAACAGCAACGTATGATACGTGATGAGAGGTTTCAAAGATGAAACAAGATTCCATCGCATACCTGCTATTTCCACTTGTAGTTATCGTTATTCTTGGTGCATTTGGTTTCCATTACATTGAACGTTGGAGTTTTATTGATTCATTTTATATGACAATAACTACCTTGACGACGGTCGGTTTTGGAGAGGTGCATCCATTAAGTAACATTGGGAAAATTTTTACAATAGCACTTATTTTACTTGGGGTAGGTGTCGCTACTTATTCATTTTCGAGAATTGTAGGACTTATCGTTGAGGGTGATATCTTTAGAACTAGACGGAAAATAAAAATGGATAAACAGATCGCAAAGCTAGAAAATCATATAATTATTTGTGGATTTGGTAGACTCGGACGAATCGTTCATCGAGATCTATCCTTGAAACATCAAAAAACAGTAATAATCGATAATTCTGAAAAGGTTACCGAGGATTTAGAGGCGAACCAAATTTTGGCAATTAGAGGTAGCGCCGATGATGAAGAGGTTTTAAAAAGCGCAGGGATTTTGAAAGCTAAAGTCCTTTTAACTCTTTTGCCGAGTGATGCTGAAAATGTTTACGTTGCTCTTTGTTCGAGAGATTTGAATCCCCAAATTAAAATTGTCGCTAGAACAGAAAACGAAGCGAGTGAATCGAGATTAAAACGTGCTGGAGTTGATGAAATAATCTCTCCATATTCATTGTCCGGCAATAAAATTGTAGAGAGAATTATGAAACCGTCGGTTAGTAATTATCTTGAATTAGCTGGTAAAAAAAGTGGACATGGCTTGGTGATTGAAGAAATTTTCGTTTCCCCAGATTCTAAGATTGTTGGTCAAACATTAGAACAATCGGGTATTCGGAGCCGTACTGGTGCTATTATCGCGGCTATTATTTCTAGTCGAGGTGAAATGAGCTTTAATCCTCGGGGAAATGATGTCATCGAATCTAGCTCGACTATGATAGTTCTAGGGCATGGAGATGTTTTACAAAAGTTTTCAGAAGTATTGTAGAGATTAAATAATGGTTTATAAGGATATGTTTACAGTCATGTAACTACATACAAACTTCCTGTAAGTTTAAGTATCCTAAAAACTTTTAAACGATACGTAGTCTATAGAAATTAATGTATTACGCCAAAAAATTTATTTTACTATTGTTACGAGCTTTCATAATCTTAACTATTTTCCTAGTTATGGTTGTTAGTGGTTTTATCTGGAATAAATCTTTTCGTGATCTAGTCCTTGAAAAACAAGAGTCACTTTCAGGATATGATGTCTCAATTGGAAGCTTAGAATCTAGTAGAGACTTTCTCTCCATCAAAAATTTTAGAGTAAGTAAAGCTCAGCGTGAAATTGTAAAGGGTGATGAAATTACAGTCTCGCCTCAGTATCTATCCTTGTTTTCAAGCCGCCCGATTATAGATTTAGTTGTCATAAAAAATACGACGATTGATCTCGAACTGCCAGAAGCTAAGGTTGAACAAGAGGAAGAAAGTAGTGATAGTGAGAGCCAGTTTAATTTAAAAAAGTTAGAAATTACAAATTCAAATATTCGGGTTGCATCTCCGAAAGAGTACAATTTGCAGGTTAATTTAGTTTCGCTTAACTCTAGTGAGATTTCAGAGATAGGTGTTGATAAGATAGATATCAAAGCTGAAGTTGAATATCACAGACTGCAACAAAGTATTCAAAGTGACAAAGATCGTAAAGATGAAAAAGTGGAGTCAAGCGGTTTCAATTATTCGGTGAAGCAATTAGAAATTTTGGAAAGTAGAATTCTGTATCGAGATCAAGACATTAATGAGGCGACTGTCATTTTATCTTCAGTTAGGGGTAAGGGTCTTTCTGAAAAAGGAATTGTAGGATTAGATTTTCTTGGTGATCTAGCATTTTTGAAAACTTCCACACCAGCTGTAGAAAAAGTAGTGGTAATCAATAGCATTCAATTCAAATCGGGGTTGAAATTTGGAAATGATCAGACAGTTCTATCCGCTGTCGAGTTGTCGTTTCCAACCCAAGAAATTTATCTTGATAATAAACTTCATGAAGAGGCAAAATTAAACCTGCTTGGTGAGTTTGAAGTTGGATCAACCAGCACAGGTCATGTGAAAAGTCTGACGTACGATAAAGGTGCTGAGAATATTTTAGAAATTTCAGGAAATTTTAGTATTGCAGAAGAAGTGCAAGAGGTTTCTTTTAGTTTAACTAAGTTGTCTAGTGTATTCGTCGAAGAATTTACTGAACTACCTACGGAGTTACGGCATTTCAATGCAAGTGGAGAATACAAAATAATTTTAGATAAATATAAGTTGCAGAACGCTTCTGGTAACGGCCTCTTCAATAAAGTTACGTTGGCAAGCGACTTAAAGCGCTTTCCAGATCTCGACTTTGTGTTCAAGATAGAGTCAGATGGAGTAACTTATGGATTCAAAGAATCTCTTGTGAAGTTTCAAGATTCCGAAAAGGTTATGGGCGAAGTTAGGATAATGGGGAGTTTCGACTCTCTTAAAAATTCAATTGATATGACATCATCCATTGCAATTGAAGATTTAAGAAAAATGATTTTTTTCCTTAAGGGAGTTTCTATAGCTCAGAACAGACCATTGGATGCAGATATTAAAATAAATGGGACGACCGAGAAACTTAATGTTGATCTAACAAAATTTCATTATGCGGAAGGAACTTTGCAGGGGAATTTGGTTAAAGAAGGAGATGATTTTGATATCCTAGTCTCTGGTAAAAAGTTGTTAGCTAAAGATCTATATGAATTATCTATCTTGAAACCTTCTGATGACATGTCCGGCCAAATTGAAAATGTTTTTGGCGAAATTAAGTATTCAAAGAAGTATCCACTAGGTGTTATAGGAAACTTTAAGATGAAAGGTACAGATTTTAACTTTTCTAATAGATTGCAAGATATATTTCCCTTTAATCTCCTCTTCCTTCCTCTTTCAGTATTAGATAAAACCTTATCTGCATTTCCAGCGCAGTTAATACCCACCCAGCTATCGTCTTTTTCGTCTGCAACGAAAGGATCTATCGATAATTTGCAACGTATTAAGGCTAATACGATAACAATAAACGGAAAAAGTGATGGGGAGTGGGTTACTTTAGATGAAGCTTTATTTAATATGTCGGGAGTCACTCCAGATATCGAAATTCCAGGAAAAATTAGTAAGGACAGCTTAAACATAAATTCTGGGATATTTTTAGTTGGTAATAAGGTGCCATTACCAATTTTCGGAGAACCAAATTTTCCGCTTCCAGACATAGTTGGTTTTACAAAAGAACTTGCAAAAACGGTTTTAAACGCACCACTAAACACAATTAAAAGTATTGGGGGGTTAACAGGCATCTCAAGCCTATTTGGCGATGAAAAAGTAGAAGATGTCGACATCGATGAGATACTTAAGCAAAGAGCAGAGCTTCTCGAGAAGATTAATGAAGAAGGTGTTGCCGATTTTGTTGTGGATAAAGTAGAAGAAAAATCAGAGGACTCCGATCCAGAAAAAGTGAGTATTGAGCAATCACTGGATGAAGAAGAGAAAGGCAGGCCAAAAGTAAAGATTGAAAGTGATGAAATTAAGGCCTTGAATGTTCCGAATACTCCAAAACTTTTACCAGCAAAAGATTAAATTTGAATAAATGAAGTCGACAAATTTATTCTGTGTAACCAGCTCCTTGGTGATGATCATTGAAGTGGCAGAGGTCTAATTTTGCTAATCAAAGATAGCTATATTGAAGGTAATCTAAAAATTTTTATTTATTCGTGTTAGTTCTTTATAATTGCCAGCGTCTTTAATGTGCAAATTTATTGAAGTGACATTTTGTCTGCTAATATGTAGAATTGGCGTTAATTTTTATAGGATGAATTGTTAGGGGGCAGAAATCCTCAAGTTGCATTTTGAGAAATGTGAGCTAAGTCATTTTGTGATTTTGGCATTAATTTTCTATGTAAAGGGTTTTGCCTAATGAAAAAAAATAGGGGAGGAGTTCAGAACTTAAACTTGAAGCAGTCCCCATTGAACTTGTTTTGGGGAATCATTCGTTCTGAATCTGGCCTAGTAGGTGTAATTTTCACCTATGAATTAGGCGTCGGAATACTTTCATTAACGATTCCGATCGGCGTTCAGACTGTAGTCAATACGCTTGCATTCGCTCAACTTACTCAACCTTTAGTTTTCTTGGCTTTGGCAGTCCTGTTAGGGCAGTTTGCAAGTATCGTAATTAAAGCTACTCAAATTCTAATATTAGAAAAATTACAAAAACGATTGTTTGCAAATACCGGTATGGAAGTCGCTTATCGCATTCCACGAATGTTAAGAGAATCAAGGTCGGAAATTTCCGAATTAATAAATCGATTTTTTGATATCGTAACAATACAAAAGAATGTTTCTTTCTTAATGATAGAAGGATTTTCTTTAGGACTGCAAATTTTAGTTGGTTTAACGTTGCTGGCATTTTATCATCCAATGCTCCTCGCATTTGACGTCTTGTTAGTGCTCGCTATTTTGTTTGTACTTTTTGGCTTGGGGCGAGGGGCTGTTAACTCAAGCATCGATGAATCTTATGAGAAATATGAATTCGTAAATTGGCTGGAACAAATTGCAGGCAAAAATATTGCTTTCAGTTCAAAAGGCGGAAGGCACCTGGCATTAGAAAGAGCAGATTCCATAATACAAGAGTATCTGGTTAAAAGAGATACTCATTTCCGGATTGTGTTTCGACAAATCATTGGTTTCTTGTCAATTCACGCACTAGCAAACACCACGTTGCTGATTTTAGGTGTACTTTTGGTTGCTAATAATCAACTTACTATTGGTCAATTAGTTGCTGCAGAAATTGTTGTTTCCACGGTTTTATACTCGTTTACAAGGTTTCAAAAACATCTAGATAATTATTATGACTTGATTGCCGCGGTTGAGAAGGTTGGAACTTTATTAGGACGACCACTAGAAATTGGCGGACAGGTGGAACAGAGAAACTTGCTTCATGGTGATTTTGAATTCGTTAACGTTAAATACAAACTAAAAATATGTAAACGGTTATTAGGTCCCTTAACTTTTAAATTAGGGAGAGGTGAAAGGATTGCAATTTGTGGCTCAAACGGATCTGGTAAAAGTGCCGTTATAGATTTGTTTTATGCTTTTCAACAGCCGTTTTCAGGTTACCTTAAATATTCTGGTTACGATTTACGTGATATCACTCCCGAAATTTTAAGACAAAAAATAGTCTTAGTTAGAAAGATCGAAATAATTAAGGGAACTGTCTTGGAGAATATCCGTTTTGGTAACAGCAGTATCGAGATAGGCGAGATCAATAAAATTCTTGATGATCTTGGACTACTTTCAGATATTCTCGCGTTGCCGCAAGGCATCAATACCGAATTAAGTGAAGACGGTGGTCCTTTGTCTGTTTCGCAAGCTAAAAGATTGATGTTAGCGCGATCGATTGCTTGTAGACCTAATGTTCTATTAATTGATGAATTTATTGATAGCTTAGACCATTTCCAGATGGAAAAAATTCTCAACTATTTATTCGATACCAGACATGATTGGTCTGTCGTGATGGCAACTAAAAAGTCTAATTTAGGAGACTATTATTCAA
>CAYYIQ010000179.1:0-7276 GCA_964472005.1 uncultured Bdellovibrionales bacterium | reverse complement strand
TTCAGAAATTATTTTATCTGTTCAGCTTCTAGACGAAGTAGGTAATTTAAAAAATTTCAGCTTAGAGAATCTAAAATTTGAGTATCGCCATGTAAACATTCCAAAAAACTTCACTGTGATTTCTGTCGACGTAGTACTTTCTGAGGAAGACGTATCGATCGTACAAAAAAGAAGAAAGGATGCATTAAATTACCGAAAGGAAACTCAACCGTTAACTCAACCATCATCAGGCTCTGTATTTAAAAATCCTAGTAATGATATTTCTGCCGGATACCTACTAGAAAACGTCGGACTTAAGGGGTTCAAGTTCGGAGGTATTCAATTTTCCGAACTTCACGCAAATTGGCTTGTAAAAATAGACCCTGCCGCTAAATCATCGGAGGTAAAGTACTTGGTATCGCTTGCAAAGCAGAAAGTCATGGAAGTTCACGATATTGAACTAAAAGAAGAGATGATATTTTGGGATTAAAAAACCGCTATATTTTCACGATAACCCATTAAATACAATTCAAATGTCGTAAGATATCATCTAGTAACTCATATATCGTTTACCACTCGCCCTCCGGTTACCAAATTAAACGTACTAGCAGAATATTCACATTTATATTATTAAAATACTGGTGATCTTTGGTAATGTTATTTTATGTCCCCTTTGGCAGGGCACTTCCCAGATCTGTTTTTAATTTTATGCATAGTAATCAATAGTCAATGAGAAACTATTCTTTAATGACAATAGGAATTTAAAGATGAATAGATTGATCTCAATAATCTTATTTACATTTTTTTCATGTCTTATATTTTTAGGTTCTCTATTCCTTCGTTCAGGGTTTAACTTTGTAGAAAATGCTCAAACAGATGAGGGCATTTCGATCTCTAAGTTGTCGAGTAATTTGTATTCAGAATTTGAACGAGTATTCGAACAAATGTGGATTAACACAATGTACTCCGGACTTGATAGGCTGAGTGGACTTAACCGAGTAGACGAAAGTAAACTTCTTAAGGCGGTCGGCATACAAGAGGGGATGGAAATAAGCCCGAGTGAATACGATAGACTCTTTAGATATTTGGATTCTTATCCCTGGATCCGAAAATTTAATGTGACTAGTTCGATCCTTCCAAAGCGAATTAAGCTAAACATTGAAGAAGCTATTCCTGCGTATGTCGTGGAATATTCTGGTAAATCATGGTTAATGTCAGATCATGGAGTGTTAATTGAGCCCCTATCTGAAATCTCAGATCCAAGCATTCAAGTTGAAGCTATCGGCTTACCTCGCTTATATGATCAAAACGATGAGGAATTTGATAAGGAAGTAACAACTTTATCGACTACATCTCAAAAGTTTAAAACAGCTTTAAGGACATTAGAATATTTCGACTTAGCCGGCGGTTTACCTTTTGAGTTTTCAACTGTTCGAATACTGCCTTATGGTGAATTACTATTTGATGTTACGGGGGGAGCGCCGGCCAGTGAGGTTGTGCTTTGTGCCCATAACTTAGGGGAGGCTAAATCTAAATTAAATCAAATTGGCTTAATTATTCATGACTTACAATCACGATCAGAAGTAGTTAATAGAATAGATCTACGTTTTGAAGGGCAGGGAGTTGTCAGATAGTTATCTATCTGGCTATAATCATTGATTTATTTAAATTTGAATAGTTCCGGTAATTTACTTTAGCTAACTTGAACTTTTCTTTATCCTATGAGAGTTGTCTTATATGGAGTGCTTGAATTTAAATAGCATTTTTTAAATTTTTATTTGAGTATTACCTGGGAGCGATAGGCTCCCTAATATTGATAAAATGGATAAGAGTTAAGTTTTTTAATCTTATATAATTTTACAATTGAGTTTAATTTTAATTGAAAGCTGTAAGGAATAGTTGCTGTGCCACCAAAATCAAATAGTAATTTAATCGTTGGTCTAGATATTGGAACTACAAAAATTGCGGTAATAGTTGCGGAGCATTCTGTTACTGGAATTGATATAGTTGGAATTGGCACCCATCCTTCTGAAGGTTTGCGGAAGGGGGTTGTCATAAATATTGAGGCAACTGTTAACTCTATTCAACGAGCGATTGAAGAAGCAGAACTGATGGCTGGTTGCGAAATTACCTCAGTCTATGCTGGAATTGCCGGAGCACATATCAAAGGCTTTAATAGCCACGGTATCGTTGCAATTAAAAACAAAGAAGTCAGCACTAAAGATGTCGAAAGAGTAATTGATGCTGCAAAAGCAGTTGCAATACCACTTGACAGAGAAATTTTACATATTCTCCCGCAAGAATATATCGTTGACGAGCAAGACGGTATCAGAGAGCCGCTTGGAATGTCCGGTGTACGCTTAGAAGCTAAGGTTCACATCGTAACTGGTGCCGTTGCTTCAGCTCAGAATATTGTGAAAAGCGCAAACCGAGTTGGATTAAGCGTAAGTGATATAGTTCTAGAGCCTATCGCGTCTGCAGAAGCGGTTTTATCACCTGAAGAAAAAGAACTTGGCGTCGCAATGATCGATGTAGGTGGTGGGACTACGGACATAACAGTGTTTCATGCCGGAGCTATAAAACATACAGCGGTAATTCCACTTGGTGGGAATCACATAACGAACGATATCTCTGCGGGATTGAGAACGCCGGCAGTATCAGCTGAAGAGATTAAGCGAAAGTATGGCTGTGCATTTAGTGGGATATCTCGTCCACAAGACACAATCGAAGTTCCTTCGACCGGAGGAAGAGATGCGAGAATAATGCCTAAACATTCCCTGACTGAAATTGTAGAGTCTCGAATGGAAGAAATATTTAGTCTTGTTCAAAGAGAATTAATTAGATCGGGATTCGACGAATTATTAACTGCGGGCGTTGTCATAACTGGCGGTACTGTTTTGCTTGAGGGATCTGCGGAGTTAGCCGAACATGTTTTCCGTCTTCCAGTCAGAGTCGGATATCCTTCAGGGGTAGGCGGACTGATCGACGTTGTTAACTCTCCAGCTTTTTCGACAGGAGTAGGTCTAGTTCTTTATGGCTCACGAAATACTGAATATATTGAACTCCATTCTAAGAACAAGAATTCTGGAGGACTGTTTGATTTGGTCAAAACTAAAATGTCTTCTTGGTTCGGGTCTGCAGAAGCTTAAATTAAGTAAATAGTATAAATAATTTCTAAGAGCTTACCCTTTTGAAATTCATATCTAAATATGAAAGAGGGACCAAACAAATTAGTTAGTGTTTGCTACTCTTTAAATTGAGTTACATCGGCTTTGAATCAAGTCTCCCATGAATTTGCGATGGGCGGCCTCCCGTTTGAGAACGTTCCTTTTTCCTGAATTTAAATCCTTCTTGAAACATCATCGCTCTTCATTTAACGAGCTTTATCGTGAATATTTCTCATTCGTGTATCTACCTCTACTATAGCGATAACGGTCTGTTAATACTTATTTTATTTTCTAGAATACCGAACGACCGCAAGAGAGAATAAAAATGAAGCAAAGTGCTAATTATTCGTGACTATAGAACGTATAGTCAATATTTTTAATTTAAAGGCGCTTGTGAAAACTGATTTTTCAAATAGTCAATTAAGCTTTTCGGATCTCTCTGAGACAGCTAAAGATTTGCCATATCAGGAAATAGTTAATGGTCAAATCATCTTTGGTGAATTTCAGGTTATACGACGAATTTCGGATGGTCCAGTTTTTCTTGTAACTAATATTGCAGAATCCAATTCTCTCTACGCGATAAAAATTTCTGATCGTGAACTTATTTTCACTTCAAAAATCAATCTTAGAAATGAATATATTCAACATTCGATGCTTGAGTCGAAAAATATAGTCAAAATTCACAGTCCACTTGAAGATCAAGAGTACTTTGGTATTTTGATGGAGTATGTTGGTGGTGGAGACTTAGCAGACTATTTAAAAAGAAAGAAGTTCGCGTCCGTTGATAATGCATTGAAAATCTTTAAGTCAATTTCATTGGCACTTAAAGAAGTTCATAGCAAAAATCTTGTTCATGCAGATGTAAAACCTGAAAATATTTTACTAACAAGTAACGGTGATTTTAAACTAGCGGATTTTGGTTTGAGTCGTGATCTAAGATTTGAAATAACCAACGATCAAGAAACAAATGGAACCTTAAGATACCTATGTCCAGACTATGTAACGACTGGTCATGTTCATAAGACGGGAGACATTTTTAGTCTGGGAATCGTCATCTATGAGTTGCTAACTGGAGATATTCCGTTCAGCGATAAAGATATAATGGTCACTCTTCAGAAACGAGTTTTTGAAAACTCCCCTTCTTTAAAGCGACAGGTTGAGGGTATTCCTGAAACTTTCTCAAACATTGTGAGCAAATGTTTAGAGATTGATTTACAGAAAAGGTATAAGGATGCTAAAGAGCTTTGTGCGGATTTAGACTCGTTGGTGTTAAAAGTTCAGAAACGTGAGCGAAGTTTTTCAACTAGAATTAGACTTTTTAAAGAATTTCCAAATCACCGGAGACGACGGTCTACGATAGTTACGCAGGCCGCTTAAATTCGAATAAGTTTTGAATAGTAATAGTTATTAGGCGAAATAGTTCGCCGATATTTGATTTACATTAAGGAACGGTTTCTTCATCAGCATCTTCCCATGTTCCACCCAGTACCCTAAATAGATTTACATACGCAAGATCAACTTCAGTTTTAGCCGTTATGTACGCTGATTGTGAGCTTAACGTTTCACTCTGCGATAGTAGTAAATCCAAAAAGCCTATTGCACCTGCGTCGTATTTTGCTTTAGCAATGTTTTCAGCTGCAACACTTGAATTGGCAGCCGATTCTAAAAGATCCGCCTTAATCAAAAGGTTGTTTAAATTTACAAGGGAGTTGTCGACCTCTTCTAGTGCTGAAACGATTGTATTTTTATAATCAATAAGGTTAGCCTTTGCATTAGCTTTTGCGGCATCAACTCTATTTAATATTTGGTAAAAATTAAGAATATTCCAGGTTATATTAGGTCCATAGTTATAAGCCTTGGCTGCAGTACTAGAAAGATTACTGATATCTCTAGAGTCTCTCGAAATTGTCCCATTAAAACTTACCTTAGGATAGAAATCACCTATTGCCACACCAATTTCTGCACTAGATGAAATAGCATTTTCTTCGGCAGCTCTTATATCAGGTCGTCTTGATAATAACTCAAATGGCTTTCCAATTCTGATTGGACCGCTGTAAGTTGGTAGTTCATAGTTAACACTGAGCAAGTCACCTGGTAGATCGTGAGGATATCTTCCAGTGAGAGCAGCGATTCTGTTCAGAGCATTATTGATTAGTGTGTCGTAATCAAAGATCAAACTTTCAGTCTTAAATTTTTGAGCTCTAGCACGTTCAAGATCCAAACCACCAATTACTCCAACGTTAAATTTATCTTCCAAAATTTTTAGTGTTTCAGATTGTGTTTTGAAGTTTCCTTCGGCGATCTCTTTTTGTTTTTGTGCACCTCGTAGTTGGAAGTAGGCAGTACTTATTTGCGCTTGGATCGATGTGAGTAGATCCGCAGAATTGAAAATGATTTTGGCCTCTTGATGTTCTGCTGATTGATACTGTCTTCTTATCCTACCAAATAAATCTGCCTCCCATGCGACGGAACCAGCTAGGCTGTATATTTCGTAAGAAATGCCTTGTGAAGCTATTCCTGGGAAACGTGCTGGCGCTGTTTTATTTTTAATATACTGGCCAGTAATTGCTGGAGCAGGAAACAAACCTGCAAATGTTGCATCTGATAATGAATTTGCTTCGTCAATTCTTGCAAGTGAAGATTGCAAACTAAGATTGTCGGCAGTAGCTAGGTCAATCAGTTGAACTAAGATAGGATCGTTAAAATTTTTCCACCACAAACCTTGATCATTTTCTTCCGTATTTAAATCCAAAGACGCTTTTTCTATATGCTCTGGGACGTCATATTTCCCAGGTAAGTTTAATTCCGGTCGACTATAATCCGGCCCGACAGAGCAGCTTGTAAGAAATGCCAATGTTCCTAAATGTATTAGGGTGAAATAGTTAGATCTAAATCTAGTATGCATAGTGCTAATCATTTTTGTTATTAAAGAGCGTGGTGCTCGTTCTCCATTTCGATAATATTACCGTTGGCATCATTTTCTGTTTCTCTAGAGATTAAAATATAAATCGCCGGTAGGACAAATAAGGTAAAGAATGTTCCAATAATCATTCCGCTCACCAAGACCATCCCGATGCTGTTTCTTGAAGCTGCACCAGCCCCGGTTGCAATTATCAGGGGAAAGTGACCTACGACTGTTGCAACACTTGTCATTAAGATAGGACGCAATCTATTTGATCCCGCCTCGATGATAGCTTCTTTTTTACTATAACCTTTTTCTTTCAGCGAATTCGCAAATTCTACCATTAAAATACCGTTCTTTGATACTAACCCGACTAGAGTTATCAAGCCAACTTGAGAGTATATATTCATGGTTGTGAAGCCTAGGAAAGGGAAAATTAATGCCCCAGCAAGTGCCAATGGAACAGAACCAAATAATATAATAAACGGATCTCTAAAACTTTCAAACTGCGACGCTAGTACTAGATATATGAATACAAAAGCTAACAACAATGTTGCTAAGAGTGAATTACCTTCCTGTCTCAATTGACGTGATTCTCCGGGGTAGTCTATCGTATAACCAAAGGGAAGGATCTCTTTGGCTTTTGCTTCGATTGCGCTTAGAGCGTCATCTATCGATGCGCCGGGTCTTGGTGCTCCCTGAATTTTGAATGAGTTTAACTGTTGAAATTTGTTCAACTGCCGAGGTTCGACTTTTTCTTTGATATGGGCAATCGCACTGAGTGGTATCAGTTCATCGTTTGGCCCAGTTACAAAAAGACTGGAAAGTTGGTTCGTGGTCAGACGTTCGTTTCTTTGAATCTGTGGAATTACCTTATAACTTCTTCCAGATATTGAGAATCGGTTTACATAATTGCCTCCTAAATAGGCTGAGATGTCAGCCCCGACAGTTTTGAGGTCTAATCCAAGCGATGCGACTTTATCTCTATCAAATACAATTTCGGCCTGCGGGAGATCAATTTTTAGATCCGTGTCAGCGAACATAAAAAATCCACTCTGAAAAGCACTTGCAACAAGTTCTTCTGCTAAAGGTAGCATCACTGATACATCGTCAGTCGATTGGACTATCATCTCAACAGGGAAGTCCCCTCCGCCTGGTAGCGCGGGGGGAGTCGTCATGATAAGACGTATTCCAGGAACGGAAGACGACTTGGCCCAGGCTTCACCTT
>CAYYIQ010000178.1:0-7282 GCA_964472005.1 uncultured Bdellovibrionales bacterium | reverse complement strand
GAATGTGGGACGACAACGGAGCGTGGTCTGACGACGGAACATAGGAAATCATATTAAGTTGGTACTAATGCAAGAACGTTTCTTGTGCCTTAGGTTTTTTATTTGGAGATTAAGATGAAAGCTCTAGTAACTGCTGGATCGGCCTTGACGCAAATTGATACGGTTCGTCGAGTGCTTAGTTTTGATGTAGATGGATCGCCTGAAGCGCTATCCCGATTAACTCATCACGAAATGCAAAACATTTTTAAAGGTGAATTGGGAACTTTGATTGCGAATGAATTGGCATCTCGGGGAATTGAGACCACACTTCTGATTATGGAGAATTCAAGTGTTAAAACTGCAATTGATCCGTTGGTAAATGTAGTGAGGTTTAAAACTTTTGACCAGCTTGCTACTTTGCTTTCGACTTTATTGGGTGAATTTAAGCCAGATGTTGTATTTATGTCTGCGGCGCCGCCCGATTATGCTCCGGAAAAAGTGAGCGGCAAAATGTCTTCAGATCCTGATACTATTTCAATCGTCTATCGAAAGACACCAAAGTTAATCGATCTTTTACGAAGGACCTTGGGAGAAAAGGCTTACCTTGTCGGATTTAAGCTGCTTGTTGGAGTGACTGAAAATCAAATGCGTTCAGTTGGGTTTTCTCAACTTGCACGCGCCAATACCGACCTTTGTGTCGGAAATGATTTGGCTCTAATTGATCAAAAAACTTCACTTCACCCGATGCACTTGATGTTCGAAGATGGCGAAGAAGTATTTTTAGACGCAAAAAAGATTTCTGTTACAAAAAGTCTTGTCTCCCTTGTTGTCGAAAAAGCTAGTACTAAATTTCACTCCTTCTAATTGAAATCCCCGATCATGTCTAAATGTAAAAGTTCTAAGAAAGTTATCGTTGCGCTTAGTGGTTCTATTGCATGCGTTAAGGGCTTGTCGCTGTGTCTTTCCCTTAGACATCGCGATATTTCAGTTCGGGTTGCTATGACAAATAGCGCTTGCCAATTTGTAAATCCACTAACTTTAACCGCGGTTAGCGATGCTCAGGTATATTCGCATATTTGGGAGAACCAGAAATCTTTTCCAGGCGAGCTGCATATGGAGTGGGCGGAATGGGCGGATTTGATCGTAATAGCTCCATGCACTGCCTCGTTAATTGCGTCGCTTAGTTTGGGCTTTTATGACAGTCCAGTAAGTCTTTTAGCTGGCAATATTAACCCATCAAAGTGGTTGATCGCACCAGCTATGTCTCAGAATATGTGGGAACAACCTGCAGTTCAAGAAAACGTTGCGCGCATTAAGTCTTGGGGAGCGACCTTCCTTTGGCCGGTTTCCGGGACAGTTGCGAGTGGTGGTCAGGGCCAGCGTATGCTAGAACCGCGTGAAATTTCGGAAAAAATAGACTTGTTCTTCACTTCGAAAGGAAGGGAGTAAAAGCTATGTGCCTTGCATTTGTACTTCAAAATCGGTTTGAACACTATCTACTTATCCTTCTATTTAATAGGGACGAGAGCCATTCTCGGGTAACATCTACCTTAAATTGGTGGCAACAGCCAAAAATTCTTGCGGGGATGGATTTGCAAAGCAATGGAACGTGGGGAGGAGTTAGTAGGAACGGCAAGTTTGCACTGTTAACATTTATTCGTGGACCGAGGGAGAAAAAAACTCCTACTGGTCGACGAGGTTTAATCGTACCAAAGTATTTATCGGAGGATACTACCCTGACAGACTTTGTTGGGTATTTAACAAAGTCAGCGAAAGAATTTTTAGGGTATAATCTTATTTTCGGCGACCGCGAAAATGTTTATCATTTTGATAATTTCAACTGCAAACTTACTAAGCTTGCAGATGGGGTCCATGGAGTTAGTAATGCGTATTTAAATACGCCCTGGTTTAAAGTAAATCGAGGAGTACGTAAACTTGGGTCACTAATTGAAGGTCATGGTAGGTTTGTGAGTCCGAACCCTACGCTTGAATCTGACGTTTTTGAAATTTTAGAAGATCAAACTCGTCCGGAACTTTCAGAGGTGCAAGTAACCGGTTTAAGTGTTGAAAAGGAGTATGAAAAGTCTGCTATCTTTGTCGCTCTTGATGGATATGGAACGAAATGCAGTTCGCTAATTATGTTCGACCGTGATCACAACATTATTTTTACCGAACGTACTTACAATGAAAAATCGGAATGTGTTGAGTTTAAGACTTTCAATTTTCAAATCGAGGTCTAAGGTATTGCGTAAATAAAAATCAATACTAAGTTTTAATTTAGGTTATAACTCTCTTTCTTATTTTAAAAATAAGCCCTGATGCGTAACAGAAAAAGGCTAGCGGTTTCTCGCAAGCCTAAGGAAACATAATTTAAACATTAAAAATCTACTTCTCGCTACCAGTTGGTTTTTGTGTGTGGTTTTTACCTTTTTTGATTGCAGCTCGGATCTTGAGAAACTCGTCCTGAGATCGGAAAATCTTGGTTAAAAGTCTTTTAGTGTTAAATTTCCCTTGTTCTGCAGCAGGGAAGTCATCGTCCCTTAGGAAACGGTAACCGGCTGGAGCACTATTTACCTTTACTAGCTGATATTCACTTCCGGCTTTTTTTAGGATTAATCCAGAAATCTCCGTAGGAGGATCTTTGACTTCAGATTCGTGAAAATCGATTTCACCACTTCCGTTTCTCGATTTTTCCCATGTCTCGAGAGTTCCGCCGATTACTTCGTCGTCATCTCGAGACTTTGGTAATTCTTCTGGAAGATCTTTGATGGAATTGTTGTTCTTTTCATTCGCCGTAGACTGGGGGTTAGTCTTAGAACTTGTCATCCTGTCACCCGGCGATTCGACTGATTTTTTCGCTCCAAACTTCGGTGAGAGTACTCGTCCTTTTATTAAGTTAAAAAAAGCAGCAACCTCATTTTCAGAGAGGAAACAAAGCGAATTTAGTTCCTCAAGTGAAATTTTTTCTTCTGGATTACTAAGTCGTTCTTGCAGTTCCTTTGAGGGTAATGCTCTCTTGCCGTGATTCGTACCGCTAACTTTCTTGACGTGAATTTTTCGTGTGTCAGAGTGACATTCTCGCCAGTAGTAAACCGTCTCGCCTTTTCGTGACATGATAAAATCCTTTATCACTGAGTCAACCAAACAGAAAATTACAACTAGAAAAACCTTCTCTAGGCTTGCTAGCCGTAGCCCGTCTAGATTAAGATTTTCTTAAGCTAGAATGTCTACGGTTAACGTTCTTCTACTCAAAAGTGTTGCGGTCCATTTTAGATAGAACCATGTAATTTAAAGCGTCAACTAATTTCCTTGAAGAATATTAGTCCTTCGTTAATCGATCTACATAAGTCAATTAAGGTTCTTAATTGTGGTCAGGAACGTTCTTTCTCCGCGTACTTAACGGTGTTTTGTTATGTGAAACAAGATACTGTTAAATACTGATAACTGGCTCACGATAATGTGAGGAGCGATTTAGAACTAGTACAAAATTAAAATTTAGGAAAGAGGCAAAACTAGTCAGCGAAATTAAAAGCGAGATGGAGGACTTGAAGAAGTCCTTATTGTTTGAATAACAACTGGGGTTGATTAACTATTTCTCGTCACTCTTATCTAGTTCGTTTCCAATCAAAGCACCTGAGCCTGCGCCCGCCGCACCACCTATTAATGCACCTGCTGCCGTATTTCCACTTTGTGAACCTATTATGCCACCAATCGCTGCTCCGCCGGCTCCGCTAATAGCTGTTCCGCGATCTCTTCTATTCCAATCATCAACATTTTTGAACCTACCATCTGCGCATCCAGCCAAAGTGGTAGCTATTGGTAATATGCAAATAGTCCACAAGTATTTTTTATCGTAAATTAAAGTTTTCATAGTCTGCAAATTGCCATAAATTTTAATTTTGATGGATGAGTAGAATCATAAAGATCAAATTTAAATTTGATCTTACTTATAGTTAGTTTGAAACTGTACATTCTAAAAAGATTAGTCTCCATTCTAAGTCCCTATCTAAGTGTCGTCATACGCAACAATCCTTAGACAGGTAAAATCGATATTTATACTAACTATCATTTGGAGGGAAAATGGCTATTTCAAGTCAAACTGAGAACCACAGCGATTCGAAAAAACAGAACTCACCAACTTCGGCTTGTGAAGAGAACTGCATCGAATGCTTTAGAGTTTGCAATGAAACAATACGGAGTTGTTTAGAGAAGGGTGGGAAACACGCGAATTCTGATCATATCAACATGTTGATAGACTGTGCACGAATCTGTCAAACCAGCGCTGATTTTCTATCACGAAGTTCTGACTCTCATCGTGTTACATGTGAGGCTTGCAAGAAAATCTGTGAAAAATGTGCAGAAGATTGTCGGAAGATGAGCGATAAAGAGATGATCTATTGTGCTGAGATGTGCGAAAAGTGTGTTAAAAGTTGTGAAAAAATGCTAGCGCATTAGAAAAGCGAATTTTTCAGGAGGCTATCATCTTTGAGGTGATAGCCTTGTTTTATCTACTTTAAGTTTTTTTGAACTTCGCTTGCATTCCGATGATCTTGGCTCCATTCAGATTCACCTGGAATTGGAGTATCTGGATTACCTTCTGAGCCTTGCCTGTTAACGAATTTTTTGTGCGGAGTTTTTGCGTCTTCTTCTATATCAATTCCGTATTCGACTTTACCAATCTCTCCGTTTGCAACACTGCCCGAATCAGGTTGATAGCTGTATTCATCTTGTGGTGATTCGAATTCGAAATCTAAACCTTTTAACCTATTGAACTCTTCAGACTCGGGTGTGCGTTTGATTTTTTGATTAGTCATAGACTCCTCATGTTAAGTAAAATTTGTATGTTTAGTGTTCTAATAATTAATCGTATTATCAATTGTGAATATGATGTTTATTAGTTCATATTGAACTATAGCATAGTCTGCTTTGAATATGTAAAAAAAATCACGTCGAGTTCTTCTGTGTCTTGAGGGAGGAAGGAGTTACGATTCTTGTTACATGAGGCGTGTCCTTTTGTATGTTCAAAACTGTTTGATGTGAGTGATTGAGAGATTTCTAGAATTCCATTGCCTAGTGACGAAAGGGATATTTAAAATGTTTTCTCCATTTGCGCGCTCGCCTTAGTCTGTTGAAAGCCGCATGTCCTGCGTCAAGCTTTACTAAAAATTAAAATCTAAACGCGTAAAAGCTTGTTATTCGTGATCTGCGTTTCTAATGTTTGTAACTCCTTAGGCTTCTACTTCGTCCTTTGATCTCGGTTGCTACTAAAAACTTAGATATTGTGCTATAAAGTAACCCTGCTATTTTTCAACTACATCTGAATAGAGATAGTTTAACTAAAGGTTGTCTCTGTTTTAGAGCTTGATGCTCTAAAACTTGCGTTACTTTTCATTGCACATTTTTGGCAAGGGTATCGCATGTTTTTACTTTCACTTGGAGGAGAATCCAATGAAAAGTTTTGTTTCTTTTGTCGTCGTGCCGTTGGCATTCGTTTGTTTCTGTCAAAGTTCGTCTGCCCAACAGGGTCTTGGTCGCGCAATCACGGCCTATCGCAATGGTAACATCATTGCGCACAGTGGAAGCTCGTATTCAGGATATGCGGCAAACGCAAATATCATCCGCCATTCTGGGGGAATCGACCCAGGAAGTGCGATTATTTACGGGGGAACGAGTATTGCAAATGGGCGTTCGTTCGGTCAGTATCGATCGCAACCTTACGGTTACGGAGGGAATGTTTATCAAGGCAGAGTTTATTCTCAGCCCTACGGCAATGTGAGTCAAAATGGTTATCGAGCTCCTCAGTCAATGTCCTACTCCGGCGGCACCGTCTACTACTCTCAACCATCACCCGGTCCGTCATACGCTCCAGTTTATGGTGGAAATAGTGTTGAGGCGCACGTTCGTCATGCGCAAGATGTGAATAACCTCTACCGCAAACTCGGATACCAAGATGGAGTAGGAGGATTTGATTCGTCAACGCAGCTCAATTTCAAGATCTCCCCGCGTAGATGAGCTAAAAAGCCATTAATTTAAGCGTTTTTCAGCGCCGTGATATGCATTTGATTTTTCGACTGTAATAACATGGCGCTGAGGTAGAGGCTGTTAAAATACTTATGGTTCTATATTCGACTATCTCAATTCATCTTTTACTTTATGTTAAATGCAAGATTTAACAACTGATGTTAATATGTCATTCTGCAAACAACCTATTGTTTAAAACGGGAATAATTTTAACAAATTAAGTTCGAACTTTAATGAAAAAGATTAAATACCTTATCGTTGTCATAGTACTTTCTATTACAGCTTATTTTTATTTTACGCCTAAGCAAATGGATGTGGTTTCGGTTGTAAAAGGTCCAGCGGTAAAAGCTGTGTATGCGACTGGTACGGTTGAGAGCGTTGAAATGTTACCAATTGCTCCAAGGGTGTCTGCTAGAATAAGCGAATTGCTGAAAAAAGAAGGGGAGAAGGTGGAACAGGGCGAAGTCCTGGCTCGTCTAGAATCAAAAGAGAGCGACGCAATGAAGATTCAATTAGAATCTATTCTGGATGCTGCGAGGAGAGAGTTTGCAAGACAAGCAGAGTTAATTAAGATTAGGGCAACCAGTAAGGAATTATATGACAAAGCTAAGTCAGAACTCGAGGTGGCTGAGGCGGGTCTTGCTGGTGAGGTTGCAAGGAAAGAATATCTTGAAATCAGGGCTCCTAAAGATGGTCTCATTATAAAAAGAGATGGAGAAATAGGGCAGTATGTTCAATCTAATCAGACGATCTTTTGGTTTACTTCCTCGGCACCATTAAGAATTAGCGCAGAAGTTGATGAAGAAGATATCCCACTAGTAAAAATTGGGCAGAAGGTATTAATCAGGTCAGATGCTTTTAAAGATAAAGTATTTGAAGGAAATGTAACCGGAGTCACTCCTAAAGGGGATCCAATTGCTAGGAGTTATCGTGTTAGAATTTCCTTCAAAGAAGAAGTTCCATTGATGATTGGAATGACTGCTGAAAACAATATTATAATTAGTGAAAAGCTAGATGCACTTTTGATTCCGTCAACTGCAATGTTCGACAATTATGTTTGGCTATTTAAGGACGGTATAATTGCAAAAAGGGAAGTCGGCTTGGGTGTAAGTGGAGCAGAAATGATTGAAATAGTTAAGGGACTTCATGAAAGTGATATTGTATTATTAAACCCCACCCCGGAATTAATAGAAGGACAGCGAATAGAGGCTAAAAAAGTCGCCATTAAAACTGGGAAATAAATGCGATTACTATTTTTTATAGCGCTAAGGCATCTCCTGGA
>CAYYIQ010000177.1:0-7300 GCA_964472005.1 uncultured Bdellovibrionales bacterium | reverse complement strand
TGTTTCTAGTCGTATTACGACTTTATCCGCTTTGATATCTGAGTCGAAGTGACCAGTTTTAATTTCATCTCTTTCTTCTCCCCAGATTGTGGATATAGTTTTATTTGTGTTGTCGAGACTTAACCATTCTAGCTCACCCGAAGTTTTTGTACGAACTACGGATGGTTCAACGTCACCATCACCATCGAAGTCAGCTGTAAATTCCACATCGTCTGGTTTTCCAAATAAAATTGGTTGGGAGTATGACCCAGTTGAAGATCGAATAAACCAATATTTATTTGTATCTGTATTCCTTGTTACAAGCAGGTCGGAAATTTGATCCCCGTCCAAGTCGCCAAGAATAGCTTTAGTGTCAGCAAATGCCACGGTTGAACTTAGTGCTAAAACAGACGCGAGAAAAAAATGTAAATTTAACATTTTCATTTTATATATTATCGAGTTCCGTGATGATGGCGCCAATGGTTGCATGACCAAGCTTTAGTCGCTTAACTCCAAAGCGCTCATTTGGAGCATGAAGTTGGTCATCGGGTAGGCAATATCCAATGTATAGAGTTTCTGCTTCAGTCGCTTCAGTTAAAGTCGCTGCTATTGGAATTGATCCCCCGGCAAGAATATTAGTGCATTCGTGACCTGTTACGTCTCTGATAACTTTATGAGTTATGTTGGTTAGTTCAGAATTGCTTGAGTTTCTAACCGGTCGTCCAGTTGATGATATGTCCGAAATTTCAATTTGAATACCTTCTGGACATTTAGATTTTAGAAAATTGCCTACGAGCTCTGCAATTTCCGCCGGATCTTGATCCGGAACTAATCTACAAGAAACTTTCGCCGTTGCAACGGCTGGAATGACGGTCTTAAAACCTGGTCCGGCGTATCCACCTGATATTCCATTAATTTCAAGAGTTGGTCTAATCCATGCAGATTCCAAGGGAGTAAATTCTTTTTCTCCACCAGTTGTCTTCGCAGAGAATAGGTCTTCGTAAAACTTTGGATCAAGGTCTAACGCAAGTTCTGCTCTTTCAGATTCCGGTAGGTCGATAACCTTATCGTAGAAATGCGGCACCATGATTTTGCCAGTTTTTTTACAGCGGCACTCGTCAAGAATTTCGACTAAAGCATGTAGTGGGTTGTAAACAATTCCACCATGTTCTCCTGAGTGAAGGTCGGAGTTGGAGCCAGTAAGTTTGACGGTCATGCTAATAATGCCACGACAGCCAAGTGTGACTGCTGGAGTGTCGAGGGAGTGCATTCCGAAATCCACCATAAACATGTAGTCGGCTTTGAGTTTTTCTTTATGCGACTCGATTAGGGTTGGAAGTGATTTACTTCCACATTCTTCTTCCCCTTCAATTAGGAGCTTTATGTTTAAGTTTTTTGGAAGAGAATCTAGATCTTTTAAAGATTTTAGCGCTCTAAATAGATAGTAGGACTGACCTTTGTCGTCAACGGCGCCTCGAGCGTATATCTCGCCATCTCTTATTTCTGGTTCGAACGGATCAGACTTCCACAGTTCTATCGGGTCCACTGGCTGAACATCGTAATGTCCATAAAACAAAATACTTCGAGAAGATGAAGAAACTATTCTTTCTGCAAAAATGCATGGATTGCCGTTTGGAGCTTTCCATACTTCTAGGCTGAATCCAATGTTTTCTAGATAACTTTTAACCCAGTTCGAACAAGATTCTATTTCAGATAAATAGGCGGGATCTGTACTGATAGATTTGAATTTGAGATAGGTGAAAAGTTCGTTAACTATTTCATCTTCATGTTTATCAAATTCGGAGTTAAGTGAGTCGATTATTTTCGTCAAAATTTCCTCTTAAAGTAAGTTTGGGAATAGATTTTTAAATTTTTTTAATGCTGAAAGGTATGAACTTTCACGAAATGTACCATTAATATGATTTACGAAATCTACTATATTAAGCCACTTGCTATTTTTGAATTCAATTTCACCATGATGGTCAAATTTTGGATGCCACTTCGGATCGCATGGACTCACTAAGAAAAAATATTGCATTTGACCGCGAAATCCTCTGGAATGTTGTTCTTGAGGCCATTCGTACGAAATTGGCTCGTCGATTGCAGATACTATATTAAATTCTGTTAGAAAGACTTCTTCTTCTAGTTCTCGGTTTAAAGCTTGTAGGGGAGTCTCTCCTGGATCTATTCCCCCCTGAGGGAGCTGCCAATTCGCAAATTTATCAGCTCTTTGACAGGTTAGTATTTGTTTCTGAGAATTAACAATAATCGCAGCAACATTTTTTCGGTAGGGGAGATCCATCTATTCTTTACTTGGCCTTAAAAAAGGAAATTATGTTATCTTGAGTTATTTGATGTTGATTATCTTCACTCGCGGTTTTCAAGTCTTTAATAATGACGGAATTTGTTTCAGCTTCGTTTTCACCAATGATAATCGCATAGTCAAAGTCACCTTTGTTTGCGTACTTTAATTGATTTCCAAGTTTCCCATTGCCCGAATAAATTTCGGTTGAGAAATTATTTGCTCGTAGCGTGTTAGCAAGTTTGAAATATTCACCAATCAAGTCATCCGAAAAAACAGTGATAAGAATTTTTGTTGGTTTTTCTTTTGCAAAATTAAATTGTGTATTTTCCAACGCTACTAAGAGACGATCTATTCCAACAGAGCCTCCGACACCCGGAAGTTCCTGAGAAGAGAAAAGTAACGCTAGGTTGTCATAACGTCCTCCTGAGCAGACCGATCCTAGGTCTGGAAAGTCAACGAGTTGCGTTTCAAAAACAATGCCTGTGTAATAATCTAGTCCGCGCGCAATTGAGATGTCGTAAGTGTAAGAACCATTTTTTAGCGAAGCGTTGTTAAGTGTTGAGAAGAGCTTTTTACAGTCCTTCAAAACGTCAGAGGTGTTTTCAATGTTTTTTAAGAGGTCATCTAAAATACCAAAAACAATATTAAGGTCTTTTTCGTTTTTTAAATCAGTTATTGTTTTGAGAAGATTGATAACATTACCTTCCTCGATGCTACCAAGAGCAATCAATTCCTTTTTAACGAGCTCTATACCTAGTTTATCTAGCTTATCGATGATTCTTAATATGGCCGTTTCGTTGGCATCGGGGGCGTAGAATTTAATTACCGAGTTTAAAATTACTCGGTGGTTTATGCGTATGTTATACTTCAAGCCGATTTGTTCAAAAATATTTCCGATTGTTATCAGAGTGTCAATGTCTGAAGAAATATTCTTTGTTCCAATAATATCGAAATCGCATTGGTAGAATTCTCTATACCTTCCCTTCTGGGGTTTTTCTGCGCGCCAAACAGGAGCAATGTGGTAGCGTTTGAACGGAAGTGTAAGGTCGTTTCTGTGTTGGGAGACGTATCTGGCTAATGGTACTGTCAGGTCGAATCTAAGAGCGATGTCTCGTCCACCTTGATCTTGAAATCTAAAAAGTTGTTTGTCCGTTTCGTCAGAACCTTTTCCAAGCAAAATCTCAGTGTATTCAAGTGCCGGTGTATCGATTGGTAAATAGCAGGCAGAATTAAACACGCCTCTGATCATTTCAAACAGTTCGATCCGTTGAGCTGCTTCATTCGGAAGTAAGTCTCTAAATCCTTTTAGTATTCTAGGTTCGATTTGTGGTTTTGCCATAGCCTTCTTACAGTGATCTTATTATAAATTTGGTACAGTAAATTTATAATAAGATCCGTATTATTGCCATAGCCGAAGCGAGATAAATCGCGATGAATGGCAACCACAGAGGCACAGAGAAATATATTCGTTTCTGCTATATACGCTCTGGAACTCCTGAGTCCATACGATAGAAACGGTGACCTCCCAATCTGTGCCACTGTGCTTGCTTTCCATCGCGATTTATCTCGCACTAACTTAAAATTTATCGTATGTTTTCATTAGCGCAACAACGAAAAATTTTGGAGTAAAAATAGTGCCTGAATTACGTAGTAAAATATTTGTTTTAGATACCTCTGCTATAATGACACTCGTGCAAGACATTACCACAGCGAGGGACACGACTTCGCCAGGTTTCGCAGGAGTCTTAGGCGATAATGAAATTGTGATTCCAAGAGTCGTTCTTGCGGAATTGGACGGTCTACGGAAAGGAAAAGACGATCGGGCATTTATTGCGTCTGAGGCAGCACGACCGTTAGAGTACTATACTGGCCAAGGTTCTTTGATGCAGGGCATCGAGACAGAAAAAGGAGGACTTCTTCGAATAGCGACTAGGCCTAGCGCTGAAAAGTTTCGTGCTTTAGATTTGAATGAAAAGATTGCCGATCATGAAATTCTTTGTACAGCTATTGAAGAAGAAGATTCTCTAAAAACTAGATTAAAAGATTTTAATAGTGATGAGGAAGGTCCCAATAACGAAAAAACTGAGGTCATTTTAATAACTCAGGATCGGATTTTAAGGATTCTTGCGAGAAGTGTTTATAATGTAAGAGCCGAAGAGCTTCAATCGGTCTGTACTCCAGAGCACGATTACGAACGCGGTCTTAAGGTTATTATGACCGACGAGAAAACTGTGGACGATGCGATTGAGAATGGTGAGTTCTCATCTGATTCTCCGGTTCATCTCAACCAACTCGTGCATCTAGTGAATAAAGAGAATCCGCTTTACCATTATTGTTATGGAATTTGCCGAGATCCAAAATCGCGCTCTATTGAACTAGTCGATAGATCAAAGGTTGATTTTTTAAAGATCGCGGGCGAGGTCTCTGGTCGAAATGTTAGGCAAAAGTTATTAATCTGGTCGTTAATGGGTTGCGGAGAGTCTGATCCAAATACGCCGGGTGGTGTGAGGTTGTTAATTGTTTCTGGTCCAGCGGGAAGTGGTAAGAGCTTTCTAACTTTGGCCGCAGCTTGGGAAAGACTTGAACGAGGACATTTTGAGAGAATCGTTGTGACAAGGCCGATGGTCGACGTGGGGCAGTCGCTTGGATTTCTACCAGGAACTTTAGATGAGAAGTTAAAACCGTGGGGTGGTCCAATTGAGGATAACCTTAGAGCAATTGTTCAAGTTCCGTCTCCCGATGAAGGACGCGGTCCGTCGAAACGCGGTGCAACGAGAGGAAGTAAGCCTTTTGATGCAAAGACATGGTTAGAAATGGAGGATCGCTTGGAGTTAGTTCCGCTGACTTATATAAGAGGTCGTACATTTAGAAATACCTTTGTAATTCTTGAGGAAGCTCAAAACATTGAAAGAGGTCCGCTAAAAGTTTTGTTAACTCGATTGGGTGAGGGAAGTGTTGTTGTTGTTCTGGGAGATGAAAGTCAAATTGATAATCAATTTTTGAGTCGTCGAAATAATGGACTAGTTCATGCGATTAATGCGTTCAGGTCATGGCCACAAGCAGTTCACATTCATTTAGAAGATATTGTTAGAAGCGATATGGCAGAAGCCGCTAGTAACCTTTTGTAGAATTAAATCATGTCTGAACTTAAAGTAGTAGTAAATGGAGCAAAGGGTCGAATGGGTAAAGAGGCTGTGCAAGCGATCTCTGCCCAGTCTGACATGAAAGTAGTTTTTGAAGCTGATAGAGGAGATGATCTTCAAAGTATTCTTACAGACTTAAAACCTGATGTGGTTGTGGATTTAACAGTGGCTTCGGTCGGGTTTAAGAATGCCAAGATTATTTTAGAAAATAAGGTTAGGCCGGTCATCGGTACGAGTGGGTTTAAAAAGACTGAGGTAGACTTTTTAATTGCACTAGCAGAAAAAAATTCAGTAGGTGGAATTATTGCTCCTAATTTTGCGTTGGGTGCAGTCTTAATGATGAAATTTTCAAAAATTGCAGCTCAGTATATGGATTCGGCCGAAATAATAGAATTACATCACGAAAAGAAAGAAGACTTTCCTTCAGGTACCGCCATTAAGACAGCTGAACTTATTGCAGAAAATAGTAATATGAAAAGTTTTAATCACGAAGGACGAGGTGTCGTTCACGCAGGAATTCCAGTCCATTCTGTTCGACTGCCAGGTTTCGTTGCGCACCAAGAAGTAATTTTTGGTGGCCTCGGACAAGTTTTAACGCTCCGTCACGATTCGTTAAATAGAGAATCATTCATGCCAGGCATTCTTTTAGCCTGTAGAAAAGTCATGGGATTAGATCACCTAGTCTACGGCCTCGATAATTTGATTTAGTTTGCAACCACAGATGTGCAGAAAAAGGCATCCGTTTCTATTGATGGTACTATTTTAATTCAGATAGACTGCATTAGAAACGAGTGTCTTCCACTCTGTGTCTTTGTGGTTACAAGCTAAATCAAATTCTGTAATTCGCTCGACCGCTGCTATTGTATCAATAAAAGTAGAACGAGCTAACCAACCTCGGTTTTGAGAATATACATCCAAGGAATAATCGCAGCTAAAAGATAGATTGCGCAAAGGACGTTTATTACTGGTTTAAACATGCGTTGTTTTCTTGCAATCATTGTTAAAAGTACAACAACGACAATTGCGAAGGACTTTACGAGAATTAAAGTATAGCTAGCACCTATGATCTTCATGAGTTCTCTTATCAAGATATTTGCTTCTCTCTCAATCCCGAAATGTGCGATTCCAAGTGATGTTAGATATCCGTCCATTACTTGAAGAGACGCGAGAAAAATTCCCGCGCAGATAACGTCTTTTGAAGGTGGTTCGAATTCAAAAACAAATGCAGAATTTCTTGGTAGGTTTATGCAAACTGTTGCAGATCTGCGATTCTTTTTTAATTCAACGTTCTCTTTAGAGGAGTTAATAGTCTCTATTTCTGCGGTGAAATTACTTGCATCAAGCGATAGAACGTAAGTCTTGCTTCTTTGTGCTGTATGGACTTTAGTTTTTTGTCTCGTTGTAACTAGGGGTTCTGAGGTCGAAGCAAATACTACCTTTGAAAGAGTATCAAGCAGTGCGTCTAGATTTTTAGGTCGTTGCCAAGGACGCTTTTTTAGTAAACGAAGTGCCATGTCATTTGCCCATTTGGGACAAGTGTAGTTCATGCTGATTGGTGCTTTTGGCGTCTCGTGAAGGTGACGTTTCATCACAACTGCTGGGAGCTCATCAAAAAAAGGATTTGTTTTTGTAAGCATCTCGTAGAGGGTTACTCCCAATGCATACATGTCCATTTTCGGATCCGGCTCATTTCCAAGCCAACTTTCAGGTGCAATATAAGGTAGCGAACCAACTTTTTGTTTTGGAGCGGTAAGTTTTGAATCTCTAAATCGGGCTATGCCAAAATCTGTGATTTTAACACTGTAGTCCGAGTTGACCAATATGTTAGCAGGTTTTAAATCTCGATGAATAATTCCTTTCTCGTGAATAGCTT
>CAYYIQ010000176.1:0-7366 GCA_964472005.1 uncultured Bdellovibrionales bacterium | reverse complement strand
AACTCATATTTTCAATCACCTGGATCCCCGCGTTCGCGAGGATGACGGGAAAAAAATCCAACTTGTGTTACTCGGACAGACTCTTAAGTGAAGACTTCATTAAATGAATTACATTGCGTAGTAGTTAGTACCTTTACAATTACTACGGAAATTTTATAAAATATTCCGAAGAACAGCAAATTTGACAACCAAACCACGACCAACAAGCATCCATCAAATACAAAGATAGTCAGCCAACTTGTACAACGCAGTAAGTAAACGCCACCTAACAAGAAAATCTCAACATTTAAATTTTTGTCAGGAAATTTAGATAGTACTATCTACACATTCTTCCGTTTTTTATAATCGAAATAATAAGAGGCTCCTAAAAAAATAACAAAAGCCAAAGTTATTTCACTAAGCACCGGCGCGCTCGCGTGTTCCTGGGCAATCAAAATTAAATAGCTAACATAAAGGACATATAGAGAAAAAAGGACAAAACCCTCGCTCCTCGATATTCTTTTCTCAGAAAGGACAATTGGAAGACACGCGAGACTTGAGAAGATCATTATCGGAATATCAAAACTTAATGCGGCCAGTGGCACCGGAACCGGGGTAAGCATAGTCGAAAGTCCCATAACACCAAGAACATTAAAAATGTTACTGCCAACAACATTCCCAATCGCGATAGAACTCTCGCCTTTTTTTGCGGCGATGATTGATGTAATTATTTCTGGCAAAGAAGTCCCAACTGCAACAATTGTAAGTCCGATAACGAGCTCACTTATCCCTAGTGACGTCGCAATTTCGGTTGCCCCAAAAATCAATAACTTGGATCCCAGCATCAATCCCACAAGTGAAGCTACAATATAGTAACCTTCATTTTTTGGAAGCGTGTCTTCGACTATTTCTCGAATTTCCCCAACAGAAAGGTCCTCTGTGACAACTTTAGAATTCTTGATCTCATTCCAAATATAAACAATCAAACAGACAAACATAATCAGACCATCAACCCGACCAATAACTAAATCTAAAGAAAAGAATAAAAAGACCAACGACACTCCGACCATTATCGGAACATCTTTCCTAATCGTTCTTTTAGATATGCTTATCGGCCTAATGATCGCAGTCAGACCTAAAATTAAAAGTATATTTGTGATATTACTTCCGACCACGTTTCCCAATGCAATTTCTGATTTGCCGCTTAATGCACTTTGCACCGAAACAAACAATTCAGGCGCACTCGTCCCAAAAGCCACTACAGTTAGACCAATTACCATTGGATCAATTTTAAATCTTAATCCAAGCCGCCTCGAGTTTTCAACGAGAACGTCCCCCGCCCCGAATAAAATTGCGCCACCTGCTATGATCGATAAGATTGTAATTAGTTCGGACATATATTTTTAGAGCTGTATTAGTTAAAGGGGATAATATATTTAGATTATGAATGGATTATTGAATCTTAGAACTTAATAATAGTTAATCAAATAGAGCAATTAGAAGAGTGAAGATTTTGCATGTCGATATGCAAAATGGCCTTAACGGATAGACGATTTTGACAAAGCTCAATTCAGAGCCGGGCAATACTCGTTAGATTGCATGAATCCAGAGAAAACCTCCTCCAAAGTAAAAAAGACATTAGATTTCTCCGAAACTTTTTGGATGATCCACTAATATCTCACGATAATTGCTTGAAAGTTCAATTAAAAAACCTTGACAACCGAAGTTAGTCACAGCTAACATTATGATAGTTACACAATATTCAACTCCCTCTGGAAGAAGACCAGTATTAGAGTTTATTGAGAAATTACCATTCGAAACAAAGTATGAAGTTTTAGTCCTACTTCGTCGAATCGAAAATGGTGAAATTTTAACCATGCCTCATTCACGAAGTTTATCATCGATGAGACATGGTCTATTTGAACTAAGAATAAAAGACCCTGAAGGAATTATTAGAGTGTTCTACTATACTAAAATTCATGATTCTATTTTTCTACTCCATGCGTTAAGAAAAAAATCTCAAACAATTCCCAATAAAGATAAAGCCCTAATCCTAAAACGTATAAACGAAATCACCAAACAGCATAAAGGTTAACATATTATGGCATGGGAAGAAGTCGACTTACAAAAGCTATCAGACAAAATTGGCGTAGATATCAATGAGATAGATCAAAAATTAAAACTCCGCGATATGATAATCAAAGTTCGCAAAAAGAATGGCTTAACTCAAGATGAGTTAGCACAGCAAGTAGGAGTCTCCAGATCTCGTATTGCGCAGATTGAATCTGGTGTAAAACTTCACAAGACTACCTTTGATGTTTTTTTGAGGATACTACAGGGGCTGGGGTATCGGTATGATATTCGGGCTACTAGATTAGTGGCTTAGGTGTGTGGGTGGGGTTTATGGATTCTGGGAATCGAGTATCTAAGTTGATCTGGTAGTTTCAGATACTTGAAAAGGTAGTAGCTTCAGAAACGAGAAAACTATTTAAAATAATAGGTGAATATGTTCTGGAACGGGGCCACGGCTATTAAGTTAAGTGACTTTTAAATAACCACAGAGCAACCGGAGCAACCAGAGTTTTAGAATTTTCAGTTAAAAGCTGTGCTAAAATTTTCCCCACTCTGGTTGCTCCGGTTGCTCTGTGGTTTAAACTTCTTAACTTAATGGCCGTGGGAACGGGGCTCCTTTTATTCCAACAAACAAAATCCCCTAGAACTCCAAACACCCAAGTCATTCTAGCGTTCTAAGTCAGCCATTGGTTCAAATCTCTTCCTCAGTTTGATTCTATACATTTTTATACGCTCATCCGTTTAGGAAATAAGTAAAACTATTCCCTTAACAAGTCTCCAACGGAGTCGGAAACTGGCATATCTTCATCTACAAATTCAGCCTATATACTTTAAGCTATATAGTTATTGACTTTTGTTTAATAACGGAGGTATAGTTTTCAAATGTTAAATTTAAATAACTTTTCTATTTCTGCTAGCTCATCCTTCGAGCATCATTGCGTCTAACGCAATATACAACCTAAACTTTCAAATTCTAATCCCAATTCAAGCAGACTATATAACTATATTTGAGTGCTAAAATGTGTACCTTATTTTTTCTTATAACTTATTATTTAACTTCCAAGATAAATTCGATCCAACATCGTCTCAACTAAAAACTACCAACATTATTTTTATCCGGGTAGATGACTAGAGAATCAATTTTCTATTGAAAATTAGATTTTCCAGTTCACTTTGATTTTAGAAACAAAGTGCGACTTTGTGTTTATCGAACAGCTTTTCCACGATAGACACATGGTGTTCAAAGGTTTTCAAAACAATAACAGGTTCAAGATCAATGTTTAATGGTATTATTTCAATTAACGGTACCTTTTCTGAAAAACAATTAGCCTCAATGGTTGAAATATACCAAGAAGGCTTTCGTGGTGCACCTTGGTTTGAAACATGGGAGTTTTCGGATGCTCTGATTCATCTAACAAAACTATTGGAATCTGGTACTCTCGTTCTCGCTTGCAGTCATGATCAAGAAATCCTCGGATTCGGAATTGGAATCTCGTTAAGTACTTACGAAGGCAAAAACGAACTTCTGAGATACGGATCAAAGGAAAACGATGTATATGTAACTGAACTTGTTGTTAGCTCAAAAGCGCAACGGCAAGGAATTGCACTCAATATAATGCATACATTTGCAAGTCATGCACATACGAGTTCCAAAGGACTGCTTTTTCGAACTCATGTTGAGAATGTTGCAATGATAAGAGTAGCTAAAGGCCTCGAAATGAAACACATTGCAAAATACACCGCGATTACTGGAGGTCAAGAATCAACTAGAGTCGTTTACAGAAAAAAATGTAAAATTGAATAATATGTAGGGTTTTCGAACATAGCTGGGGGTCCATGGGATTAACTACCAACCCCCCTTTTTAATTTAAAATTTCGATGTCCCAACTAAACAAAAACAATGCATTACAGTTGTTCTGGAACAGGGTTCCTCATATTCCAATTTAAACCTTCTATTTTGAAAAATCTTAACAGCTTCTTGGGAACATTTCTAAATAATTGCGATAATATTGCCCGATTTATTTTGAGTCGGCCTTTAACTTTTGGAACTGGTGACACGTGAGTAAATGCGTAGACATTGCCCCACTTCGCTAGACGACATCAATAAAACCAACAACTTAACCCATTTAAAATAGCTATTACAATACTGCTCTTCATCTCTTAAGAAAGAGGCGTGTGTTGTTTTTTTTACTAGAAAAGTCGTTCTTGAGATATTTAAGTTTGATTTTAACATAACCCTAGGTGAGTGAATCCAAATATGAGTAGAAGTCAGTAATTGCTGTTTCCAAGGATTAGTATGGCCGTACTTCCCTTTGAAACAGCAGTGGCGCACAAATGGTTTTAATAGGTTTTTTAAAGGTAATTTTATTTGCGCCAATATGAATTTTAATAGTTTAAGGGAAGTTTGTTCTTGATTGCTTCTAAATTGAGCAAATAACATAATCTTTTGAGAGGGCAATTTTGGTTTTCATTTTCATTATAAAGTGAAAAGCGATGTTGCCCTTTCGGGTACTTTGTTTGTTTCAGCCCCGTCCCAGCTAACGGATTGGGTGCTTCCAGCTAAAGGAGCATTTAGCATGTGCAATTTCAATTTCAACGTTTTTGGGACTTTTTCTTTCTCAAACGTGGCTGACTGGGGAGTCAACGAAGACGGAACCGTCTTCGTTTCACTCTGCAACGATAGCAATACTGTCGTTGCTAGCCTCCTCATCCCGAAAGGGATCGAAGAGGTGACCGTAACCGTCGACCTCCCCCCATTTAAGGGGGAATTCAAAGTAGCGAAGGAAAATATTCTGCGTCAACTAGCCGACTGCGAAGTCGGCGAAGAAGACGACCAAAAACTGGTCGATGACTTTTTGGACCTTGTCGACAAAATGTGGCCAAATTTATCTTTCGAAGGTGACATCTGGGTGAATCCCGTTGTCGCATTTCACGATGAGTACGGTCACTACCGCCAAACCGAAATCGGTTCTGGCAAAAAAATGTCTTGGGAAGATTTTCTGTCGGCATACGCCGACGGCTCCCTTTGGGGAGAACAACGTTTTGAAAGCGTTGAGTTCAACGCTGGCGACGACCAAGCCTGGACTGATTGCCCGTTGGGTTGTTTGGTTGCTCCTGAAAGGGACAATCAAACAATTCAACCAATCACAGATCAACAGATCTATGTGGTTGGAAAAGGATGGTGGAAGGTTCGTAATTCTGACCCTTCTTACTTCTCATGGGCTTTTTCTGGAGAAAATAGTGAAGTTCAAGGAGCAATCCCTGAACTTAGTGAAGTTCCAATCCGGCTTCCTGGATAGCTAGTTCCTCAAGGTGAAATTCATTTGGCGCACTGAAGGATTTTCCTCTTTGCGCCATTGCGTTTCATCATTTAAAAATTTG
This sequence comes from uncultured Bdellovibrionales bacterium, assembly GCA_964472005.1. GTDB lineage: Bacteria > Bdellovibrionota_C > UBA2361 > SZUA-149 > DAOLCO01 > CAYYIQ01. The sequence goes on along the minus strand of CAYYIQ010000176.1, from coordinate 1,933 downwards.
CTAAATACTTTTGTCAGTTGTCTTCCAATTTTAGTTTAAATTCAGTTGTTGCACTGCAGAGAAAAATGCCCGTTCGTAGTATGTCAATTACAATTGTTCTGGAACAGGGTTCCTCATATTACAATTTATACCTTCTATTTTGAAAAGTCTTAACAGCTTCTTAGGAACATTTCTAAATGATTGCGATAATATTCCCCGATTTATTTTGAGTCGGTCTTTAACTTTTGGAACAGGTGACACGAGAGTGAATGGGTAGACATTGCCCCACTTGGTTTTTGTTCTGGAACAGGGTTCCTTATATTTCAATACCACCCTATGTTTTACCAGTTTGATGAAAGATTTTGCAAATTCTTGCGATAACTATGTAGTATTTATTTTAGATTGGATTTTTCTTTTGGATGTATCGCTGGTGCATTTATTGACTCGTGTTGCGGAGTCAAGATCATTGGGGGACTTGGCTTGTCTGGCGACTTTGCGGTATTTGTTTTAGGAGTGGTTGTGATTTGGGATGCCTGCTGGAGAGTGGGCCTGATTGCGAAACTTTCCCTAGCCGTTTTTTCTCATCCTCTTAGAAGGTTGCGTCTAGCCTTCAAAATAAAAAAAGGAACTTAAAATCTCATAAGCATAAAAATCCAATTCTTCAGATACAGTATCACTCATCGGATTTCCGACTAAGCGACAAAAAACAATTATAAAGATCGCAAACGCCCAAAAGCGCGGACCTCGATAACTAAAAAGAAAATATCTAATACTTCGAAAAAATGGTGATCTACTCATTCATATTCTAGTTCGTTTTTTAACTTCCCGATCCAATGAAAAATTTAAAATTACTAGGAATAGAATTTCTTTTTTTTCTTTGTGCTTAAATTATAGGCGGTGATTAAATAATCTTCTTTTTTTATCACGATTAAACCATCTCGTTTCTGAGCTTGGTCTAAAGTTTTCGACAAACACCTCAGTACATTTTGGGCATGGGTTATCGCATTTCTATTCAAAACAACTCTACCGTCATCATGCGGAACTCCGTAATCTAAGACAAGGTTGATCATTCCTTCAGTTATTTTTCGCTCGTTTACTCTACTCTGGAAGTGTTTAGTTCGTGCCATAAAACTACCTCATTGTATCCCTTGACCATGTTCATATTATACTATAGAATTTCATATTATATTACAACCCTAACTTCAACTCTTATGAAAATCAAGGAAATTACCAGAAATATTTACAGCGTCTCTAAACCCTCACCTTCCAGCGATACAGTAATGTTCAGCCGGGGTACTGACGTAATAGTGAAAACATACGACGGCATCACTGTTGAAAACATTAATCATTTGGAGCGGTTAATTAAGAAAATAGCACACGAAGGAAATAATGTAGCTCGGAGCTATCATCCCGATGAGGAGATGGAATTGTGTGAGATGAACGAAGGCTCCTCGAGAGCACTCCCGGATACTATTTCATTCCAAGAATGGGATGATGGAAAAACCTTTTGTGCGTATTGGAATGTCGAACTGGATTTTAGCGATGGTCCAAAAAAAGAACAGGTCTCTTTGACCCTAAAATCTAAAACTTTATTCTATCTTAGACAGGAAGCTGAGATTTCTAAGCAGTCGCTAAGTAATGTAATCGATCAAAAGCTTAGTCTTGCATTAGGGATGAAAGGTGCCGATGATAACGGGAGATTGGAGGAATTGTTGAGTTCGATAGAAACATTGGTTGGGAAATATAAAAGGACTGGGCGTCGGGTGATGAAGAGGTAGTGTTGGGGGTTGGGGTGAAATAGGGTTTCTTCTGGCAGCCGAATGGGTCGGAATCCTGTTTCCACTAAATTGAATCTTAGGTTGTACAGCTTCTTGCCGGACAGTCGTTAAAGACTTTTCAATTGTTTTTATTCTATGCTTTAAATTTCACATCAAAATGAAAAAATTTTTACTTT
>CAYYIQ010000175.1:0-7377 GCA_964472005.1 uncultured Bdellovibrionales bacterium | reverse complement strand
TGGTCGAATTCCACAACCGTTTAAACAGTTAATGTCAGCGTTTATTTTCATCTGTCTAATTTGTCCAAACTGATTTACAGTTCTTAGATGTGGAGTAAATGCTTCGCTTGATTCAGAGTAAATTGCCAAAAGGTTTTCTACTTGAAGGAGACCTACGATTCCTGCAATTCCGCCAACCACGCCGCCAGATCGGCATGTACCTCCAAGTTCGCAAAGTTCATCGTTTTCAAAACTTCCAAATACGCAATTCAAACACGGTCCATTCGGTAGGATCGCTAAGGCCACTCCTTCAAAACCATGAACGCCACCGTATATTAAAGTTTTTCTGGTTAGTACCGAATATTGATTTAAATTTACTTTCAATTCTGCATCGTCAGAACAATCAATTATTACGTCGCTGTAACCAAGGATACTCGCGATATTTTTAGAAGTTAGTTTCTTATCAATCTTTGTAAATGTAATCTTCTTGTCGGCTACTCCACAAGCGTTCACAACAGCAGAGTGGGCAACGTCAATTTTTTTATGTTCTACCGAACTTGCAGAAAATAGAATTTGTCGGTTGAGATTGGATAGAGCCACGTCGTCATGATCGATCAAATTGAGATTGAGAATTTTCGTGCAGTAGTTTTCCCAGTTGTTACATAGTGAAAGTAAGGCAGGACACCCTAAGCCGCCAAGGCCTATGATTGAAACAGTGACTTCGTTTTGATTAATTATTTGCATTTTAGACATAAAAAAAGCCTACCTTTGTAGGTAGGCTTTTATACTTTAATCGATAAATATTAAAGTGTTGTTGTCCTAACAGGTGTACTGACCGGTTGAGTTGTTGTCAACGTTTGCGAAATTTCACCCGCATCGGAAATTCCTAATTGCTTCGCTCTTTCGCAGAGGTTTTGAAGTGAGACTCCTCTTAGTGTTGATTGAAACGAACCTTCGATTTCTGACCAAACTGAATCGATCAACTCTGCAAGAGCAGGTGCATCAGATCGTTGATCTTCTTGAAGTTTAGGTCTTAACGCTTTCATAACTTCTTCGAGTCTAATATCCTTAGGCTCTTTAGCCAACGAATAACCACCTCTTGGACCACGTTTTCCTACTACAACATCTGCTTGACGTAGTTTAGCAAAAATTTGTTCTAAAAATCTTTGAGGAATTCGCTGTCTTTTAGCAATCTGGCGAACTTGAGCTGGACCACCGTTTAAATTATAGGCGAGGTCTACAAGTGCCATTATTCCGTACTGTTCTTCACGAGAAAGCTTCACTGCCATGGTGCTAAATCCTTATATATTTTCTTTCTAAATTTCTCTTAAATACCAACAAAAATTATAAATTTTATTTAGAATTTCGCAAAATTAACCCCATTGGAAATTCTAACGAGCATTGTGAATTAATGCTCTAAAAAAATAACTTGATGATTTAACTTGTCTTCTTATAAAAAATCAAATTTTAGCTAAAAATACTTGTAAGTGTCTGTTTGCATTGAATATAATAACTTATTAATAGAAGGCTGTTTTTCTAGATTCACCATCATTTTACAGAAATATTAATTTTTTCCCTGTTTTGACTGTATGATATCCCTAATTTCTTTTCTTTGACGCTATCGATTACCACGTGAATGGTTGCGCTAGGTTCAAAGCCAGAAGGATCAATGACTCTTCTCGTTTTTTCAAAAATTTGAATTTTATCAAACGTATTTTGACAGTTACTAGATTTTGTAATTATCCAATTATCCTCGTTGTTGGTGAAGGCTTGGTTGGAAGCTTGAGGTACGATTGATAGTTGGTTCTGGAGCACTAGTTTGATCTGGAACGTATTTTCTCCAAATACTCCGTTCAATTTGTAGTTTTTTGATGACCTAATAATCGGAGGCGTTTTTAACTCTAATGATATTAACGTACTGTCTTCATTGCTGTTGCAGGCAACGGTCTTTAGGAAAATTGAACCCGTATGTTGTTGGCCTAAAGTTTCATTTAAAGAGGGCTTCGGAACGTCGGTAGGGGTAGTGGTTGGAGTCGCTGAAGTTTGGCTGTCGTCCCCAGAGGTAGCGTCACTTATTGGAAGAGCTTTATTTAGTTTCGGCTCTTCAGGTTCTAGGGAACCTAGAGTTTGCTTGCTTCTAATTTGATCATTTGGTCGAATCGGATTGATTGATCCGTTTTGATTTTCTTCCATCTTGCCTAGGCTCCGTGGACTTGGAGTGGAAGCGGGGATCGAAGAAGCTAATAGTTTCATCTTTTCAAATTTGTCAGATTTTTCAATCTGGCTTTTCAATTCTTTACTCTCAATTTCTCCATCAGTATTTGATACTTTGGCTTGTAACGGTACGTCTATTTCCGCTTGATCGCTTTTTTGAGTTTTAGATTCTAAGGAAGGGACGGGGATTTCTGTTGTCGGAAGTGCGGTCGACTTTGCCAAGTTTTCTGCCTTAGAGATCTCATGTAAGAATTTTTCTTCTTTTGATAGCGGAGGAGCCTCGGGGTTTGGTTCTATCACACTTGGACTAAAGGACTCCTGATTTGAAACGACCATGGAATTTTCGCTAATACTTTGATCGAGAATAGGCTTCCCTTTGTCGACTGGTTGAGCTGCGTTTAAACTCTTGTTTTTTTCTTTTGTAGGGGAGATGTCCTCAGCGAGTTCGTTACTAACCTCTTGATCTAAATTTTGATCGCCTTGAACTTTATTTGAATTGTTAACTTGAGGGTCTCTCGCGGCCAGTTCAGTCGTTGCATCAGTTTCGGGGAGTATTTTTTCAGTAGCTAACTCAGTGGCGCTCTTATCAGCTAGTTTGATTTTGGGCGCAGGAGTATTCGCTTCCAAAGCTTCGGTTTTTGGTTGATCTTCAAGTTCTTTGTAATTGAGAATAGAGTCTACCTCTGGAAGATGACCGTAATTCGCCTTTGCGTATATCAAACGTGCTTTAGCTGCTTCTGGTTTATCGGTTTTGATGTAGAAGTCGATGACTTCCTTTTCGCTATTTAATAAAGCTCTATCACATTCCAAAATGGAGTTCTTTGCTTTGTGGGTAAAGTAAGAATCTGGAAACTGATTAATGAGATCTAAGTACGCTTTTGTCGCCTCTTTAATGGGTGTTTCGTCTTGCTTCGAACCTTGGTAAGCAAGTTGATATGAGCGGGCAATTTGGTACAGCGCGTATGGTTTAGCTTCATGGGTGGAATGGACGCTAATAAAATCTCGATAAGCACCTATTGCCTCAGGAAATTTCTGTCCATAAAAAAGGCTATCTGCTAATTTCAATTCCGCAACGACAACCAGCGGACTAGCCGGAAACTTGCTAATAAGTTTAGCAAACATGGATTTAGCTAATGTGAATCTTTCACCGTCGTAGGACCTTAATCCTTCGAAAAATAATTCAATTTCCGTGTAATCTGATCCTAAACCAACTTCTTCCTCATCGTCGTCCTCTTTCTCGTCTTTTTCGTTAGAATCTTCTTCCGAACCTTTGCCGTCTGAATCGTTTGAATTAAGCCCAAGCATAGAGCAAGAGGTCAAAGTTTGAATGACTATAGTTAATAGTAGAAATAAGGGTTTTGATTGTATTCTCACAGTTTTCCCTTTGCCTTTAGAAAATAGGTGGTTTTTAGATTGGTACTATTAATACGCACATCCTGCGTAAATTTAAAACATTTCAATTGTGAAAAATATTATAATTTCAAAACGTGAGCACGTGTCAATTTGTTTATCTGTCAGGTAGTCAGAGCTTAATGATATGAGAAAACTGTAGGTATGACCTAAGCTTTCAACGTCTGAGATTGAGTTAAATTTAAAATTAGGCGCGTTAGGAGACTATTGACTTCTAAAAGTTACCGCAGCTCTATTGCTTATTTACCCCGTATTTTGATGAGTTGAGTTTGGTAAACTTCAAAATGATTTACTGGTTTAGTTGTCGAATTGTCCTTTCGCTAATAAGCAGGAATCTAATGCAACAGGTTTATCTACATGCAATACGTCGGGTAATTGTTGAACAATATATTGTGAAATCTAAGGAGGGAAATATGATGACTAACTGCAGTATTTCAAAAAATATTTTTCCTTGGTATAAGGTCAGTCGCTGTCGTCCCCACGTTTTATTATTAGTACGATTATAATCGACTAAACTTGTCGTAGTTTCAAAAGTGAAATCCAAATGAAAAAAAATATCTTCTTTGTAAAATTATTCGCAATCCTAATTTTGTTGGCTCTTACATCTTGCTCCGGAGGAGGAGGGGGTGGTGAGGGTGAAGGAAGTTCGAGATCAGGGAGGACTACAAAGACAGCAATTCGAGTGATACACTCATCTGTAGATGCTGTTCCCTTGGGCCTTGTCTCTAACGGTGTATTTCTCAATAAATTTGATTATCTTGGCGAAAGTGAATTTTATGATGTCGCAGAAGGGGCAAATGCATTGACATTGGTAACAGGCGATAGGGTATCTCAAGCAATTAAGTCTTTATCAATCGATGCACTTAAGTCAACGGAATATACTTTGTTTGCTTATGGCGCTGAGCGCGATCGAGAGTTTCGCGTCGAGGTTCTGCCTGAACCTGTTTTAAGACCCGAAGATGGAATGAGCCGAGTGCAAGTTTTACATGGTCTTTCAGATGTATCTTCGATTAACTTTACGATCGGGACCGAAGGTTCGAGATCTGTTGCTTTTGGGAAGACATCTGGTTTTATTGATCTACCCGTGGGTACTTACCCAGTTACTATTACGGGTTCACGTGGAAACTTATTGGGTTCACTTAATGTTAATTTAGAAAACAGAGGTGAAGCAACGGTAGTTGTAGCAGGTAAGGTAGATTATAATTTTATTTCGTTTAAGGTATATCAAGACTTGGATTAGGAGCAGCAACATTTAGTAGTTTGCTGGATCAATCTAATACTTGAATAAGTAACCTGTGTCTTAAGTGTAGGCAGTTCTCTTATATTTTGAAAGGAGATATTCGAACTCTCTTTAATGTAATTTGGGTAAGGCCGTCTGAATCGAAAATACAATGGGTTACCAGCTCTCTGTGTATTTAATTGACGGTCAACTTCATTGCTAAGTCACTATTTTAGTTGTCGTTTATGTACTTCACTGTCAGCTACAAGTACCGACCTTCATTAAAACGAGGCCTTGTGTTTGTTACTTGATAGATATTGAAATTGCACTATCATTGTTTCAAAGAAATCACTCAGCAAAATTTAAAATTTAAAGGATGAAGTGGCGGCTCACTATTCAGATCAAATTATAGAAGAAGTTAGGCGAAGTAATAGTCTGATTGAGCTTGTTGGTGAGCGCACGCCAGTAAAGCAGAGCGGCCGAAATTTTCAAGCTTGTTGTCCATTTCATACTGAAAAAACACCTTCGTTCCAAATCAATGAAGAAGAGGGTCTTTATTATTGTTTTGGGTGTGGGAAAAAGGGGAATACCTATACCTTTGTGATGGAAACTAAGAGTATCTCCTTCCCTGAAGCTGTGCGATTTCTCGCTCAGCGAGCCTCTATTTCTCTACCAATAGAGAATCAGCAGAATTATAGCGAAAAAAATTTTCTCAAAGGTAAAAATATCCTCAGAAAAATCGTCAGCGAAGTTGCCAATTTTTACGAAGAGAATCTTTGGAAGGGCGATAATATTGCTAGGCAGTTTTTAAGTGATAGAAAAATTAACGATTATACAGCTAAAAGATTTCGTGTCGGTTATGCGATGAGTAATCAGGGTTGTGAGAGTCTTTCGGCGTTAGTCTATAAAAAACTGAAATCGGAGATTACTTGCAGTCATGAAGATGTAGTCGAAGGACTTATTTCTTTAGGGTTGTTAAGGAAGAGACAGTCTGGAAATTTGGGTGAACTTTTTTGGGAACGTGTAATGTTCCCGATTACAAAAAGTGACGCAAGTCCTCTGGCCTTTGGTGGCAGGATTTTTAAAAATGTAGAAAATTCGCCGAAGTATATTAACTCGCCAGAAAGTCCGGTTTTTGAAAAACGAAGATCATTTTTCGGTATGGGACAAGGGTTTAGCCCAGCGCAGAAGCAAAAACAGGTATATATCGTTGAAGGTTATCTTGATGTTATTTCATTCTCCCAATTGGGGATTGATAACACTTTGGCGGTTTGTGGAACGGCGCTTACTTTGGATCATGTTAAGATACTTAGAAGATTTGTGAATAAAGTTGTTCTTATTTTTGATGGGGATGGCGCTGGGAGAGCTGCTGCGGCGAGAGCATTTGTGCCATTCTTAGATTCTGGAATCGAAGTTGTTCCAGTGATGCTACCTAATGGTGAAGATCCTGATACGTTAACCTATAATCGATCGGAAGAAGAGGTTAAAGAGCTTTTAAAATCAATGGAAGGTTCTTTGTTGCGATTAAATTTGGAGACGATGGCTGGTGGTTTGAGGGGGTTGAACCGGGGAGAAGGGGTTGCATTAGAAAATATCGGCGCATCTGAAGCTGGCCGAATTGCCCAAGAGTTAGCGAAAATGTTAGCAGTGGTTAAGAACACGGTCGAACTTGAGTTAAGGATTCGTGAAGCTTGTGGTTATCTAGGCATTACGGAAAATTCATTAACAAAACTAGTTAATGAAAACAGAAAAGAAACAAGTTCAGAGATTGAGAATAGGCCAGTACCGCAGAAAATTAATGTCTCTATTAATAAGGTTATGAAACAGGAAGAAGCCCCAAAGGAAGTCAGCCATAGCCGAAGAATTTCAATTTTAAGAAGACAGTTGTTGATTACAATGATTGTCGAACCATCCATTTTATTAAGTAGCAGCGTCCGAGCACAACTAGCCACGTTAGGGGTGATGGATCAAAGCGTAAATCTCCTAGCCAAAAAACTGATCGACGGAAAGATTGATGAAGTCGATTTGAAAGAAGACAGTGAAATAAAAGTTATTTCTGGTTTGTCTAAAATTTTAGTTTCATCGGTTGAAGAAAGAGATGAAATTCTAGCACGATTCAGCGGGATCCTAACGGAATGTTCGTTAGCAAGTGAAGGTTTGTTGGAAGAAGCTATGAATCAGCTTGCGCTTGGAGAGGTTTCTTTTTCGAGTCCCGACAATCGAAAAAAGAACCAAATCAGGTTGGTTGAAGAGTTTTCAAATATAGTGGACAAGGTTTTAATTTCTGATGAATTAGATGTCTTGAGGAAGAAGGAGATCGAAGAAACCGATGTGGATGGTCGATTAAGATTGGCTCAGGAAAAGTTAATGAGAAAGCGTTCCTTATCAAAAGCGAATAAGTAAGTTTTATTTAGAGAGACATTTTTAGTGGATAAATAATCTCGTGTTTATAGCGACTTATGCTTGTTGGGGCTTTTGCTAAGGAAGTATAAAAGTTTCGAAAGACTCTGATTAGATTTAATTTGATTTAACTGATACTTTTTTTATCACAAATA
>CAYYIQ010000174.1:0-7560 GCA_964472005.1 uncultured Bdellovibrionales bacterium | reverse complement strand
TTCAGCTACTTTAGGCAGAATTTTAGATGTATGCGGAAACCCTGTTGATGAAATGGGTCCTGTTAACGCCGAAGAAAAATGGCCAATTCACAGAGCAGCTCCAAAATTTGAAGATCAAGCAACTAGTACTGAGTTATTCGAAACTGGTATTAAGGTTATTGATTTGATTGCACCTTATGTAAAAGGTGGAAAAATCGGTTTGTTCGGTGGAGCGGGTGTTGGTAAAACAGTTATTATCATGGAGTTGATTAACAACGTCGCTAAAGCGCACGGTGGTTATTCCGTTTTTGCGGGTGTGGGTGAAAGAACTCGAGAAGGTAACGATCTCTGGATGGAAATGAAAGAGTCAGGCGTTATTGATAAAGCTGCCTTAGTATACGGTCAAATGAGCGAACCTCCGGGAGCAAGATTCCGAGTTGCATTAACAGCATTGACTGCGGCAGAATATTTTAGAGATGTTGAAGGTCGAGATACTTTACTCTTTATTGATAATATTTTCCGATTCGTACAAGCGGGATCAGAGGTATCGGCACTACTTGGAAGAATGCCTTCTGCGGTTGGTTACCAGCCAACTCTTGCAACTGACGTTGGTGAGTTACAAGAAAGAATTACTTCTACTAAGAAAGGTTCTATTACTTCAGTACAAGCGATCTATGTACCTGCGGATGATTTAACGGATCCAGCTCCAGCAACAACGTTCACTCACCTTGATACAACTACAACTTTATCAAGATCAATTGCTGAGCAAGGTATTTATCCAGCGGTAGATCCACTTGATTCTACTTCAACAATCCTTGATCCAGCTATCATTGGCGAAGATCACTATGGAGTGGCGAGAGAAGTTCAAAGAATTTTGCAAAGATATAAAGATCTTCAAGATATTATTGCGATTCTAGGGATGGACGAGCTTTCTGAAGATGATAAAATGGTTGTTCAACGAGCTAGAAAAATTCAAAGATTTCTTTCTCAACCTTTCCACGTTGCTGAACAGTTTACTGGAATTGAAGGACGATTTGTTAAACTTGAAGATACAATCAGAGGCTTTAGAGAGCTTTGTGATGGTGTTCACGATGCGCTTCCAGAAGATGCATTCTATCTAGTTGGAACAATCGAAGAAGCTAAAGAAAAAGCAGAGAAACTTGCAAGAGACGCAGTTTCTAAAAAGTAATTCAGTAGAATTGATATTAAAGGAAGTAATTTCATGAGCCATGATTTTAAAGTTGAAGTTTTAACTCCAGCAAAAGAGTTGATTACAACCACAGCGACTGAAGTCTTACTTCCTACTGCCAAAGGTGAAATCGGAATTTTGCCACAGCACGTTGATATTTGTGGACTGCTGTCTACAGGAACTATGAAATTGGTAAATCAAGGTAACGATTTTTGGTTTATGATTTCAGGTGGAGCTTTCCGAGTAGAAAATGGCGTATTAACAATTCTAGCTGAGTATGCATTAGGTGCAGAAAACGTAGAAAATGCCATAACTGAGTCTAGATTGAAGGAAGTTGAAGCCGATCTTTCTAAAATTTCAAATACCTTAGATCCAAAACATCTAGAGCTAACAATTGAAAAAAATAGACTTAATGCAAGCTTAGAAGCAAGTCGCAGACATACAATGAGCTAACACTCGTTAATTTTTAACGAGTCATTATCGGTCGTCGGGTTATTCAACCCGAGCCAGCAAGCTACTCAGTATTCTTTCAATTGCGCACAACTATTTCAAAAATAAACTAAAACATCTTTCTAGTTTATTGTTAAATAAAATTATTTCGAAGAAAGTAGCCCTTATATAGCTGTAAACCTCTAACTATATAAGCAATGAAAAACTTTGTAACGCCACCCAAGCTCTCTTGAAATAGAAAGTAACTCTAAAATTTAAAATAAAAACGCATGTATTTTGTCGAAATACGTGTTGAGTCTTTATTATTATTAACGTCGTAGTTCTCGACTACTTTTGAAAACTTCTAGCCCGTGTTATTGAGAACTTAATGGAAAATAACTTAAACGGCATGGACCTGTCCATCATCGTCCCGTTTCATAATTCTCAAGAGACTATAGTTGATAGTCTCTCTGCTATTAAACATTCATCTATTAATAACTATGAACTCATAGTCGTTAATGACGCAAGTTCGGATAACTCACTCGAACTCTCAAAACCCTTTACAGATAAAGCAATAACTTTAAAAAAGGTGAAATCTTTTTTCAGTCTTCGTATTGCTGGTTTCAATGCTGCAAAACACAATGTTTTGGTTAATATTGATTCAGATATCGTTGTTAAGCCAGATACTCTAAAAATCATTTCCGAATATTTTTTGAAGAACCCGGATGTTGATGCGATTACAGGAATTCTTTCCGCATCAAGTCCAGTCGATAACTTTTTTTCGAAGTATAAAAATATTTATATGAACTATGGTTTTAAAATGCTTCCTAAGGAAGTCACATTTCTTTACGGTTCAATCTACGCGATAAGAAGTGATGTATGGGAATCGATATCAGAGTCCGAGAAACTTCAACAAAACCCTGCATTTTGTGATGACGTTGAGCTAGGACAGCTTCTAGTTAATCACGGTAAAAAAATTCATTTAGTTAAGGAGCTTGAAGTTACGCACCTCAAAAAATATTCTTTTTTTAACCTGCTTAAGAACGATTTCAATGTCCCCAAAGGGTTTGCGCAGATCGCTTCAAGAAAGAGGGTAAAACCTAAATTTTCATTTAAGAAACCAGTCTTTGCGCATACTTCATTGGTTAAGATTTTATCGATATTTTTTGTGATGCTGACAATACTGACTGCGTTAGTTTATTCGTCATTTGCTCCGTACTCTATTGCCGCCTGGTTCTTTCTAAACACTCCATATTTCTTATTCATCTATCGTAACAGCGATTTACTTTTCATCATGCTGTCAATACCGTTCACCTTTCTTGACCACTTTGTCATGGGAATGGGAATCGTCGCAGGATTTCTGTCTTCTCAAGTTCCAACAATAGATCAAAGTGAATTGGCGTCAACTCCAACTGAGCAGTTTTCGTTAAATAGACTTAAGTAACTATTTGTAGGGGGCTGGTTTAGAGTCTATCCGTTTAGAAATTATAAGTTAGCTAACTCAATCGAGATATTCGGTCTCAGCAATGTATCAGGGTTGCTAGAATGGTATTCATTGTGTTTGGGTTAAAAGTTTTTGAAATCTAACCCGTATCAATCTTCCGGGCCTTGATTGATACTTTTCCATCCGCAGTTTCTATTCTAAAATTGATACAATCACTACCCGTCGTCTTTTTTAACAACTCTTGCTTGGTTTGGATGTCCTGCTTGAATGTATGAAATTCAAGATTGTCAGAATTTAAGCCTGAGCTATCGAGAGCGTTTTTGTAACTTTCAAAAAGTAAGCGTATCGAATCTTCACTGGTACCTTTTATTTTTTGTCGATGTCTTTCTCGTTCGATCGTTTCTTCCCTTGCTCGCGCTCTAAAGCGATCCCCGATATATGTACCTTCTTCTTTTTGTTTTAAAACTCTTTCCCAATGTGTATTTAAAGTCTGAAATCGATGTACCAAATTGGTGAGTCGAAAATTACTTTGAACATTTCTGAATGGAAGGCGTAAAAGTCTTTTTGAAAGCAGGTCTAATTCTTTATGTTCCTTATCTGGAGGAAGCGGGATCAGGTTACAAAAATATTGCTCATAAGATATTTTTAATTTTTTAATTTTATCCTCGAAGCTATCCAACTCGGCTTGAATAGCTTTCGAATTAACCTTAGGCTGGTTCTGCTCTTCTAATAAACTCATTTTACCCCAGAAAAATACAACAACTTTCTTCGAGACTAAGAAAATATCTTAGCCTGGGTCTATTAAAGGCGAGATTTGTGCCAATCAAATCGCATGTCTAAGTATCTAATAACATTAGCTATAGTTTCTAGTTGAAGCGTGAATTATAACCCTAGGTTAATAGGTTGCTATGACATACATTCATAGCAACGTAGACCCAAAAATAAATGGATAATGAAATGAAAAAATCTTTCAGTCGTTAGATATTCAGGCAGTCGCAAAGTAGATTTCTAATTGCTTTAAAGTACGACATTGTTTCAAGCGATTCATGGTGACTGTTGTCTATTTCTACCACCAAGACCCCAATTGCTGGATCTCCCAACGAGCAACCAATAATGCTAAGACTTTTTCCGTCTTCGGTGTTTACTACTTCACGAATCGGTGTGTTTAAGGAGATCGCGGATCCAAAAAAGTTATCGAGTCCTGTTAGAGAGAAAGTGTTTGGTTTAACTATTTTTGATTCTGCTTTTCCAGAAATGAAAGCTGCATGAATCTTTCGTTCTATTGAATCGAGAAGGTAAATTTTTGTAGAAGAAAAATAGGTTTTTGGTAGGATCTTTTTTACAAAAGTCTTTGTGTTTAATCTTAAATCTGAGTCTTCGTTTATTGCAGAATAGAGAACAGCAACCTCGTTATACAGTTGAGAAGGTAGCACGTCTACGTAACCATTTAGTCTTAATAATTCTTCTCTATTAAGTCCAACTTCCTCCCCAAGGGTATCAAGCTCGGCTAGGTGTGGAAGTACGTAGTTAGACTCTTCTAAAAACCCTACCTTTTTCTCTTGGGTGATATTGATTTCAAACGTAAGAAGAGAATTGATTTCTTCGAGACTATTCGGTCCAAGTGAAGTTGTTAGTTTTTTAACAGCGGATTGGTAGTCAGCGCTGGAGGTTATGTAGAGGTTTGGGTTGATCGACCGAGCAAGTGCCTCTCCAATCTCACATATCTTTGATACCTGTGATTGTAGGTTGTTTTTAGGTTTTGATTTAAAATTTGATCTATAAACATTTCCTTCAGTGGGCAGAACGTCTCCGAAATATTTACTCAGGCCAAGCTTGTCCGTTACAGCGTAACCCAGCATTGAAGGAGTGAACCCCAGTGATTTTCTAAGGTCATTTTCGAGAACTGTTAATGTTTTTGAACTAGATGTTACGTTTGCATAAATTTGGGGGTAGTTCCAGGCAATTAGGGTGTGACCCAATTGTCTTAGCAGAGCGGAACTAAAGGTAAAGTCAGCATTTATATTTTTGTTCTTACCGATATAACTTGTGGCAGTTGCCGCGACTATCATTTCATTCAGACGAATTTTTTGAAAGTCGGTTAAAGATGAATATGAATGTCTACTTTTTAATTTTTTGACTTTTGAGTAAGCAGTTCTTAGTTGCTCGGGAGTGATCGTTGAAAAAATGTTCCCGTCTTTTTTCGATTGTGGATGGCCGCCCACATAAAAGTCCGAAAATTCAGCTAAAAAGCGAATGTATAAGGATGCATCTTCTCGAATCAGATTAAAAATTTCTGTAACAGATATTTCAGAATTTTTGTTATCAAAAAATATATCGAGCTCACGAATCGAGCTATCTTTGCACGGAAACCACTCTCGACAAGTGTACTCGGTCGCTTTTACTAATGTTTGGCTAGTAACTTGTGGCATTACTTAAAAGTTTAATTTAATATTTTTGATAGTTTTACACAAAGAAGTAAGGCCGAAACTATGCCAAGAATAAATCGTAGTTAACGTCGTTGAATTGCGAGATATATTGTTTTGTGAACCCTTATACTAGGAAGTAGGTTACCTAACTTGTGTGAAAAAAGGTAAGGGTTCATTTATCAGCTGTTTTTTACTAGGTGTTTGTCTCAATATTCGAAGTTTGAGGCTGTCTAAGTAACTTGAGTCCACCTATAGCGTAAAGTTGTCCTAGTAATATAGGGTTTATGACTGACGATGTCATCCCGCAGTCTTTGCGGAGGCAGGGATACAGGAGCTGAATGAGTTCTGCGCGTTCAACAAAAGCAAGCTTTGCAAAAAACAGTGACCTTGAAGTTTAAAATACTCCACCTCGACTTTCACGTTCGCAGGAATTACGGAGGGATACAGTAATGACGATTCGTTGTTTGACGAACAAAAATTTGAATTATCGTATTACTGGACAATTTCAAAGGCAGGAATTCAGCCAATTTTACCTAGTGCAAAGTCTGAACCAACAAAAACTATATTATTTAAATCGGCGTGAACAATAAATTACAGTCCATGGAATCGGGTGATACACTTTTTCGATTGTAAAATGTTTAGAAAGCAAAGATACAAAAGCATTCGGGGTCCAATGTTGAATATGTCCTGGAGTATTTCCCATGTCTTTCCAATAAGCCCCCCTTGCTAAATTCAAAATTCGCCAGAGAGGTTCTGCAGGAACGCTGAAAATTACGTTCTTAAAGTCAAGCCGCTTAATCGAATTGATCGCAGTATCTGGATGCTCTAGATGTTCCAGCACTTCGCAGCAAATTATTAAGTCGGCGCTATCAGATTCATTTTCAAGTTTATAGATGTCTTTCTGTTTAAACTGAACTTTACTGTTTTTCTGTTTTCCTAATGATTTTGCTAATTCGATTACTTCTGGGCAGACGTCTGATGCAATTATTGTACGTGAATTAGCTTCTATTAAACGACTGATTTCACCTTCTCCGCAACCAATTTCGTGAACCGTCTTTGCATCGCTTTGGTTGGTAAGTTGTAGAATCCTGTTTTTCCAATTGGCTACAATGAGCTTTTGCAGCCCAAAGCTTTGATCGTATTTGTTGTAAACATTTCCACCTTTCATAATTAAAAAAGGTTATATTGCCTAAAGCTATTAGTAAAATAAAAACAGCCAAAAACGTTGAGAAGTATTGAGATCATAGTTAAGGCGAGAAGCATTCGGTTTTTAATTCTAGGTTCGGCGAAAATAAGAATCGCCATTAGGACAGGAAAAGAGTCAAATAGATACCTCGCACCGAATTGGCGATACCCACTGCCTACCCAAAAAAGTACAAATAAGGAGCAGCAAGAAACTCCGATTAATCCAGCGATAAGAAAATCTTTTGAGAAAGGTGTGGATCTTACAAAAAAGATGCTTAATAAAAACGAACTTTGTAGAAAAATGCTAAACCCTTCGTCTCGATAGAAGCCATCTATAAGACCAGCTCCAGGTGGACGTAAAAGAGTTACGTATATATTTCGAAAAAGGTATTTAAAATTAACAAGTCCATGTTGATCCGTAAGTTCTCTAGACGTCCGCCTCATGTTGGAGAGTTCAATTCCTTTAAAAAGAAAGTCATCAAAACGTAGGTAATTATAGAGAGCGATCATGAAGATAATCGTAATAACAGGAAGACAGACGAGTAAAACTAAAACGTAATTGTCGCGAATTGCTTTTAAATAGCGACGTATGAAATGACCTGGTCCTTCTAGACGAAATGAGTCGTCACTTATTACAAGATATAAGAAAAACGGAAAGGTAAATACTATGTGGTTTCGACCCAGTATCGCCAGGGCAAAAAAACAAAATCCTAAAACTGCCCTAACATTTTTTCGTGTTCTCTCACGTGAGATTAAAATAATGATTGCTATGGTCAACATAACATTTGCAGCAAGTTGACCAACGAACCAATGATTTGCCACCATTGAGAAAATGATATTTGAACTACCCCAGCTAGCTGCCAAGGCCAAAAGGAGTTTTTGGTGTAGATTACGTTTGTTTAGTTTAA
>CAYYIQ010000173.1:0-7594 GCA_964472005.1 uncultured Bdellovibrionales bacterium | reverse complement strand
TGATCATCGAAGTTACAGGTGACAAGGTCGCTTTAAGAGCTGGAGCGGGATTAATAACTCAACCATTATGGATATTGGTAAAGGGGCAAAGTTAACCGTAGAGGCCCGGGAAAAAGATTGGTATCGGGTTAACTCTCCAACTGGCGGTCGAGCATATATTCACAAGGATTATGTAAAGATTATCGACAATGGCAAACGTCAAAATGTTAAGGCTGACAATGTTTCAAAGTCAAACTTTGCAGGAATGAAAGAAGACTTTGTCCCAATGGAAGCCGAGCCAATTAAGCCACCACTACCAGCAAAGCCGATTAAGCGAATTGGTGCGGAAAAGGATGATAGTTCTAAATCTACAGATAGTCTTAGCATGACTCAAGAGTCGATAGCATTACAGGCGCTAAAGAATGCGATGAGTAATAATAGCAAAGAACTTGGAAATACTGCGGAATAATCGATCGTATGAAAAAGCTTATACTATTATTGTTTACAGCTAGTTTGGTTCAGCCTCAATCGATTGTTTTTGCGGATAGTATCGTCGCGATTAATAAGACAATAGTATTTCCGTTGTTGGCACCACGGCTATCGAGTAAATACGGCAATCGCAAACATCCAATTGTTAAAGCTGTTAAGCATCATTCAGGAGTCGATCTAGCTGCGCCCGAAAAGAGTCACGTCAGATCAATTTCAGATGGTGTCGTCATATTTGCGGGAACACTCCCAGGCTATGGTAACGTTGTTTCAATTAAACATGATGGAGAGTTCATTTCACTCTACGGGCATCTTTCAACCATTGATGCAAAAACAGGTGACGCGGTTAATGCCGGTGCCGTCATCGGCAGAGTCGGAAGCACAGGAAGAGCGACAGGACCACACTTGCACTTCGAGTGGAGGAAATCCGGCAAACCTCTAAACCCTCTAAAATACTTCCCCGAACTAGCCGCAGACTCCTCAGGGTAGGAATAAGGTACCGTTTCTTTAGCCGAGTGTCTCTGTGGTCGCCAAAAAACAAAGTGACGACACTCAGCGACAGAGTTATTATGCTAGATCTTTCTTTCATAGAGTTTCAAGTGTTTGTTGTGCTTTTACACATTCAAAAACTAGTTGTTGAAATCTCTTTACGAAAACGTAGTGAGCGCCTTTGTATTTTGTTTTTAGGAGGACTGATTTTCCTTTGCTAACTCCGCTACCTTGAATAGTGCAAGCAGATTCTCCCATTCTTAAATTTTCCGTATATTCTTCGATAGCTGTATCGTGAACGATCGGCGAAACAAATTCAAGTTTTGCGCCACCTGTCTTTTCGGAAAGTAGTAAAATCCCACTTCTCATTAGAACAACCCAAACCGGAGTTTCGCTTCGAGTGCTCGAACCTGAATCAAAATTCTTTTTATTGTGAGCATACTCTTCTTCTGTTGTAGCGAAGAGTGGTTGCATCTTAGCTCTGTAAATTAAGATAATATCGATGTTCGGAAGGTCGAATCCGTAGGCATATCTTCGAGCGACTGTTCTTACCGCTAGGTAAGCCAGTATGAGCGATGGCTTCCCAGTTCTCCATGTGTGACTGCTAAAAAGAGGAAAGGTGAAAAATGCGCATCCGAATGCGACGACTAATAAGGAAATCTTATCAAGACCGTATGCAATTGATCCGACCATGAAAACAGTGACGAGTGAAGCAATTAATCCAGATGCTTGAGACCTTGAAATAAGTTCAAGTCTTTCTTCTAATGAAACTGATTGCCAAATTTCATCAACAGCAAGTGAGCTACTTTGTTTAACCTTAGCCATTAATTCCCTTTATTTCTTGTGCCTAGGCACTTTTTTCCTAATTTAAACGACTTGTTCTCGTAATTTCAAGTACTTATCGTTAAGACTTCCCAATCTACAGATAATATCGCAAGTCCTGTGCCAAGCTGAATTCGGTGCGTTAGTTTTGAATGGTAGGGTGAAATTTAGTTGTGACGCAATATTCCAGAACGAATTTAATTACTTGTGTTATGGAAATTGAATGAAAATAGAAAAGCGACTTCTTAAAACAAGAAATCGCTATGAGTTATAACCAAAATTCCAAACCTGAATTTAAACGAATTGCGACATCGTGCGTTCGAGCAGTTGCCGTACCGAAGTTAGTTCGTGCTGATATTCGTCAAGCGACTTTTCAAATTCTTGAAGAACCGTCTTGCCTTCATCACCACCGAATTGTCCGGTAAGTCGTATACAAAGTTTAGCTCCAGTGGTTGAGATGTGATCGACCTCAACCATCCGTTGCAATTGATCTTTTGACCATTGAAAAAGCGCCTGTTCAACTTCCGCAGGAACTTTCATTTTGCCAGCGAATTTCGTCCTAGCGGCGACAATGCCGCGCACTAGATATCGTCTTTCATGCCCCGACTGTTGAATAACGGTCCTAAGGAAATCCCATCTTTGGCTAGGTCCGTAAACTTCTTTCATCAACCGGAAAAGCGTAGGACCTCCATCGCGCGGGTTGTCTTCCCAGGGTAGGGTCTCTGCGCAACTCGGAGCGAATCCAACGAGGAAGTTTGCTTCATCACTTCCCGAAGTTTCTAATACTTCGTAGCGAAATTTTTCAAAAACTTCCAAACGCTCGTCAAGGGTGATGTTAACAGCCTCAAAGTACAGTTCTTTAAAAGTAGACAATTTTAAACTTTCGTAAGCGGAAAAGAGTAAAAAACCTTCACGTTATTATTATGATCTTGAGGTAGAAATTGTGTCTAATATCCTCAAAATATACAGAACCTTGTGCAAGTAGAATACGTTGAAATCAGATTTATTGCTTACAGGGCAATATTCTTCGCAAAAAAATCCATATTTATTCGAAAACAACACAGATAGCTTTAGTAATAGCGCGTTAATATCTCTAAATGTGATTCGTTGAACCGTTCTTAGGCTATTTGCTGAGTTCAGAGGGTATATTCCTGTATAATAATATAATTAGGAAGCGTGTTGCAAATGTCAGTTCACACAAATTCGACTACGGTCGTTGGAATAGATGCCTTACAAGTTGAAGTGGAAACGGAAATTTCGAAAGGGTTAAAACGGTTTACCATAGTCGGGTTACCAGATGGTGTTGTTAAAGAAGCGAAAGATCGAGTTAAGTGCGCGCTCGAAAACAGTGGATTTGGCTTTCCGCAGTCTGAGGTTATCGTAAATTTGGCACCGGCATCGCTACCCAAAAATGGTAGTGGATTTGATCTAGCCATCTCAATGAGTATTTTGGCTGCTAATGGTGTCCTCCCAGAAGAGTTAGTTGAAAAGAATATATTTGTAGGTGAATTGACCTTAGACGGTCGAATTAAGCAAACGGGCACTGAGGTCGCAAGTGCGTATCTGGTTGATGATAATTCGGAGTTAGATAGACTTTTCGTTTCGATGGAGTCAGCAAATATTTTAAAATATTTTCCAAAGTTCAAGGTTCGTTTTGTAGAAAATATAAGTGATTTGGTTAAAGTTCTCCTCGGAGAAATTCCGGAAGTTACGAAAAAAAATATTTCAGTATCTTCTCCGTCGCTAGACAAAAAGTTAAAGGATTTTTCTGATGTAGTAGGGCAGCATGAAGCTAAGCGAGCTTTAATGGTGGCCGCAGCTGGCGGGCATAATGTTCTCTTAATTGGTCCTCCAGGAGGAGGGAAGACAATGTTGGCCGAAAGGATAACAAGTATCCTACCTG
Source organism: uncultured Bdellovibrionales bacterium (assembly GCA_964472005.1). Taxonomy (GTDB): domain Bacteria; phylum Bdellovibrionota_C; class UBA2361; order SZUA-149; family DAOLCO01; genus CAYYIQ01. Next base: position 3,915 of record CAYYIQ010000173.1, on the reverse strand, counting down.
ATCTCGCCGAAGAAGAATTTCTAGAGGTCAATAAAATCCATTCAATTATACAAGTGCAAAACTCGTCTAGTAATTCATTTCGGCCTATTTTTCAGAGACAGTTTCGGTCCCCCCATCATTCAATTAGTTTAGCTGGGCTGGTCGGAGGAGGGTCGACTGTGACACCGGGCGAAATTTCATTAGCCCATAATGGTGTGTTGTTTCTGGATGAACTTCCGGAAATGCGAAGAGATGCGTTAGAGGCTCTGAGAGAACCACTAGAGAAACGAAGAATATCAATTTCAAGAGCAAGTGGGAAATTTGTCTATCCTGCTAGTTTTATGTTTATCGCTGCAATGAATCCTTGCCCCTGCGGATTAAAAGGCAGCGAAAGTAGGGATGCTCGCGCTCGTTTAAAATATAAAACTTTGTGTAATTGTACTGAGCAAGAAATAAAACGTTACGTTAAGAAAATATCAGGACCATTGCTTGATCGAATTGATATCCAACTTTGGGTGCCTCAAGTTAGCATAGAAGAAATGCAAGAGATGAAATCAAATATTGACGTAACTGAAAAATTTAAAGCTAAGGTTTTAGAGGTAAGAAAAAACCAATTTGCTCGCTTCCGATCGTACAGCTATCTCAATTCGCAAATGACGTCCAAAGAACTAAACCGACATTGCTCGCTCTCAGATTGCTCAAAATCAGTTCTAAGCGAAGCTGGTAAAAAATTTCAATTCAGTGCACGTGCTTACACAAGAGTCCTAAAGCTTTCGAGGACAATTGCTGATCTAAACAATCAAACTGAAATATTACCAGAGCATATAGTCGAGGCGCTATCTTATAGGTTGCAGATCAGCTAAATCGTTTTTTTTAGGAAGGGTTTAACGCAGAGCAAGCGGAGCAAACAGTGTGGGAGGTGTCGTTTATATAGTTTTAACTCTGAAGTGCGAGAGTGCGTACAATATAGTCTGATGCCTTTCTCTGTGCCTCTGTGGTCCAATAAAAATCTAGGTTAGTTCTAGTTCATTCGATCTGTGGTGATTCTTGTCGATGTATAGACTTGGGTTGGGGCTTGGGTTTTTGGTCGGTTCTATCTCTTCTTGTATCACGACAGCTCTTTCAAGCTCGTTGGTTAGAAAATTTATAGCTGGCGATAGAATTTTTTGTGGAACGTCTAGCATTAAAAGTAAAAATACAATTAAAAGCCCGAAACGCTCAAGTTTTGCCCATTTTCTGGCCAAATGGTGAGGTAAAATGCCGACCATGATTCTTCCGCCATCAAGTGGGGGAACAGGGAGTAGGTTGAAAAGTCCAAGTGCCGCATTTATGATTAACGAATAAGCGAGCCAGATGTGAAACACCATACCTACAAAACTAGAAGCGCCGTTTGCGCTTAGTTGGATGTATAAAAAATATGAAATAGTTCCAAGTATAAAGTTAACTATTGGGCCTGCCGCCGCAACGATAGCCATGTCTCGTTTAGGGTTTTTGAAATAACCTGGATTAACTGGCACTGGTTTTGCGCCTCCGAAAATTATTGGAGAGTTCCCTATAATTAGCATCAGGGGTAAGATTATCGACATAAATGGGTCGATGTGTTTAAGAGGATTTAATGTTATCCGTCCCAAGCTTTTGGCGGTGGGGTCTCCAAGTTTGTACGCAACGTAACCATGCGCAACTTCATGAAGAATTATTGCGACCATAAATGGCGGTACTGCGAAAAGTAAGTTTATGAGTAAGGAATCTGAGATCATTTTGCCGTCTCGTAATAAAAGGGGATATCTAATCAACTCTATTTATAAAAAATTACTAATACTTTATATTTCTCCACTCTTGATGATATAGTGAAAATCAAAACGTACTAGCACTCTGCTTTGGAACGTAGGGCGACTAGCCTTATATCAAATCTGCTCAATTTTAAAATAAGGCCGCAACCAATGATGACTTTGAACTTTATAAGCATCAGAGTCGTCGTTTTTTGACACTTTGTCTATGTCGACGCCTGTTTGCGAGCAGTATATGTTGTATGTTCTCGACAAGCTCGCCAGCGGTCCAGTTCTCTTTTAGCGAACTTTTCTATCTTAACAAAAATCACTAAGCAGCGGATATATATTGAGATCAATTTACAGGCCTCGCATGTTATCTCAAATTGGACTGAATACAAATATTTAAAAAAGGAAATTTAGTCATGTTTTGAAAAAGGAAGACATTCCACTTGAAAGTCATGATTCGATAAAGCTTTTTTTTAGTGTTACGCTTTGTGCATAAGTCCTGTTTTTGGACCTGTTGTAAATTAACAACAGAGCAGCCAGGGAAAAGAGAAGTGGTGCAAGTTTAGCGTGGTAAGTCCAAACATTTCCGACTAAATTTCATAATATGATTACTTTAATGAACTCAAACTAGGGCCGTCCTTATTTGTCAAAGGCCTCTATCCTCCTAATTTCAATAACTTCCCCTATGATTGCTCCGGTCGCTCTGTGGTTAAATTAAAAATACACACAAACCCATATTTTCTTTGATGTAATCTTGATTTTGGAGGTATCAATACGTTTTTGATGGTGCGAGTACCGAGCCGCTAGAACTTTAACGTTATTTTGGTTGTCTCAGCTATGAAGATTGTGTACTTCTATTAATTAGCAGATTTAAGTTATCAATTGTTATCTACCCTTAATTATCTTTACCTATGTCTAAAATAAAAGTCTCTACACCATTAGTCGAACTTGATGGCGACGAAATGACAAGAATTATCTGGGAAAAAATTAAGGAAGAATTGATTCTTCCATACTTAGATATTGATTTAAAATATTTTGATTTGCACGTCTCAAATCGTGATAAAACAGATGATGGTGTTACAATTGACGCAGCACTCGCAATTAAAGAATTTGGAGTCGGAGTTAAGTGTGCGACGATTACACCGGATGCTGAAAGAGTAAAAGAATACAGCTTAAAAAAGGCATGGGCTAGTCCAAACGCCACTATTCGCAGTATCTTAGATGGTACTGTTATTAGAAAGCCAATCATGATTTCAAATATCCCACCAGCGGTTAAGAGTTGGAAATCTCCTATTACTATAGCGCGTCATGCGTATGGTGATATTTATAAAGCCAAAGAAATGGAGATAAGTGAACCGGGTTTAGTAGAGCTTGTGTATACAAGTTCGGAAACTGATGCCGAGGTAAGAATTCCCGTGCACGAATTTGAAGGCCCGGGTGTCGTTATGGGAATGCATAATACAAGTTCGTCGATTAAATCATTTGCGAAATCGTGCATCAGTTATGCGTTAGCCGAAAAGATAGATCTTTGGTTTTGCGCAAAGGATACAATTTCTAAGGTCTATCATGCTAAATTTAGACAAGAGTTCGAAGCTTTAGCCAATCAACGCGAAGCAGACTTTAAGTCAGCTGGAATTTCCTTCAAGTACTTTTTAATTGATGATGCGGTTGCGCAGTTGATGAAGTCGGAAGGGGGGATGTTGCTTGCTTTGATGAATTATGACGGAGACGTTATGTCGGATATGGTTGCTTCGGGATTTGGAAGTCTCGGGTTGATGACTTCCGTTTTAGTTTCTCCAGACGGTAAGTACGAATATGAAGCTGCCCATGGAACTGTAAAACGTCACTACTATAAGCACCTCAAGGGAGAAGAGACCTCCACCAATTCAATTGCATCAATTTTTGCTTGGACAGGGGCGTTGGCGAAGCGGGGTGAATTAGATGAAAATAAAGAGCTAGTTGAATTTGCTGCAAAGCTTGAACGCGCAGTGGTTAAAACAGTAGAGTCGGGATTTATGACCGGGGACCTCGCAAGTATTACTTCAGCGGCTAAGCCAGTGAAACTGCAAACTACTGAATTTATTATGAAAGTTAAGGAAAGTCTTTAGTTAGCTAGTCGTTGATTCCTAAAGATTTGGCATCGACGACGATATATATTATA
>CAYYIQ010000172.1:0-7618 GCA_964472005.1 uncultured Bdellovibrionales bacterium | reverse complement strand
CAGCAATTTTGCCCAAGTAAATCTCAAGTGGAGTAGAAGCGATAAGCTTAAATGGAAGATACTCCATTATTTCTCGTAACCAGCTTGGGTAGAAACTAATCGGGAGTAACAACCCTGAAAAAAGCTGAATAAAAAAATATTTTGCTCTCATAAAGCCATCAATCGATTTAAGATAAAAACAAAGTAAACCAAGGAGAAAGTTAATTTCAGCTAATACAAGGAAACTCGCAAATGTAGATACAATGAACGTGAGTCCCCCAAGAACAGAGCTTGGGGGACTCACGGGGAATACTGATAGTAGAACGACTGAAATTGGCAATGTAAAAAGAAAAAGTCTAAATAAAAGTCCACCAAATGCTTCTGCAAGCATTACTAGATGAAATTTAATGGGGCGGATCAAATATATTGAAATTTGTCCGGTCTTTACCATCTCTGAAATTTCATCATCTATATCCGAGAAATACATACTTCGAGCAATCCAGCCAATCGCAACGTAGGTAATGATTTGATCAAAACTAAAACCATTGATCAAAGTGCCTTCCGGCTTTCCACTGAAAACTGCCTGCCAGATATAATAATGTACCGACACAAACATCAAATAAGTGATGATACCGGTAAAATAGCGCATCCGATAGGCCATCAACTTCAGAAAAGATAAACGGATACAGGCCAGATATGGTGAAAAACGATTCACGTCCATATAGCTTTAATTAATACCATCAGTATAAATCCTGGTGATAACTTCTTCGATACTAGGTTCCTCTATCGAAATATCTTTGATCTCCGCACTTTGCGTAAACTTCGACAGGATAGCAAAGACAGTATGTTTATTTGAATCGAACTTCACTTCAATTGTCTTAGGATGTGATTGAAGCACCTGAATATCTTCTAAATATTCTAAATCAGAGAGGAAGTTCACATCAGGTATTTCTTTTAGCTCGATCTTTAATGTCCTTGTTAAATTTACACGAGACCTTACGTCACTAATTTCGCCATCATAGACAATATGTCCTTTATCAAGGACCAAAATTCTCTCACATAACTCCTCAATCTCCTGTAAGTCATGAGTTGTTAACAGTATAGTGGTTTTAGTTTCCTGATGAAGTTTTCTTAGAATATCTCGAATAGAATTTTTCGCTATCGAATCAAGTCCGATTGTCGGCTCGTCAAGAAAAAGAATTTGTGGGTTATGAATCAGACTCGCAACAATATCACACTTCATCCGCTCACCCAGTGAAAGCTTTCTCACTGGAATGTCAACGAGAGATGATAACTGAAACGAATCAATTAAATATTTAAGCCGTTCTCTAAATTCCATTTCGGGAATTTCATAAATCCTCCGTAAAAGTTCAAAACTTTCTTTGACTGCAATGTCCCACCAAAGTTGCGTTCTTTGGCCGAACACCACCCCTATTGTTTTTGTGTACTCTTGACGCTGAAGAGATGGATTGAAACCCAATACACGAATTTCACCAGAGGTCGGTTGCAAAATGCCAGTAAGCATCTTAATGGTGGTAGATTTGCCTGCTCCATTGGGACCAATGAAGCCAACAAACTCACCCTGCTCAATATTAATGGAGATCCCGTCCACAGCTCTGACCTCGCGATAATTACGATGAAAGAGATCTTTTAAATTCCCTACTATCCCCTCCCTTTTATTGGCAGTTTTATAGGTTTTAATTAAATCGCTGGAGCTTATTGCAAACATTGTTATTCGTGTTTAATATTGAAGATCTGAAATGTCGGAAAAGTAGAATACTCTTTAGATAGAGACTTTTATAATAATTTTTTACTATACCCTATATAACTGACGAGAACAAAACCGTTCGGAATAATTAAATGATAGATATCTCCCCATATAAAGACCTTCGCAGAGAATTTTATAAGTCCTATTTCGAAAAAGCCCTTTCTTATGATAAGTATCGAGAAGAATCGAACTCGCCCTACTGGACTAAATGGGAGCGACACGAGGGCCTAATTTCACTAACTGGCAACAACAAGCAGACTGTTTCAGATTTCAAAAGGAAACTTAATGTTTTGGTTCTTTCTGGAGTTTGGTGCGGAGACTGTCAAAGACAAGGTCCAATGCTATATAGGATAGCAAAGGAAAACCCATTAATTGACCTAAGATTTATTGAAAGCAAGTCAAATCCAGAATTGCAAGATGAACTGAGAATTAACGGAGCTGAAAAAGTTCCAGTTGCAGTATTTCTTTCTGAAGACTTTCTTGAAATACAAAGATTTGGTGATCGGCACCTATCCTACTATAGGCGGACAGTCGAAAAAAGTAACGCTGCTTATTGCGAAACAGGAATCATTGACCCTGAGATTTCAGAATTGGACAGCGAGTTGACTGAATGGTGTGAAACGTTCGAAAGAATACAACACATCCTTTCCCTCTCACCATTCTTGAAAAAAAGATATGAAAAATAAAACTTATTAAGATTAAACAAGGAGAATATATGTACAATCCAGCATTCATAAAACCAATGAGAGAAGAACTAACAAAGATCGGAGTTAAAGAATTGCTTACTCCAGAAGAAGTAGATCAATTTATAAGCAACTCATCTGGCAGCCAATTGATTTTCGTAAATTCAATGTGCGGATGTGCAGCTGGCGGCGCGAGACCGGGACTTGCTATGGCATTAGAAAACGAGAAAAAGCCTGCTGCGATTGCTACTGTGTTTGCAGGACAGGATGCCGACGCAACACAGAAAGCAAGATCTTATTTCCATGGGTACCAACCATCGTCACCCTCTGCAGCCTTACTGAAAGATGGAAAAGTGGTCTTCATGTTAGAAAGAACTGATATCGAAGGCTATTCGGCGGCTGAGATTGCCGACAAATTGAAAACTGCATTTAATCAGTACTGCTAACAAGGCAATATGCCAGAACTTCCAGAAGTCGAAACAGTCGCAAGAAATCTTGCCCCTAAAATTGTGGGTAAGACTTGCGGCTCCCTTATCGTTTCGGATATCAAACTTGGAAATCCTCCGCAAAATTTCAAAAATTACTTAATAAATGATGTTTCGAGACTTGGTAAGGAAGTTCTTTTTCAATTTAGTAAAAATAGTAAAGAACTTTACCTTTTAGTACACTTGAGAATGTCCGGAAGATTACTTTTCAATCAAGGTAATAGCTTCGAAGAACTTGAAGCAAGCGATAGCTATCTTGAACATAAAATAATTAGAATTAAGTCCGATAATTTCTCTAAGCATATTAGGGCAACTTTCAAATTCAAAGACTCAGAGCTATATTTTTTTGATGTAAGGCGTTTTGGTACATTTAAGTGGCATACCAAAAGACCAACCCTGCCGGAAGGAACGGTCGATCCAGTTAACAAGAATTTTGATTTTGAAACATTCACCGAGCTGGCTAACAAATCAAAAAACCTCAGCGTCAAAAATTTCCTATTACGACAAGATCGGATTTCCGGTATCGGGAACATCTATGCATCTGAGATTGCTTTTTCATCAAGAATACGCCCGACACGAATCGTTGGCACACTCTCAAAACCAGAACTGAAAAAACTGTTTAAGTCGATCCCATCGATCTTAAATAAAGCAATTCTCAATAACGGAACTACTTTTTCTGACTTTCAGTTGGATGATTCATCTACTGGAAATTATCAAAATTTCCTAAAAGTCTACGGGAAGACAAATGAAAACTGCAAAATTTGCAAAACTCCAATTAGTAAGATTGTTCAGAATCAACGTAGCACGTTTTTCTGTCCTCAATGTCAGAGATAATTAGTTAGGAATCGTAATAAATATAACTTACTTCTTACTGTTCTTCTTATCGTTTTCGATCAAAGCAGACTTTGTTAATTGCGCCGAGACTATGCCAGTGGGAACTGCAATAATCCCGTAACCAAGGGTCATGACGATAGTCGCTATGAATTGACCCAAAGGAGTTCTTGGTACGATATCCCCGTATCCAACCGTAGTTAACGTAATAACTGCCCAATAAACACTTACAGGAATATTTGCGAATCCGTTTTCAGGTCCTTCGACCACGAACATGATTGTTCCAACAATTAAAGCAAGGCTAAATACAGCGCCAAGAAAGACGCAAATTTTGTACTGGCTGTCTTTTAAGGCCTGACTCAGTTGCTCGGCCTCACCCAAAAACCTTGCCAATTTGAGTATCCTGAAAACTCTAAGTAGGCGAACTGTTCTAAAAATACTTAAAAATCTTGAACCGTCATATACAAACGAGAAATAGGTGGGAGCAATTGAAATAAAATCAATAAATCCAAAGAATGAAAAAATATATTTTAGTCTATTTGGACTACAATATATTCGAGTTAGATACTCTATCGAAAAGACGGCTGTGAATAGAATCTCGATAATTCTTAACTCTTCACCGTAATCGACACTAACAGACTCAACCGTCTCTAACATTAGTACGACCACACTAATTAAGATCGCCGCTAGCAACAAGAGGTCAAACAACCTTCCAGCTGGGGTTTCATGACCAAAAATTACCGTATGAAGTTTTCTTTTTAAATTTTGCTCGTCTAAATTGATCTTCGATTCCATCATAAATGGGATTTTATCGCATCATTACTGATTACACACTAGTAAATATTAAACTTAGGTAAATTTATCTTTGGCTGGATGACATAGCACACGGGCCTCAATTGACGTATATCGGACCTAAGCTACAATGCTTTATCCCGACAAGAATAGTCGTTCTCAGAGCTCTCGTGATCATCTGCTTGGAATAAATACGCAAACCATCATAATGTCGTCATTCATGCAGAAGCAGGGATACAGTGAATATAATTTCAATTCCGCAGAAAATCCCCTACTCCATTAGAACAACGATCGAGACAATAACTATTCAGCACATATTAAAAGAAGACTACATATAAACGACAATTTAAGATGTAGAGAGGCAAACACTTTAACCGAAACAATTGGCATGTGGTGGCTCTTGATCTCAAAAGCCACGCACACTGATTATCTAAACAGCTTCTGGATCTTCTTGAAGCCATTGCTGAAAAGGATCGACATCCTTTCCTTTTGGCACAAACCACTTTCTCTCCTCGGCGTCCCACCTTGCACCTAACTCTTTTGCCTCGTCTTTTTCCCTAAATGGAACATCGAGATAAACTACTTCAGGCCTCATATTTAATTTCTCCAAAAAATAATGCTTATTAATAACTATTCACCTGAATAATCGTTAATATCCACATTCATTCCCAGAAAATTTTAATCGGATTTTTTTGAGTTGACTAACTCTCGATAGATTTCAATTAAAGCGTGATTTCCTAATTGATCTCCTTTTTTCGATATTAGCGAGGTGTAAAGTTCTTTAAGTATTGCAGTTACTGGTAACGGCGTATAAGACTCTTCGGCCTCCTTTAAGACTATGCGAATGTCCTTTAACATATCTCTCGCATAAAAACCTGGAGCCATGTCCCCCTGCAACACGCGAGGGGCATAGTTACTAAAAGCCCATGAACCGGCCGAACCATTCTGCAAAATTGAAAGCATCTTATCGATAGGTAGGCCCTTTTGCTCACAAAAAAACAAACTTTCTGTCATAGCTGCAACCGAACTTGCGATAGCGATCTGGTTAACACATTTAGCTTCCTGCCCAGATCCCACCTCACCCATGTGATACACATTTTTTGAAAACGTACTAAGCAATGGCAAAATCTTCTCGTAATCAGCTTCGTCCGCTCCAACCATAGTTGTTAAAGTCCCATTTTTCGCACCGACATCACCTCCGGTGATTGGTGCATCCGAAAATTTAATATTTTTAGCGTTTAGTTGAGATGCGAGATACCTGACAAACGCAGGCGAAACGGTTGAACAGTCCACTACGTTTTGCAATTTTGAAGCTGGCGCCGTGAGAACACCCTTCTTAGATAGATAAACTTCTTCCAATGACTTTTCGTTAGAGACACATGATATTATTAAGCTCGACTGATTTGCTAAATCATGAAGATTTTCTGCAATTTTAATTTTTTTCTCTCTAAATGAAGTTAATATTTCAGGGCTTCTATTCCAAACTGTAACTTTATAGCCCTTATCAATAAGATGTTGAGCCATTTCTCGGCCCATTATCCCAAGTCCGATAAATCCTACTTCCATATTATCCCTCAAAATTTTAGTTTACGTTAAATTTATAGTATCATAATCTCGGGCTAAATATACTTAACGCAATTTAAATTTCCAACTGTTTGGACATTACCTGCGCTAAGGATAAGACATTTTATAAAAACAATTTTTCAATGCGGTTGACGATTTAACACACATGCAAACAACAACAATTTTCATAACAGGCTGGAGTTTTTCCAAAGATTTTTTAGAGAACTACTATGGGCAAAAGTCCACGTTGCGGCAAAACATTGTCTTTATCGATGCGACGAAAATTCTCTCGAAATTCAACATAGAGATAGATAAGGAATCCTATTTTGATTCAATAACTAAAGAAATTGAGAAATTAATTTTCAACTCTAGTTCACTGTTCAATATTCGCATAATCGGCTGGTCTCTCGGCGGTCTAATCGCTCAAATATTTGCTGCCAAAACCATGCTAAAAGTTAGCCGTTTAACATTAATTAATACGACCGCAAATTTCTTGCGGGATTCAGATGAACGGACCCAAGCAATAGACAAGCTAATCAGCAACGTAACAGAGGGGTTGAATGACACCAGCGTAAGAAATAATATAATGAAAAAATTCTACGCATCCCTTATAAATGAAGATTCTGTTTGGGAAACAAATAAAGAAAACGCCTCAACCGAAAAACTAGTAGAGCAATCTGCTGAATATTCAACAGAAGAATTGATAAATTCACTTTTATTTTTAAAAAACATCACGATCGACGAAACTCTATTAAACACAATAGACATTCGATGTAACATAGTTACGGCAACCAACGATCTGTTGATACCACCTGAACATGCAGAGCATCTTCACTCAGCAATAAAGAACTCTTCTATCTCTTATATCGAAAATAGTGGGCACCTATTGCCAATTCAAAATCCGAAAATTTTGGTTTAATAGAGATCTAGATGAATATTGAACGTATTGCGACTACTAAAAAAAATTTTAATCGTGCGTCAAACACCTACGACCAGGAAGCTTATGTGCACCGTCAAGTCGCCAAATACCTATATACTCATTTAAATCGCCCTCGACTGGTAAATAATATTTTAGACATAGGTAGCGGAACTTCGATACTTTCAGAATTTATAACTAAAAATTTTTCTGATGAAATTATTTACAACACAGACCTTTCTGATGAAATGTTGAGGGTTGCACAAAACAAATTTAAAAAATCACATTTTATTCATGCGAATATGCTTGAACTCCCATTCGGGGAAGATTTCGATATTGTCCTAAGTAGCATGTCGTTACAGTGGTTAGAAGACCCCGAAAAGATCGTTGAAATAGTTTCTAAACACCTTAAAACAGGTGCAAGTTTCGCCATAAGCGTTGTGATGAGGGGTACCTTTGATAGGATTACGAGGCTTCGTAAGTTAATTGTAAGTGAATCAGGAACGAACTTAGCAGATAATTCTTCCCAAGCAGAAAGACTTCCAACTTTCGAGCATTTAAAAAGCTCCTTTAACTCGTCAAAACTTACTCTTAACAGGTC
>CAYYIQ010000171.1:0-7620 GCA_964472005.1 uncultured Bdellovibrionales bacterium | reverse complement strand
CTTCGTTATTTGTTATAATTTCGCTTTTGCTCAGTGTCGGGATGTTTATATTTTACGTTCACCACATTGCCGTTTCAATCCAAGCACCAAACGTTGTACATGAGGTAACGAAGGAACTGCACGCCGCAATCGACAGGCTAACTCAAGAGAAACCTCCTGAAGTCAAGGAAATCATTGAGATAAAAAGAGATCGAAATGAAGAATATGTAAAAGTCGCCTTAAAAGTTGACGGATACGTTCTTAGCATAGATGGTAATTCACTCGTAGAGCTTGCCAAAGAATCGAACATCATAATAAAGTTATTAATTCGTCCAGGAGACTTTATTTCATTTTCCAGCCCAGTTGCGCATATCTGGGGCGATTTCAATCAAAAAGAGATCAGTGAAAAAATTGAGAACATGGTTATCCTAGGAAATCGAAGATCTCCTAGATATGACCTAGAATGTTCGGTAGACGAACTTGTCGAACTAGCAGTTAGAGCACTCTCACCTGGCATTAATGATCCCTTCACAGCAATCTCAGTAATCGACCGACTGGGTTCGGAACTTTCCTATTTGTCGACAAGAGAGTTTCAGAACATTCACCTATTTGACGAGGGCGATACATTGAGGGTTATTTTAAAAGAACTTGATTTTAACTCTGTAGTGGAGAGTGCATTTAATCAAATACGCCAGGCCGGACGTGGGGATGTATCCGTGGTTAGTCGCTTACTTGAAAGCTTGCTAAGCATAACTCAATCGGCAAACTCAAAAGAATATTTTGAATCAATCCAAAGACAAACTAATGCAGTGGTAGAATCCGCTAAATCAAACTTTCTAGAAGAAGGTATCGACTATCAAGCGATCAAAAAGAGATTTGACGAAATTAATACAGTTCTTGAAAGTAAAATGATTAATTAAATAGATGCCAAATGTCATTCCAGATAGCAATTCTAAGCAGCGAAAAATGACCTTAATACCAAATTTACTATGAAAATGACTCGTTTATGAAATTTAATACGTCACTATAATAATGCAACCCAAAAGTCTTAAAGCCAGAGAAACTAACAGCACTTTTTAATTTCCAAATCATGAGATACATCGTATTTTCATGCGCAATATTAATACTTTAGTGAATAATGAGCCCCATAATGAGTCAAAAAGATTACCATCCTAAATTGAACATCGATAAATCCGTTTCACGACATTCTTAAAGTACATCAAAATTAATACACACTCTTTTCAAATGCATAAATTTGTCACTTTCAAATCAAATATTAAAGACAAAATACTTTTCGTAAATACCTGTCTTTTAATTTGCTTCACGACTGCCTGCGCGAGCAATCATGATAAATTGACTCTACCAGTACAAATAGATGCTTCATTTAAAAGCGCAAATGTTGAAGCATCGGAACCTAAATTACCACTCTCTGAAAAATGGTGGGAAGACCTCCAAGATAAAGACCTATCACTTTTAATCGAAGAAAGTTTAGATGAAAATTTTAATCTAAAAATAGCTTGGGATCGTTTGGCACAGGCAGGTGCGACCCTAAGGAAAGAAAACTCCGCACTCTTTCCTACAATCGAGGCAAGCAATAATAATCAACGAGCAGAACTACGACAATTTTTTGGTGATCAAATAAGAACAAACTGGCGTACCAATTTCATTGCAAGGATTACTGCGAACTATGAACTAGATATTTGGGGAAGATTAAATTCAGCGAGTAACGCTGCTTTCAACTCCTACAAGGCAAGCGAAGAAGAAGTTAAGACGGCCGGAATCACTATATCGTCTGAGATTGCATTAGTTTGGTTTGAGATACTTGAACTTATTAAACAAAAGAAAATAATTGAGAAACAGGAAGAGTTAAATGTAAAAACTCGAGAACTAGTTATTCTTAGATTTGCAAACGGCCTAGTGTCCGTTTCTGACATCCTCCAACAAGAACAACTATTAGAATCATTAAGCAGTGAAAGAGAGCTAATCGATGCTCAGTTAAATGCTGCTAAAAACCAACTCTCATTACTTAGAGGCAAGACGCCAAATATCGATAAAACGTTAAATAATCTTATTGAAAAGAAACTTATAATAACCGAAGAAGAGAATGAATTAGAATTCTACTACCTTCCTCCGCAACCACCCCTCGGAATTCCAGCAGACTTAATAACGAGACGTCCGGATGTTAAACAGGCATTATATCAAGTTCAAGCGGCAGACTTTAGAGTCGCATCGGCAGTCGCAGACAGGCTTCCAAGAATTGCGCTATCGGCCGGCATCTCCACTAATACAACTGAATTCCAAGAAATATTTAAAGACTGGTTGATGAACGTGGCATCAAACATAGTAGGTCCAATTTTTGATGCTGGCTTACGAGCATCGGAGGTGGATCGCACCAAAGCCGCCTTATCAGAGAGCTTAAATAACTATTCACAAATCATCATAGAATCAATCGTCGAAGTCGACGACGCTGTGAACCAGGAATTCCATCAAAAAATCGCACTAGAAAGCCTAGAACGCCAATTAGAGATATCTGAAAAGGTACTTTCAAGAATCCAAGCTAGATACAACAAAGGACTTATCGGCTACTTGGATGTCCTGAATGCGATTACAAACATGCAAAATTTACAACGAAAGATCCTAACTTCTAAAAGAGAATTAATAAATAATCGGATAGCACTATATCGAGCGCTAGCAGGTAGTTGGGAGATGCACCCACCAGAACAAAAGGTAATGCAGCCATCATAGACTAAAGATTGAAATTAACAGTTTTTACGTAACTGAATATTGATTATAAATTTATACTTACAGAGTTATGCTTTCTAAAATAAAACAACAAAAAAAAATCCTTATTCCAATATCTATCGTAATAATGGGAATACTGGTTTTTTATATACTAATTAAAACTCGCCCCACTGCGAGCAAGTTGCCCAAAAAAAATGAAGCTCTTTTAGTTGAGGTCACACCAGTAGCAAAAGTTTCTAAGGCCACCTTAGTCGAAGCTACCGGAACAATTGTTCCAGCAGTACAAATCCCACTCCAAACGCAAGTTTCAGGAAGAATTATCGAAGTATCAGACAATTTCATTCCTGGTGGAATCATAAAAAAAGGTGATGTGATTCTTAAAGTTGATCCGACCGATTTTCGATTGGAATTAAAACAGCGTCAAAGCGAACTAGCTACGGCTCAAGCAAATCTTAAACTTGAACAGGGAAATCAAAGTATCGCAAAAGCAGAATACGATTTGCTGTCCGAGACACTCAATCAAGAAGACCTAACTCTAGTGCTTCGGAAACCTCACATTGAGATCGTCGAATCAAAAGTAGATGCCGCAAAGGCTGCTGTAGAGAGAGCTGAGGTAGACTTAGCTAGAACAACAATAACCGCCCCATTTAACGGCGCGATACTAGAGCGCTCGGTTGAAATAGGAGCACAGATCTCGCAAGGTAGCGCATTTGGGAGTTTTGTTGGAACCGATAAATATTGGTTAGAAGCAAAAATCCCAGTTGATCACCTAAAATGGCTTGAGTTTCCGACAGAGTCCCAAGAAGGATCGACTGTGGAAATTACCAATTCAAATGCCTGGGGAGAAAAGAATATCAAAGGCAAGATAAGTCATGTTTCTAAAAACCTGGAACAAAACGGCCGCCTCTTAACCGTATATGTCTCAATAGACTCGCCATTGAAAATCGCGAAAGAGAAAGGAATTCAAATTTTTCTTAACTCTTACGTTAACCTAAAGATTTTGGGGAAAGAACTTGAGAACGTCATTTCAATTTCGCGGGACTATCTTCGAAATGGAGATATAGTCTGGGTGATGAATGAGAAAAATGAGATGGAAATTCGAAAGATCAAGATTGAGTTTAAAGGAGTCAACGAAGTTTTTATCAGTGACGGTTTGAAGGAAGGTGAATTCCTAATTAAATCAAATGTGAACACACCTGTTGCTGGGATGAAGCTTAGAACTTCACAAACACCTACTAATTAAATCAAAAACTCACCACACTTTACATGAATATTTCAAATAAAGACTTTTCTGAAAAACAAGACGAATCAGGGATATTAGCGTGGTTCGTTAACAATAAAGTAACTGCCAATTTATTGATGATTGTTTTTATTGTTGGTGGGCTATTTGTTTCAACAAAAATTACGCAAGAAGTATTTCCTGAATTCGAAGAGGATTTTGTAACGATAAGCGTTGTCTACCCTGGAGCAAGTCCAGAAGAAATTGAACAAGGAATCATTCTCGCTATTGAGGAATCTATTCGCAGTGTCGAAGGTATCAAAGAGTTAACCGCTACAGCTTCAGAGGGTCTCGCCACAGTTAAAGCAGAGATCGACCCCTTAACGGATAGACAACAAGTATTCCAAGACATCCAGCAAGAAGTAGACAGAATTCAAACCTTCCCCTTAGATGCAGAAAAACAGCAAGTCTCGTTAGATGTAAGAAAAAGAGCCGTTATAGACATACAAGTCTACGGCGATACGTCAGAATGGATACTCAGAGAAATTGCAGAACAAGCAAGAGAAGCCCTTCTCCAAGACCCCAATATAACCCAAGTAGAATTGACTGGAATTCGTCAGATAGAAGTGCAAATAGAAATTTCCCAAGAAGCACTAAGAAAGTACAATCTGAACTTGGACCAAGTAGCGTCGCGAATTAGAAATACAGCATTGGAGCTGCCGGGCGGTAGCGTAGAATCTAAAGGTAGCAAATTACTACTTAGATTTAGTGAAAGAAAAGATTGGGCAAAAGAATTTTCACTTATTCCCATAATCTCGGATACTAGTGGAAGTGTTGTTATGTTAGAAGACATCGCAACAGTTCGCGATGGGTTTCAGGACTCGGACAACTCAGCAACATTTAATAGCTATCCGGCAATCGGAATAAACGTATTTAGAGTCGGCAACCAAACTCCAATTGGAATTTCAGAAACAACAAGAGACGTCCTTAAATCTCTTGAAAGCAGACTACCCCCTGGGATTCATTTTTCAATCAATAAAGATCAGTCCGAAGTTTACGAGCAACGGCTAGAGTTACTTATCAAGAACGCATTACTGGGATTGGTTTTAGTACTTTTTACCTTATCCACATTCTTGGACTTAAAACTCGCTCTTTGGGTCACCTTAGGGATACCTACTGCATTTCTAGGTTCTTTCCTGTTTCTCCCGTTATTCGGCGTAACTATTAATATGATTTCGATGTTTGCGTTTATCGTGGCATTAGGAATTGTAGTGGATGATGCGATTGTAGCCGGTGAAAATATTTTTGAATATCGTCAAAGAGGTAAAAGTTATACAGATGCCGCAATTGGTGGTGTTAAAAACGTTGCTAGTCCGATAACGTTCAGCATCCTAACTAACATAGTAGCATTTTTACCTTTGCTTTTTGTACCTGGCACGATGGGCAAAGTTTGGGCTGTTATACCACTAGTCGTTTCAACCGTATTTGTTATTTCTTGGATTGAATCGCTAATAATTCTTCCTTCTCATCTTGCACATTCAAAAATTTCTAAGCCGAATCAATTAAACACGATGATGCGCCGGTATCAAAGGTTTTGTTCCGGTAAATTAAACCATTTTATTACGAACTATTTTGCCCCTATTGTCACAAGATGCATCTCAAAAAGATATGTAACTATCGCGACGTCGTTTTTTATTTTATTTAGCATCCTCGGTTACGCAATAAGTGGAAGGCTCGGATTTGAGCTTATGCCAAAAGTTGAATCTGATAGTGCAATCGTGACTGCGGTTCTACCCGTAAGCTCTCCAAAAAATAAAGTCGAAGAAGTAAGAACCTACCTTATTGAAAAAGCAAAAAAAGTCGCAGAAGAAAACGGTGGAGACAAACTTTACTCAGGAACATTTGCGTTGATTAAAGACAACACTGTCACCGTCAGCATGTATCTCACAGATCCTGACATTCGACCTTTAAGTACATCGAAAGTCACAGATCTTTGGAGAGATGAAGTTGGCCAAATAGCTGGACTACAATCACTAAGATTCGAATCAGATCGAGGAGGCCCTGGAGGTGGTCCGACCTTAACAATAGAGCTCACTCACCGAAATATCGAGACTTTAAATAAGGCAAGCGCAGCTCTTTCTAAATATCTTGGCACTTTCCCGAATATAAACGATATTGATGACGGCTATTCAAGTGGGAAAGAGCAGTTAAATTTCGAACTCAACGAGATCGGTAGAAGTCTTGGGTTAACAACAAATGAAGTGGCGAGACAAGTAAGAAATTCATTTTTTGGGGCAGAAGCCTTAAGACAACAACGGGGACGAAATGAAGTTAGAGTGATGGTCAGACTTCCTGAGGAGGAAAGACAAAATGAATACTACGTCGAAAATCTCCTGATTAAAACTCCTAGTGGTACCAACGTACCTTTATCTGAGATAGCTACGTCAGATCGCGGAAGAGCATTTACCAATATTACTCGAAGAAATGCTAAACGCACCATCACAGTCAGTGGAAACGTTAAACCACAAAGTCAGGCAACCGTTATATTAGAAGATCTGCAAAGCGACTTTCTCCCGCAACTAACAAGTGACTTTCCAGGCCTTAGTTATAGTTTCGAAGGTAGACAGGCAGATATGAGGGAATCGATGGAGAGTCTGAAAAATGGTCTAATCCTAGCACTAATTGCAATCTACATAATTTTGGCGATTCCATTCAAAAGCTATACACAGCCAGCAATCGTAATGACTGCAATTCCGTTTGGAATCATTGGAGCAATCGCCGGACATTTCATCATGGGATATAGCTTAAGCATTATCAGCATGATGGGCATAGTTGCGCTAACCGGTGTGGTAGTTAATGATTCACTTGTGATCATTGATCACGCCAATCAATTACGACGAGAAGGATATCGTTCAAGAGACGCAATATTAGCAGCGGCTTCTAGACGTTTCCGACCAATCCTCCTAACCACTCTTACAACTTTTTGCGGACTGGCCCCGATGATATTTGAAACTTCTAGACAAGCCAGATTCTTAATTCCAATGGCTTTATCTCTTGGATTTGGAATTGTTTTCGCAACCGCAATCATCCTAGTAGTCGTACCCTGCCTCTATATGATTCTAGAAGACATTCAAGATTACTTTAACCAAAAATCAACTGAAAAAATAGAAGATCTTAGTTAGACTCAAAGCGATCTGAAAATTTTCTTACTTCTTCTAAGGCTTCAAATCCCGTACCTCCATATTCCAGCCCCTGGGTATAGGCACCACTTTTATCATCACCAGAACCTGGGGCAATCGGATTAATCGGCTCGATTGCCGTGTCTTCATTCCATTCATTCCAAGATGTTATAACAATCATTCTTAAATCGTTGTCCATGTAGGGTTGAGCTATCTGTTTTAAATACTCTCGTAAAAGCGAACCTTGGTTTTCCTTCTTAGAGTATTGTCTTGCGATCGCATAATTATCAATTCCCAATCTATGCCCTCGATCGTTATAACCCGGTAAAACGCCCGGAATAATTCTAGCTTTGGGAGCAAAATTTTTAAATCTTTCGTACAATGAGGCCGTATCAGCCAAATGTGATGATGTTGACGCATACCCAGAATGATGTCGATAAGAAGGTGCATAAGAATTATAAGCAGTTATCGAATCAAACAATTCGATTCTTCCAACATCAG
>CAYYIQ010000170.1:0-7650 GCA_964472005.1 uncultured Bdellovibrionales bacterium | reverse complement strand
AAGCATTTACGCCTCAATTCACGCAGATCGCAACAAACAAGTCCGCCATCGAGGCTCTCGAAGGCCGAGTCAGGGACGTTGAAAAGAAGCTTACCGAAGCTTTGGAAATCAAAAAGATGTTAGGCGAAGTTCAAGTTGGTATCGCGGGTCTCAACACCAGCGTACCACAGTTAGTTCGTCAGACCCTCGATGGGAAGGCAAACGAGGAACTTGCGAAGTCAGGACTCAGCCTCGACTCGTCAGAAACCAGTATTGCGGCGAAGCCAACGACTACGACTTTGTCTAGTCAAGTTTCGACAAACGGAGGTGTTAAACGTGTCACCGCCGCAGAACTGCTCAAGATTGCAGGAAATGCGACGGTAATGTGGAAGGAAGGTAATTCCTACACGAACATATACTTCCAAAACGGAAGATTGTTGAATTCGTACACCCACTCTCCAATTGATCGCAATTCGGTTGGAGAGCTTGTTTCAAAGAAAGGGAACTTCGACGCTCCATACGAAGGTCAATACCAAAGTATGCCAACAACGTCCTATGGACAGAGTTTCGCTTCTTCTAACTATGATAGCTACCCCCAGGGATCCAGCTATCCGTCGACAACTTCCTACCCTCAATCCGCTCCAATGCAAGTTGGTGGCGGTTGCCGAACTGGAAATTGTCGTTAGGGATCATATCACTCAACTAAAAACTGAGTGATTCCAGGGGTTTTTTGTTCCAATTTGGCGCAAAAAACCCTTCTTTTTTTTAACTCAACCTATTTAACACACACTTTTCATGCGAAAAGCGCATAACACTGCTGTTTCAGATAACTCCTTTAACTTGGCTCAAATTTACAATGGCTCAACCTTCTACCTCAACAGCAAAAAAATCTCCTAATCAAGAAAACATCGTTCTATCGCCAAAAGAAGATGAAAAAATCCTTCTACGTGCCTTCAAAGAAGCAAGTGCAAAAGGTCTCTCTGATAAGGATCGAATGAAATTATTTCAAGAAATGCGTGCTGAAGTCATCAAAGATAAATTGATAAATGAAACTAAAATTGTCTCTGATAAAATTAAAAGTTTAGGGGGAGTCGCCGAACAATCAGAGTTAGATGCCTTAAAAATTCCTGATTCTAAAGACATTATGGGTACGATTGAACTACCTAAAATTAGTTTACCAATTCAGTCTGCGGAAACTGCTGAAACGAAAATTGAAGAATCAAGATCTCAAAAAAATGTTAGAGCTGGAAAACAAATTGAGGATGTAGTCACAAGCTCGGTAGGTGCGAAACAGAATAATTCAGTTGATTCAGAAAAAACCGAACAGTCTCTTAATGAAGTAAAATCAGAAACGAAAATTTCTGTTGTCTCCGAAAAAAATATTAAAATATCTCTAAATGGAAATTATCCAGGTCACTATAGAGGTATCGATGCTGACGTTAAATTGAGCTCTGATGGTTCAGTAAAAGTTTTTGAAAAACGAATTGGAGGTGAATCAAAAGACCTCTCAGAAAATTTCACCACTCTCTATTTAGGTGATGATAATAAACTACGGGATACCGAAGGAAATATTGTTTCGAAAATTGGTTCAGGGACTGGCAAACTTGCCTCTTCATATCTCCCGAATATTATTGCTAGTCGATCCGCTGCGAATAACACCATTTTAGAAATTGCTGGTAATAATTTAAACAATTTTTCTCACGAAAATAAACAAGTAATTTTTGTCAAAGGTAATCCGCCTGAAAAAATAGCGAATAAAAAATCCCCTGAGTCAAAAATTTCAGAAGTTAAAAATTCAGAAGTCAAAATTCAAGAAACTAAACTTCAAGAACAAAAAGCTCAGACAAATGACAATACATCAGTGCGAGAAAAAAATTCACAGGTAACTGAAACAGACCGTAAAATACATCCATATAAAACACATATATACGATGTTAAAATTAATGGTAGATGGACTCAACAGAAAGCCTACCTAAGAATAAACAATACGGCTGGAGATAATAAGTTAGAGATTTTTACGGGTAGAGATAGTGAAGGCAAAGACGTCTGGATCGACGCAAAAAAAGTAAATAGCCCTCAATTTACAGTAGTTAATATTGACAAGGGTAGCGGCAATTTCACGAAAGAAGATGGTTCAAAAATCGACCGTTTCCAAAAACTAGATGGCACATCACTTTCATCGGAAGTTGTAAAAGGCTTGGTAGAGAAATCGTCAACAGGCCTAAAAGGTGTTCAAAAGAGTCACATAAACGATCTCTTTATCGACGGCAAAAGACCGATCTTTTTCTAGCCTCCCCTAACCTACTGCTTTTAGGGGACAATTAAAAGTTAAACAGATTGTAAATCTGATCGTCGCCAAATAGTTGACAAATTTAATAGCATTAACTATAAATTCCGACAATCTTGCTGATTCTATTCTAGAATCAGAGCTGTTTTCTTTGTTACCCTTCAATTTACCTAAATAGATGCGATATAAGAGTACATGCGATGCCAGATGGTATCAGCATGAGCTCTGTAAATTAACATGGCAAAATAATTTTAGTTCCTCGCGAAAATTGCTCAAGGTTTTATAAAATAATCTCCTTTCAAGTCCCCTGCTCAAATAATTTTGACGTTTGACAAATAAGCTTAAATTTAATTCCCCAAAAAAGTTGTGATGTGTACTTCTTAAAGTTCCCTAAACGATCTTTAAGATGTGCACATCATCCTAACCTTTTTTCACTCTGGGGTTTTGATGAATCAAAATAGAGTGAGCCTTGCATTGGAGATTACGATGCGAAAACGAAGTTTTGAGAAATCGGTCATTTGGACAATGATCGCGCTGATTACTATCAGCGAACCGCTTTTCTTGGTTCAATCGGCACGAGCTGATGAACCGTTCATCCGCTTGTCAGTAGATTCCGAAGGAATCCTGGAGGCTGTGAAAGAAGTCGTCGTAGAGCATGTTGGAGAAATTCAACGCGAAGAGTACATCAAAGCTGCTAAACAAGGCGGCAACGGTGTCCGATTCGTCTCGTTCAGTACCGTCGAGAAGAATCCCACAATTGCTACTCCCAAAGAAAATGAGGTTGTGGTGATGGAAGTGGAACAAACCTTCGTCTCAAAGATTTGCGACAATCTTGGGACCGGTAAGATGTACAATAACGTTGGAACTCAGTATGTTCCAGTTGTACCCGGTTCAGCCGTTGGTTGCCCTGATTCAGCGGCCTATATACCAGGACCAGATGGATCTTTCATTCGCTGTTGCGGAGAAGGTCCGGCTGCCGTAAATTCCTATGGTAAGCAATGTGATAAGTTGCTTAACCAAAACGAGCTCCAAACTGGTTGCACATACGCACGGGTTGGTGATAGGAAATACATCGAATGTGGGTCGACAACAAACAACGTCGTACAAACTACGTTCAGCCAGACCCATCCAAATTCGTGGCAGCAATATGATCAATATCGCCATGCTGGCGAACGCCAAGGGATTGGACAGGTGCTGAAGTACGATCGGAACGGATATCCACGAATTGGTCCTGGAGGCCCGTATGCAGAAAGCACCTATTGCCAAGATTGCACGCTACCAATTCGTCCATACGTCCTAACCCATTCGTTTCAAAAACTGGAAGGACGCTATGGACCTATTCAACGAATCTTGAATGTTGCGGTTCCCAGAATTCGCTACCGAAACGGACACATAAAAACATGCAACGATGCCAAAATTTTCCTGGGACGGCGACAACTTTACGCTATCATTGCTGGCACAGCAGCTAGTGGTGGTGGTGGAGCAGGTGTCGTCCTATTTCTCTAAGAAGATAGCGTAGAATCGGTTCGCGTCACTGGTTTTTCTAATTTTTCCCCCTTTAAGGTTCCAGACGCGAGGAACCTTTCCTACTATTTTAATGCTTTTTAAATTTTACAACTTCACCTTTACTCTCAAAATTACTATGCTATATAAACCGCAGTTAATTCTTTTAACTTAAATTAACTTACGCTTAATTTATTTAATTTGTATCCAGTCATATAGAGGTATGGTGACAATCATGAAATCCAATTTTGTACTTAAAAACTTACTTTCGCTCGTTGCCGTTGTTGCAACAGCATTGTCTTTCGTCGGTGAAGCAAAAGCTTACACCTACAATATTCAACTTTCTCCAGCGACTAGCTTAAACTATCAATACGTTGGACGTTTTGGCTTTTTTGCATCGGACGATGTTTATCGAGATTACAACAAAGCTAAGAACAACTTTACATTCCTTAACAACGTTGTTCTATCAATCGATAACGTAACAGGTAATGCAACTGTACGTGGCACCATGTACAACAACACTAATAGCTCTGATCTATGGACTTACGATCTTGCCCTAAACGGACTTGTTTTTAAAGACAAGAACGGTCAGTTCTTTCACGGTAATACAAAGCCATATGATCAAATGATCGCCGACATTTTAAAAATCCCAGCATCTGATAGCAATCAAGTCGGAGCTCAAGGTGGTTATGGTATCGAGTGGACATCTGCTCAACTAACAATTACTGACCTCAATACTGGTTCTCAATTTAATGGACCGACTACTTACACAGGTAAGAACGATCCAGGTGCTCATCATCCAAATGTTGCCGAACTCCATAACTTCCAAGGAAAACTATTTTTTGGTAATTGGTTTATGGCTAACAGTAATCCAAGTTGGTTTGCAGACACGAAAGCTTGGGGTACATATCTTGGTTTTGAAAATCCACCAGTTGATCCACCAACTAACCCAGTACCAGAGCCAACTACCTTAGCTCTATTGTCAATGGCTGGAATTGGAATGGTTGCTAGACGAAAAAGAAATAAAGTCTAGTTAACTAACCAAACCATCCCTTAATTAAAAGCCCTCAATATTCTTTATTGAGGGCTATTTTACATTAGCATCCCACCTTCAATCTTGAACACTGAAAGCGTCCGCTCAATCTCAATTTCCAAGGTTTTAAGAGCATCTTGTACATAAGCAGAACGAACATCACCGAGACCTTCCGATCCCATTTCCTGGCATATTAGACCTAGTACTTTGGAAAACACTTGCGTAAGTACCAAGATCGAATCAAGTTGCACGCGATCACCAAAATTATCTAAAAGCAAAGTAGAAATCCTTTCAACTCTTTCTTCAAGGGGTTTCCATTTTTGCACCCCACCCAACTCTTTTTGCTCCGGTGTTCGTTCCATTGCTCTTGCAATTTGAGAATCAATCAATTCCAAAGCCCTAATCAAAGACTCATCCATCAATGGTAACTTGGGTTCTTTTTTTGCCATAAGAAATTACTTTATTTATTTAGAATAAGATTCTAGCTTTAATTGTTTGAGGCAGAACTGCAATTCGATCTTTAACTTCCTCTGAAAGTTCTTTATTGACGTCCATAATTAAATAACCAACATCAGCATTGGTACTCAAATATTGAGCATCAATATTTGCCCCAACTTCCGAAACAATCTTATTAACTTCAGAAAGAACACCCGGTACATTCATATGAATATGCAAGATACGATGCGAATTATGAACAGCTGGAAGATTCACATTTGGAAAATTAACCGCTCCTTGAGTATTTCCCGTTTCTAAAAAGTCGACCAATGACCTTGAGACCTCAACCGCGATATTCTTTTGCGCCTCTTTGGTACTTCCGCCAACGTGAGGCGTTAGAATAACATTCGGTAACCCCACTAGCTCGCTTGTGAATTCCCCAGAGTTTGTTTGTGGTTCAACAGGATAAACATCCAAAGCTGCTCCTCCGACATGTCCTGATTTTATTCCCGCAACTAAGCTTGGAATATCGATTACCTGTCCTCGACTGTGGTTAATTAGAAACGAACCCTTCCTCATCGCCCTGATCTCGTCATCCGAAACCATTTTTTTTGTCGATTCATTTGAAGGGACATGAAATGAAACGAAATCAGACTTTTGCAAAAGCTCATTTAATGTTTCGCAACTTTTAGCTCGCCCTAGCGGCAATTTTTTATCTAAGTCATAAAAATGCACATTTAAGCCAAATGCTTCAGCTAACAACCCTACTTGCTGACCAATGTGACCGTAACCCACAATTCCAATAGACTTATCTCTAATCTCAAATGCACCGGCTGCTGATTTTTCCCATCTGCCGCTATGCATTTGAATATTCTGATCACCGAGTCTTCTCGCAAGAGAAATCACACATGCAAGTGTCAACTCAGCAACGCTTCGAGTGCTACTATGGGGTGCATTAAAAACGGGAATTCCATGAGTCTTTGAGGAAACCAAATCGACCTGATCGGTGCCCACGGTGTAACAGCCGACACACAGAAGACGTTTGGCATTCTTTAATGCTGCTTCAGTTACTTTTGATCTCGAACGCACACCTAAGACATGGGCGGTATTGATTACCTCTTCAAGTTCCTTACCTTCCAAGGCACCACTTATTTCAACAATTTTGTAACCCGAATTTTCAAAAAACGCTTTAGCAGCGTGGTCAATCTTTTCAGTTAAATAAATTTCTATTTTTTCTTTTGGATACGAATAATTCACTAGAACGGTCCTAATTAATTAAAATATTTATAAAAGTCTTGACCACAAAACAGCTATTTTCATGTTATCAAACAAATCGGCTTAAAAACTATACACTGCTATTACCTAGATATCGATCCCAATAATGCGGCCTGCTTTTAATTAAATTAACTCTCTACTCAATATAGAAAGATTAAACACAAAATAACATATTTCATATTTCTAAAATTTCTTATAGTCCGATAACCTCGACTCTAAATCAAAAATCCGACGAACCTCGAGGATCTTCAATCCCCAAAGACGAAAAGTTAGCTGAGAAAGCCTCTTATATCCACTTCAATAGCCGTGCGAAAGAGCCAGTTTAGGTAAGACAATAAGGTTTTACATAAAATATTATCCTCTCAAAAACGAGGGCCAATTCAATTGAAATAGTCTTCTGGATGACTCCTCCAGAAGGAATAACGGCGTAAAGCTAATTATCAAGCAGATATCCAATAAAACGAAATTGACCACAGTTTACGAGCATTAAATAACGGATATTGGCGAACCTGCTGTGTTTTCAGGTACATAACCATAACTTGAAGCATTTGCCTTAAAATTGCCAATATTAGGATGTAAGTAAAATTTCAAATTATAGGCTTGGAGGTTTGAAAGTAAATCGAAGATCCTAATAGCAAAGAAAGAATAAGAATAATTTACTAAACAATAAGTTTGAAATGGATAAGAAAGTAATTTTAGCACTCGGAGGTCTAGTAACAGTTCTAGTTATAAGTATTCCGTTCATTTTCTCTGCCATGAAAGCTCATGATTATAATGCGCTTATGCACGGCATCCAGGATTCTAAAAGAAGAGCCGGAATGTGGATTGAAGAAGACCATCGAAATCGTCGAGTAGAAACCTATGAGGAAAAATACCTGCGTGGAGACTACGAAGGTTACTAATCTATCGTTTCAATTTTTCCGCATAATACTTTGCAAAATAAGTAATTATGATATCCGCCCCTGCTCGTTTTATCGACGTCAAAACTTCATTGATCGCTTTTTCTTCATCAATCAAGCCGACCTTAGCCGCGTGCTTTAAAATCGAATATTCTCCGCTCACATTATAAGCTGCGACTGGTACATTTGAAGCTTCCTTAACTGACTGAATCACATCTAAATAACTCAAAGCTGGCTTC
>CAYYIQ010000169.1:0-7656 GCA_964472005.1 uncultured Bdellovibrionales bacterium | reverse complement strand
ATTAAATAGCCTTAGACTCGACTACTATTACCTTTATGAGAACTTGATGGTCGCCCAGTTGATGCGGCCGCTGGTCGAGAAGATCCTTTTGAATATGACTTGGATTTTTTATCTCGGCTAAACGATCTACTTGGCTTTCCTCTTCCTCTTCCACCATCATCTCTACCACCGCCGCCATTTCCGCCGCGATAGTTTCTTCTTGAGCGTGAAGGTCTATCACTATACATTTCTTCGCTTTCAGCAGGAATTTCCGCAGTTTTTTCGTTTAAGAATGCACCTGACTTACCATAAGCACGCATTAATACAGCCGTTGCAATATCTTCTGCTGGAAGTCCTTCTTCTTGTACGATTTGCTCAACAAGAAAACGTAACTTACTATCAGTTGGAATATTAGCTGCTTGATTAACTACTTCTTCTTTCATTTTCTTAAATCTTGAAGCGTTAATTTCTTTTACAGTTGGAATCTCAGCTTTTTCAATTTTTAATTTGATAGTTCTTTCGATCGTTTGCAAAGCTCGTAAATCTCTTCTTGTTACAAAAAGAACTGCTTCTCCAGTACTTCCGCCACGTCCAGTACGTCCGATTCTGTGAACATACGATTCTGGATCAAATGGAATGTCGTAATTAACGATCAAATCTACCCGCCCAATATCTAGTCCTCGAGCTGCAACATCTGTAGCAACTAAAACATCGAATTTTTTGGCTTTAAATCTCGCAACTGTTTTTTCTCTTACTGCCTGAGCAATATCTCCATTAAGTGGAGCTGCAGTAAAGCCAGCTTCATATATCTTTTCCGTAAGCTCAACCGCTTGCGACTTAGTGCGAACAAAAACGATAACACCCGTATAATTACCGACTTCAAGCAATCTAGTAAGAGCTTGTAATTTGTTTGATTCGGAAACCATCCAATATTTTTGTTTAATATTTTTTGAAGTTAAAGTTTTTGACTTCAACTTGATTTCTACAGGATTATTTAAATAGTTTTGAGCTATTCGCGCAATTGCAGGTGGCATAGTTGCAGAGAACAATGCTGTTTGGCGCCCAGCTGGTGCATTACTAACGATAAATTCCACATCTTCTTGGAAACCCATTTTCAGCATTTCATCAGCTTCATCAAGAACTAACTTAGTAACCCGATCAAGCTTCAAGTAACCTTTTTCGATATGATCAATTATTCGTCCAGGAGTCCCAACAACGATTTGCGGTGATGCTTTCAAAGCACTAATTTGCTCTTTGTAACCTTGTCCGCCATAGATGCAGACAGTTTTAACCCATGGCAAAGTAACTGAATACTTTTTAAAAGATTCAGCAACCTGCATAGCAAGCTCTCTTGTCGGTGCCAAAACTAATATTTCGGGTCCACCCTTAGATTTAGTGTTTTTTAGATTCGAAAGTAACGGAAGCGCAAACGCACCAGTTTTACCAGATCCAGTTTCAGCTTGGCCGATGATATCTCTACCATCAACTATAAGTGGAATTACTTGTTGTTGAATTACGGACGGGTTTTCGTAGCCAGCTTTCGTAACGGCTTCGAGGATTTCAGGGGATAGCTTTAAGTCACTGAAGCTTAAGCTGTGTTCAGCATTATACATTGGATTACCTATTTTTAGAATTGGGGGTTTGATCAATATGGATCAATACTACTTAAGAATAATCAATTATATTCTGAATTTACCAAATAATAGGGTAAATCCTTTTGTAATCTCTATGGACTACAACTAATCCCAATT
The DNA here is from genome assembly GCA_964472005.1 of uncultured Bdellovibrionales bacterium. Classification (GTDB taxonomy): domain Bacteria; phylum Bdellovibrionota_C; class UBA2361; order SZUA-149; family DAOLCO01; genus CAYYIQ01. The sequence continues at coordinate 5,926 of CAYYIQ010000169.1, read as the reverse complement.
CTTCAAACGCACCAAAAAGTATTAATTTCCGAGTAGGTGTATCAAAAATCACCAGAATTAGCAACCTCGCCCGAAATTAGTCCAATTTCGCATTCAAATGTCACTAGAACAGAATACAGCCTACCTAGAACCCAGGCTATGTATAATAACCTTGGGTAAGGCCTGACGCAAAGTTGAATCGTCGGCATTAGAATCACCCAAATTATCCCCAAGCTTTTTTGCAATTGGTAACAATTCGTTCGGAACATAAAATTCTGCGATTGAATTTGCAGCCATTTCAAAGGGACCTGCAGCCGGAACTAAACTACCATCCGGAAATTCAAAAGCCACGCTAATTTCGAAAGCCTCGCGATCGGTTTCATTAGAAACATCTACACGACAACTTGCAATCAATCCGTCGTCGTCGAACTTGAGTTTCGGTACATACGATCTAAGCATAACTTCCGACACATCACTACGTGAAGAATTCTCTTTTACAGCCAAAGCTCGCGTTTTTTTATTTGTACTACCCTTCTTTTTTGAAATATTAAACTCTGGAGTTTTCTCTTTTTCTTCGGGAACTTTACCCAACCTCTTCAAAACCTTGTTTTCTGAATAGGTAGAAAGTTTTCTTAATTTAAAGGACTCTACCTGCCCTTTCGTTTTAGGAGGCTTAGTTCCATATATCGTACGACCTTTTGAATCCTTCCACTTATACGCATCTTGCGAATGAGCATTAGAACTTAATAACAATAATACAATTAGGAATAGAGAGCGCAATTTCAAATTTCTCTTTAAAAATGTATAAGTATCTCAAATAAAATTGACGACTAGTTAGATACAGATTGATGAATAACCTCTATAATTTACCTTAACGATGACAAGAAACCAAGACAATAATCAAGCACGTGAAATTAAAATAACACCTTCAGTTAATCCCTATGCTGAGGGCTCAGTTCAGGTTAATTTTGGAAATACATTAGTTTTAGTAACCGCTTCGATTTCAGAAGACACTCCGAGGTGGTTAAAAAACAGTTCAGGGGAAACCGACAGAGGATGGATTACCGCGGAATATGGAATGTTACCTCGATCTACCCACACGAGAAATAAACGCGAAGCAGCAAGCGGAAAACAAGGCGGAAGAACACTCGAAATACAACGTCTAATTGGAAGAGCAATGCGCGCATCTATCGAAGATAAAAAAATTCCGGGGGCACTTATAACCCTCGACTGTGATGTCGTAGTGGCAGATGGTGGGACTCGAACTGCGTCAATTAGTGGTGCCTGGGTAGCTCTTTGCCAAGCCCTAAACACCTACGCAAAAACTAATAAATTTAAAACTCCACTTGAAATTCGACAGATAGCCGCAATTTCGGCAGGATCCGTTGGAGGAAACCTACTGGTTGACCTTTGTTACGAAGAAGATAGCAATGCAGAGTTCGACTGCAATATAGTATTAGATTCTGACTATGGAATCGTTGAAATTCAAGGCACAGCCGAAAAAAAATCGTTACCATTTAAAGAGATAGAAGCTCTCTACACCGACTCCTTACCAACAATTAAGCATATAATGGCATTGCAAAGGGAATGTGTTCAAGATCTAGAATTCATTAAGGTAAAATAAAAGATGGTAAAATCGAATTTGGCGATAACAGAAATAGTGTTCGCGACGGGGAATTTAAATAAATTAAAAGAAATTAGATTTACCGCCAGTAAATTCGATATTAAAATTTTTAGTCCCGTAGAAATAGCTGAAAAATTCTCCTTAAAAAAATTTGCAGCTCCGACAGAAGACGGTTCAACTTACTTAGAAAATGCTTTAATTAAGGCAAAGAGTTGCTTTGAGTGGTGCAGCATTCCATCAATCGGTGACGATTCTGGAATTGAAGCAGACATTTTAAATAACGCGCCTGGAATATACTCTGCAAGGTATGCTGGTGATAATTCCACAGATAAAGATAAGATTGAGAAACTATTAAAAGAGCTGAAGTTGGAGTCCAATAAGCAGTCTATAAAAAGCCTAACCGGAAGATTTAGATGTGCACTAGCTTTGGTTATCAACGAGGACGTTAATTTAATTTCAGAATCAACACTAGAGGGTCGGTTTTTATCTGAACCTAGGGGAGAACGTGGTTTTGGATATGACCCAATTCTCGAAATAGATGAATTTTCACGGACATTGGCAGAAGTTGATGAAGATACAGTTCTAAATCGAGGATTTAGAGCCAAAGCAGCACTAGCATTATTTAAAAAGCTCAATAATTACTGACCACAAAACTCTGAAATAAAGAGATTGCTTAAACTCTTGCAAAAAAAAGCACCATGAGATACCTAGTCGACCCAGATTATTGATAAAGCAATTTCAAAAATCAAAAATACCAGTTTAGATTCATCGGGGTGTAGCGCAGCCTGGTAGCGCACCTGCCTTGGGAGCAGGGGGTCGGACGTTCAAATCGTCTCACCCCGATTTTTTTTCTTTAGCCCGTTCGATTGTGATCAATCGTACGAGACCACAGCAATTCAAGATTATTTAACACGATAAACTGCACAATTTTTTTCAAATCTAACTATTTCTTCCCCTACCCACTTCTCATCTTTTCCAAGTTCTTTCGCCATAAATTCGGCAACTGGCCTTGCTATATCAAACGTAGCGTCTGCGTTTAAAATTATACTTCTTGATCTTCTAATCAAAACATCTTCAAGATGAACAGCAAACTCAAAATGAATTGCCCAGTAAACCCAGCTCCATCTCAATGGCAACCGTTCATCAACCAAAGACTTAAAGAATTCATTTTCATTTTCTAAAAGCTCGATATCTTTTGCTCGACTACCGAAATGTCGTAAATGAATGGGAGATGTTACAATTTGTTCAGTAGACGCAAATACTATCTCCGACGTTCTTGATGGCATCTTAATAAAATTCGCACTAATCATAACTTGATCGACCACATCAATCGCCATCCTGCGATACGTCGTCCATTTCCCACCCGCAATTGTTACCAATCCTGATTCTGAAATAAAAATCGAATGGTCTCGTGAATCAAATGTAAGTTTGTCGTCGCTAGGACTTTGAACTATCGGTCTGATACCTGAAAAAGCACTCAACACATCAGAGACAGCTGGCTTCGATGTAAAATGAATCGCAAATTCCTCCAATAGATATTTTATTTCACTCGATTCGATATCCCTTCTGAGGGCCTCCCCTTCGTTTAAGTCTACCAAGGTCTCCGTAGTCCCGACGAGAACTCTACCGTGCCAAGGAATAACGTAAAATACTCGCTTACGGCTCGTTTCCGGAACAATCAGTGCGGTATCGGAATCTAGAAACTCTCGAGGCAGCACGAGATGAATTCCTTTTAAAGGCTTAATAATATCGGGAGTTAGCTTGTCATCTTTTTTTAGTATCGAATCCGAAAATGGACCGGTCGCATTCACCACGACCTTGGCCCGGATAGAACACGATTCACCGCTTTCTAAATCTGTTGCGACGACACCTTTTACTCCTCCATCTTCCTTTAAAATACGTTCGACATTAAAATAATTTAAAACGATCGCTCCCTCTTCTAGTGATTGTTTCGCTAACTCTAATGCAAATCGAGCATCATCAAATTGACAGTCACGATATTTGATTCCAAACCTACTTTTCGAGGTATTTAGCGAAGGAAGCCGATTTTTAATTTCATGCTGAAAAATCATTTTGGACTCAGCTGAGTTCCGCTGATCAAAAAGCTTGGCAAACAGGGAAAGAAAATCAAATATGAAAAATCCAATTCTATAAAAAACTAGCTGGACTATATTTTTAGCTGGTAAAAAAAACTCTACGTCGTTAACAAGATGAGGAGCAAGTGTTTTCATCACCAATTGTTCTTTTGAAGACTCCAGAATCTTCTTAAATTCTAAAGTTTTCAAATAACGAACACCGCCATGAGAAAGTTTTGTGCTATTACTTGATGTTTCTGAAGCAAAATCTCCTCGTTCTAGTAATATAGTCTTCAAACCGCGAAGACTCGCGTCAAGTGCAATACCTAACCCTGTAGCCCCTCCTCCAATAATTAATAAATCCCACTCGTTTTCAGGATGACGATTTTCGACCTTAAATTTATCAACGACCAACGATCTTTTCATGCTATTTTTTCAATAATGTTTTCTCAACTGCACTTTTCCAGCCCGAAATTAAATTATCTCGGCAACTTGCCTGGATTTTAGGTTCGAAAACCTCGCCCTTTTTCCATAATTTTTTAACAGCTTCGAGATCTTTCCAAATGCCAGAACTCAGACCCGCTAAATATGCCGCACCTAATGCGGTACTTTCAGAGACACTCGATCTAAGAACAGGGATATCTAAAATATCAGCTTGAAACTGCAATAAAAAATTATTAACAGAAGCTCCGCCGTCCACACGAAGTTCTTTTAAATTTATTCCGCTATCAAATTCCATCGCTTTCAAAACATCCGCAGTTTGATAGGCCATCGACTCTAAACCCGCCCTTACGATATGTGCTTTGGTAGCCTCAAATGTGACACCCGTAATAACTCCCCTAGCTTCCGCATCCCAATAAGGTGCCCCAAGACCAGTTAACGCGGGAACCAAATACACCCCAGCTGAATTCGACACCGATCTAGCCAGCCCCTCAACTTCCGCCGAAGACGAGATAATTCCGAGCTGATCTCTAAACCATTTAACAATAGCACCAGCGACAAAAACACTGCCTTCTAGCGCGTATGTTGATCTGGTCGATGTCTCTGCAGCTAAAGTCGTAATTAAATTGTATGAGGAAGCTTTAAAGTCGCTACCGATATTCATAAGTAAAAAACAACCTGTACCATATGTATTTTTAGCCATCCCCTTCTCTAAGCAAGTTTGACCAAAAAGAGCACCTTGTTGATCTCCCACTACCGAATGAATTGGAATACTATTTAACTCCGCAGTAGCTACATCAAAAAAGGAGCTCGACGGGAACAGCTTCGGTAAAGCCTGCCTCGGGATAGAAAAGAGCTTTAAAAGATCATCGTCCCAATCTAATGTTTTAATATTCAAAAGCATTGTTCTTGAAGCATTAGTATAGTCCGTGGCGTGAATTTTACTTGATGTTAAATTCCATAGTAACCAAGAATCAATAGTTCCAACCGCAATGTCACCATCCTCCGCCATTTTTTGAACATCTTTCACATTGTCGAAAACCCAACGAATCTTCGAAGCTGAAAAATATGGATCAATAATTAAACCCGTTTTACCAGAAATGATATTGCTAGCTTTTTTACTCTTAAGCTCTTCACAAAATTGACTCGTGCGACGATCTTGCCAGATGATAGCTGGGTACACAGGCTCTCCGGTCTTACGACTCCATACAACAATCGACTCCCTTTGATTAGTAATACCTATTGCCGAGATGCGACGAGACTCGACCTTAGATTTTTCAAGAACGCTTTTTACTACAAACTTAACTGAATTCAGAATCTCAATTGGATTTTGTTCGACCCACCCAATATTTGGATAGGAGCTAGAGACCTCTAATTGGGCGGCTTCAAGTGGCTCGCCTTCCATGTTGAATAAAACAGCTCGAGAACTTGAGGTACCTTGGTCAATTGCCAAAATTAATTTGTCCATATCAAAAGCCCGCAATTAGTCTTCATTTAAATATTTACGATAACAACGTCAAAGTAGATCCCTTCATTATATGTTAGCAGCACCATTTAACGCTCACAAGGCGTTTCTGGTCACCCCAAAGTACCGGATCATCCCCAAATTAAAGTTTCCTTGCATTTTAAGCCTAACTACTAGTACGATCTAATCTACCTAAAAATTGGTTGAACCGTGAGCAGTCTACTTTCTAAAATAAAAAAAAATTCTTATTTCCCTGATGTTTCTCAAGCAGATAGATACGGCGTATTAGCGATTGGTGGAGACACGAATCCAGAACTACTTTTAAACGCATATTACAATGGA
>CAYYIQ010000168.1:0-7659 GCA_964472005.1 uncultured Bdellovibrionales bacterium | reverse complement strand
TTACAAAACGTCCAAACTTGCCAAAATGTGGGTCGGTCATAACGACCTCCTTGTACACGTGTAAAAAAAACCTTAAAACACCACTCTTCACGGCGAGACTCTCGTCTAGTCGTGAAGAATAACTACTCGTATTTATTAGTAATATTTAAAAGAACAAAGAAATTTACTGAAGTAAATCTGATAACCCACGTAAACTATGTCGGTATGATAGCAAAGATTAAAAGCTAAGTCATTTGGGCATGATCGGAGATGATTTAGGTCGATTATCTGTAAGCTTGTGGCTTATTAAAATCCACTTTTTTCGTCACTGACTTAGGGGTCTTTTGTGCGGTTTAGATAATCGGTTTTCTATTAAAATTAGTTTATCTAAATCCTATGATTCTAAAATAGTTTAATTCACCTAACATTTTTAATATTGCGAATTTACAAATCTCATGATTAAAATTCTCAGTCTCGTTTTTCTTATTATCCCCTAAAAATTCGAATATGAAAAAGATTATTCTTCTTTTGACTCTGACTTTTCACGGAATTGTCTTAGCCGATCCCGCGTACCGAACTGTCTACCCTTATAGTCCCAATCTATCTTATCAATATCTTGAATATCAGCTTAATGTGAGAGATAACCCAGCGTTTTCCGATGTACTGCAAGTTTATATGGAAAAAGATCGAAGTTACCAATGTTCTCTCTCAAGTAAAAATAGGGATGGCAATACCACTGTTTTTTATTTTGATCTTGCAATCTCAGATCCAAATGGAATACTGTTAGTAGGAGTGCCAAATGGTCTAGCGTATCCGGCGATAACGAACGCCATTGGAGCTTATGCGCTTACGGATGATCTAAAAAACAGAACACGAGTATCGATGTCACCGTCAGTCACTGGACTTCACACGATCGCCTTAAAAGAACGAGATTCTAGTACTGCAAGTCAAAATGTGTCCTTTAATTGTCGAGAAACCACTCTATACGGAAGTTTTAACCGCTTCTTTGCTCAATCTGCAATTGTAGAGTTGAGAAATGCTTCTGCAAGCGATCTGCAAATTAAAATTACTATAATTGACGCCGGTGGTAATATATTAGTCGACAAACAAAATAACGTCGTAAGGGCCAACACCAGATCAGATATTATCTTTGCTAACCTACCAGCCGAGACCTATGGACAAATTATAGTTAATCATACAGCTCCATTCGGTGCTTTGTCGGGATATGTTTCGGAATATGATGCAGGAAGTAATGGCGAAATTATTCTTAAACGCGAGAGGAAACTTAGCGTAACACCAGTCTCAAATTCAGTTACTCAATAAATAAAATTTATATAAAAATATGAATATTAAACAGACAATAAAAACTATCTTATTTTATAGCATCATATTTGCTTCAACCAACGCTAGCGCCCAAATTCGGCAATTTACAACTAGTCCGGGTGTGAGTGACAACCAATTGGCAATTATCGAAAATTTTGCATTACTTCAATCGTATTTTCACGAAAATAAAAGTTACGAGTGCTCCATCGCTCATACTTATCTTGAAGATACAGATAATGCGAACACCACAGATTATATGATGTTCACTCAAAACGTTACAGACAGAGATAATCAAGTAGTAAGTGTTAATTTTAACGGGGGTGCATTCCCACCAATTTCAACTTACAAAGGCATACATTCTTCGAACGTAATTACAGAAACTCAGCAAGCACGTCAGAGATTCTCGTTGATAGCAGCCAAAACTGGGCAACATCAGGTTTCCGTGGAAAACGCGTTTAGTGGCGCGGGAATTTCGACTTATAGTCTTTTTACCTGTAGAGAGACTACATTATATGGTTCGTACAATCGATTCTATGCAGAAACACCAATTGTTGAACTTTTAAACAAAGCAAGAGTTGCGTTTCAAGTTCAGATTACAATTATTGGAGGAGATGGAGCAGTTCTAATCAATAAGCAGGCCTACGTAGTTAATCCGAACACAAGAACAGATATCATTTTTAACTCGTTACCACCAAGTACCTTCGGCCAAATCATAATTACACATACAGCACCATTCGGAGCCCTGGAAGGAGTGATTGCCGAGTATAATCAAAGTGCGAATGGTGGAATCGTGCTAAGACGAGAACGCCCTTTAGAGAATGCTGAAAGAAGTTAGTAACCAATACAGGGAACGCTATAGTCAGAATTAAGATTTAATCGTTTTCTAATAATTACTCCCGGAAACCAATATTCGACGGTAAAAACTCTTTCCCTTTTACCGTAAGAATTACGCCACTTGGTCGGTAGGGTTTGTTCACTATTTTTTCAATCTCACAGTCTAAATTAAAGTGAACATACCTGTTCCAGGCCTCTACGAAAGTATAGCCGATTGTACGGCCCCAATTAGGAGCAAGACCTTCGAATTCTTTCAAGTGTTCACGACAAGCTCTAGCCGCACGAATTCTAGCTACTGAAATTGGCTCGTTTAATCGAGGTTCCCATCTCACGCGCTTTAGTTTCCCCCCAGTCATGCCTTCTATTACAATTCCGCTTGGGTAGCTTTGATTGCTCTGAACCTCAATAAAAGGAATGAAGTTATGCATATTCTCCTCCGCCCAAGCCCAAAGCGCTGCATCATTTTCAATTATGGTAAGTTCGACCGTTTCCATAATCGCCTGCGCTATTTCTCCTTCTTTCCCAATTGCAATCGCAAAAGCCTCAAGAAATTTTTGATTTCCAGTACTCTCAGCAATCCAGCGATTAAGTCGCTTAGCAGAAACCTTGCGAGGTGAAAAGTTTAAGTTCTCCATGACAGAATACGGATTCTCGGCGATTTTAATCGAGAGATCAAAAAGTAATTTGCAAATAGGGTAGTGAAGCGGACGGCAAAATACCTTGGTATTTCCGCTACGTAAGATGCTTAGGTTGTCGGTGAATATGGTATCTGGTGTCATAATAAATCTCCTTTGATTTGTTAATCACAGAACACGGAGGTACAGAGTAGAAGGTCAAGATCACTCGCGAAACACAGAGGTGCCTGAATCTAGCGAATAGAAACGAATTTTTTTCTGTGCGAACGCATCGCTGTGGTGCACAAACTTAACTAATAAAAAGACCGTTTAGTTTAACTTGGATGTCTTGGTATCTTTCGTCAGAGTAAGATTCGATTTTTACATCGTAGGAAGAAATGCAGTCGGTATATTCAAATGCTATTACCTTTCCCCAATACGGACAGTTTCCGTCGAAGCGTTTCAAGTACCGTTTAGCAAACCATTTAATGATCGATTGTTTCCGATTCTCATTGATGTTTGGTAACTCACGTGGAAGTAAAATCGATTTAAAACTACTATTTGTTAGCGGATTAAAAGCTTCTTTTTGTGGTCTGGTTTCTTTGGTGATTGCGGTAAGAAATGGATAGAAATTGTCTGGATTATACATGATGCCTCCTAATAATTAATAAAAGCATCATGAATAAGTTTTGGTAGAGTCCTACCCACATCGGCTAATCTAATTCGATCAGCCAAACCACCGTGATTAATACGAAATTAATTCGGTTGGTAACTAAGTTTCTTGATGCCTAAACAAAATATCACAGATTAAATAAGAATGTAAGTTTTTTTTTAAGTAACGCCAAACATTCGACACAAACTAAACTCCGAATACCCGCAATTCACCAAATACATAATTTTGTAATAAACGCAGAGCAAGCATTCTGCCCCTCGTGGCCTTGGCGAAGTGGGGAGCAAACAGAGTGGGAAATACAGGAGCAAGGCAGGGAGACTTTTAAATGCCAGCGAGTAATAACCAACAACGATTACTTTTCTCTGTGCCTCTATGGTTACCTAAAAAAATACTCCCAAGTATCAAGCTTTAATGTAGTTAGGTGGTTTTCCACAAAAAACATTCGCGTGGTGCAGCTGATTTGATTGAAAATCAAATCGGCGTGAACGGATTTTTTGTAGAAAACCACCTAACTACATTAAAGCGCACGTCCACCAACCCCAATCAACCCGCCAAATAGAAACACCCCTCTGTTTGCTCCGCTTGCTCGCTCGTCTGAGCTTGTCGAAGGCTGCGTTAAAACCCAAACATTCGTTACAAACTAAACTCAAAATACCCGCAATTCACCAAATACATAATTTTGTAATAAACGCAGAGCAAGCATCCTGCCCCTCGTAGCCTTGGCGAAGTGGGGAGCAAACAGAGTGGGAAATGCGGGAGCAAGGTAGAGAGACTCTGAAGTGCCAGCGAGTGATAACCAACAACGGTTACTTTTCTCTGTGCCTCTGAGGTTACCCCCAATGATTGATACCAGGAATGCATTATCCACATTGGGGAATCGTGAACTTTACTCCGCCGTCTTCTTTCCATAGTTGAAGAGATTCAAATCACTCCATCCTTTTGTTAGAGCATAATGTAGGACATGATCATGATGCCTCCGTGATTGATTAATAGTGCATCATGGAGATAGCATTGGTAGTTATTCTGCTCACATCGGCTTACCCTTCGAAGAATCTCAATTCAACCCGACCCTTTTCTCACCTCTGCCCATTCGCTAAATTCAATCTTTACAGCAACTTAAACTCCTTCCCACTAAATCATATTCTCCCCTAAAAAACGCATAACAAGACACCAAAGGTTTTAAAAAAATAATTGTTTCTATGGCTCAAATTGAAAATAATGCTAAGCAAACACCGGATGAACGGCAGAAAGCCAATCCGCAAACACCAGCTATACCTAAAAACCTTTCGGACCCTGAATTCGCAAAATTGTCTTTTCCGAAACAACCCTTCATGCAAGACGTCGGTAAGAGTGAGATTCCTGGCGAAGACCAAAAACACGAATTACCCAATACTGTTCCAGTCGACCTGACAAAATTATTCGAGAACAAGCCAGCCTCAACCCAAGAAGACAAAGTTATTCAAAGGGAAACCAAAGATTTTAAAATCGAACAGACAGAAATTGTAAAAGTTGTCGGAGAAAAAGAAACAAATGTCGAAGTCTTTAATAAATTAAAACTTAAAAAACATGACACGGAAATTCAACTTAAGTCTCCTACCGAGATTGCAAGAGCAGAGGGGATTGCATCGGTCTCAAATAGAACACTAGATGAAATAAGAAAACAAACTGGAAATACTCCTGAAAAAGCAGATTTTAATTCTTCACTCGGATATTTAGAGTTCAAAACAGGGGAGACAAACAATATCGCAAGCCCAAGATTTGTCTTAGCTGAAGCAACAGTCAATATTTTTGCAGAGGGGCATCAAAGTAAACTTAAAACTTTAAACGAAGAAAGGATTGAACTAAAGGAAATATTAGGAGAGCTAGATACATATGATAAAATAAGTGGTGAAGTTAGAAAAGCATACGAACAAATAGAAACTATTCGGTCAGAATACGGGATAAAGCGCAATTATAAAGAAGAAGATTTGAAAAGTCTCCCAGTGGAAGTACGAGAAAAGTTTATAAGTTCAAATGAAAAAATTAAAGAATCCATGAATCTCCATCAAATCGAATTTTACTATCAAAGAATTAATAGTGAAATCGAAAAATTAGTCAAAAATTTTGAATTAAGTAAAACCTACCAAGGACAATTATCGGACGGAACCAAAGTCGTGGCCTCTTATAATTCTTCCGAAAATAAAATAGATATATTTGATCTACAGAACAATAAATTGTTTGAGGAAAGCTTGATAAATCACAATTCGGGTTTTGAATTAAGTATTAAAAAACAAATTGAAGATAATAGATATTCTGTAACAGAAATTGCTTTAAATGACTATTCAACAATCCACAGAATTACTGAACATCACCAATATGGCAAAGAAACTAAGGCTTCTCAGTTCTCAGAAATTGGTGAGCTCGAAAAAATTACTTATGAAGAATTTGGCTATACCGAAGAATACAAAGATGGCCAAATCTCAAACATCTCAGCATGGTTACCAACACGAGTTTTTAGTTACGCGGCGGAAGTCATTAAATCCAAAAACGCAACTCAAGTTCTCACAGAGGCGGCCAATGCGGGTGGTTTTATTGATCTAGGCACTTTAAAACACTTTAAAAACCACAAAGATGCGGAGATAATTCTAGAGGCGGGAATTGCGAGCCTTCATTTAACGCAAATTCAAGAGATGCGCGAGGAAACCGAAAATGAGTTAAAGAATATTTTAGAAAATAAAACGAGTAGAAAACATCAAGACCTGTCAAAAGAGGATTTAGAAAACGTAAAAAGTTTATTAGAATTTCGTGAAAGAATGATTGTCGATGGAGATGAACTTGCACGTAATGATAATTCAAGGTCAAACGAAAGAGAAATCGGAAAATTAATTTTTAACGATCCAAGTTCGCGAGGGTATTTTGAGATTAAAGATGAATGGATAGATTGGGAAAGTAACGAAAGAAAAAATCTTGTAAATCAAGAAAATCCAGACCTTTCAAAAAAAGAACTTAAACTTCTTGCATCAAGAATAGTTTTTAATAAACGCGAGGAACTTTCAAAGGAATCGGTCAACCAAGCCTTATCTGATATTTCAAGTCTTAGAGAACGATTTGGTACCCAAGAAATATTTAAGGAGAGGAACATCGTTTTAGCCGCTCACGAACAAATTCTAGACAGAGAGTTTACTGAACTGTCCGGTGATTTTCATCAATTCGGTAAGCCCGCTTTGGTAGAAGAAGTTCGACGACAACAAGGTAACAACGGAACATTTCAATTAATACGAGCCGAAAATGAAATTGTTCAAGACATTAATAAATTAAAACAAGAGATTTCTTCTCAAATTAAAGATCCCGCAATAAGCGGGAAAATAATTGATGCGATCACAGAAAGCGCAAAATCAAATCCAAGTTTCACCTTCGACAACGCTCGCAAAATTTTAATTGAAAATGAAGTCGACTATCCTACCAGCGGTTCAATCATCGAAAATGTCGCTCCAACGCCAAGAGAGAAAAACAATAATTTGATACAAAAGAAAAGCGAATTGCTGAGCGCTATCGCAACTACCCCTCCACCATTTACGTTCGTTTTTGACGGACACGGTGGACCGGACGCAATCTATCTATCCGACGGAACCCTCGGTGAAAACCTAACACCAGAAGAAATAAATTCAACAATTAAAATCACGAGCAATGAATTTGCGAACGCATTAAAACAAAGAACAGAAAATTTCCCAGCGAACCCAAATAGAGAAAATGATCTATTTGTACTTCAAAATTGTTATAACTCAAATTTTGTTAGAGCAGTCACCAATGAAATCAGCAATACAAACAGCATCTTTATCGGTGCCTCTGAATACAATCAACTTTCTCTTATTGCACTCCCATCACCAGAAGGCTCTTTATTCCTCACACAAGTCGTAGCCGGTAAAGATGCCGAACCAATAAACGAAAAGCCCATGCAATCAAACATCAACGGTATAATCGATCGCCAGTTTAATCAATTAGAACAAGTAGAACCTTTCACAGAACAAGGAACAGAACCTCAAATAGAAATCCTCAATACTAACCCAAGCATCTACGTGCCTAATGAGTCAGGAGAGACGATTCAAATTAGTGGGGTGTTGGGTGAGTTGAGTAGGGCTCGGGGGATTGTTTAATTTTTTTGGGGTAACCACAGAAAGGCAATCGTTCTTGTTGTTTACTCGCTGGTACTTTAGAGTCTCTCACCTAATTCATAACTTCCCCCCTCTGCTTGCTCTG
>CAYYIQ010000167.1:0-7659 GCA_964472005.1 uncultured Bdellovibrionales bacterium | reverse complement strand
TTAATTGGTAAATTGGAAATTGAAACACCAGCTTCAATTTCCTCAGAACCAATATTAAATGGAGAAAACCTTTAAGTCGTAACTACCCAGTAAAATAGTAGTTTACTGGAGGTTTGCTGTCAAATAGCCTGAGACTGTGGAGTGGCACAGGCTAAGGCTATGACGAAAGGTTACTTATCAATTCTTGTAGCAGTCCAAGTGTAACTTACTGTACTAGTTTCTTTATCCGATTTAGCCAATTGCCCCGTTGATCGGCCGACAAGTCTGCCGTTTACAAGTTGGACTGAATTTTCGGTCTTTAGATCATCTTGGTACGTTGTAAATTTAAGAATATCTCGATCATTTTCAGCCTTCATAATCTGACCTTTGATTTGATATCGTGCAACAACACCTTGAATATCTTCGTTTTGTCCCTGCGCAGGAAAAACTGGAACTATCGCAGAAGATTCTCCAATGACTGCGCCTTCCATGTTTTGTAGCAGAACCAATAGTCCTCCTTCAGGAGTTTTTCCACCGTCTATCTGCCACTTCCAGATACCCGAATAGTCGATATTTTCACCCTTACTTGGAACGTTGCTACCGACTGCACTATGAGGTGTCTCATTAATTCCGTTTGTAGATTGACTTGTTTTCTGGTTGGTTGAAAGCCAATTTAATTGCTGAGAGGTAATGCCTTCTGCAACAGAATTGTAACTCTTAGAATACCAATCAACCGAACTCCCTTCAACGTTCTTACCGTTAATTTTTCGTTCAAAACCTTTCGTTGCGATCAAGTCACCATTGATTGGTTCAGAATGCGATGGTTTATAAAACAGTTTTGAAAGGTCGGAGTCTTCAGCTTTAACCAATTCACCTTCATCAGACTTGCCGTTTTTGTTGTAATCAAACCAAAGAACGATGTCCTTTAGTTCATTACCTTCAACGACGCCGTTTTTGTCAGTATCAAGAGTCGCTAAAGCTTCGTAACCATTTTTCCACGCTGCTTTATTTGATGTAGAACTCAAGCTTGAACTTGCTTTTCCACCAAAGGTCCAGTTACCAAAAAGTTCCGTTCCGTCATTAATTATTCCATCTTTGTTAATATCAATAGCTAACAATGGTTGATCGCCACTCGCTTTCCACAAGAAAAACTTGCCAGTGCTGTTAGGAATAATCGCGAAATCTACGAATGAAATTTCGTTCTTACCGTCCTCTTTCTCATTCCAATTTAATGAAATCGGACTAACTAACATATCAATTTTTAGAGAACCGCAAATTAATGCTGGGTCAACATCAGTATCAAGAATTTCACAGTTTTTTGTGATATACTTCCCTTTCAAGGTATAAGATATTTCCGCTTCATCTCTATTTGCAAAATGTGTTGGTAGAAGTGGTTCCCTCTCAAAAAAAGTAGTTAACAAGTCGGTAATATGGATGTCGTCTCCAAACCATGTTATGCGATTTTTCCAAAGACCATCAGGACCCTTACTTAAGTTACAAGGATTGTTTCGTCCTTCCATGTTAGGATGTCTTTTACAAGCATTAATAGCATTTGTAACTAGAGAATCTAAACAATTAAGTTGGCCTCCCTCTCCTGAAAATAGATCCCAATTTTCGCCTGTTTCGTATCGTTCTAACCAACGTGCTTTTTCTTCGGCAATGGTTTTAGAATGATTCAAATTTTCCAATGTATAAACTTCACAAACTGGAGGAGGAGTTGGACTTGGTATTGGAGTAGGTGTTTGACTCGGAGTAGGAGTCGGTGTTCTACTTGGAGTCGGAGTAGGTGTTAAAGACGGAGAAGGCGACGGACTTGGAGTAGGTGTCGCGCAACTTGTATTATACTCATTTTCACCAGGACATCTACCACAAGAATCTTTTCCTAAGTTTGTACAAATCTGACATTCACTATTGAAAGGTCCACTGTAATCCGTAGCATTTGGACAACCACATCTGCCATCTGGTCCGACTGGTTCAACGAAATCGCCTGTGTTTGGACATGTACCACATACGTTTTTCCCGCTACCACCACACACGTTGCACGAGTCAACTTTTGTAACGCCGGGAACATTAGAGTTTAAAAAATTTATGACTCTTAAAGAGTCTAATGGAGTTATAAAATTGTCAGTTTGTGAAGTATTGAATCTTTTATTATCCTCAGTCACTTCAACTGAATTTCGTCGATTGACTTCTAAGTAATCGATAACAGCTTGAGCATCTTCGTGGGTAATTAGTTTATCGCGATTTACATCTAAGTGGCAATAAGCCAAAGGATCTGGAAATGGATTTCCAGCACAATCAAAAAGTTCGCAACCACAGCTTGAGTTATCGCCTCCACAAACACCGCAACTATCTTTTACCTCACAACCACAATCTGGATCGGAAGGAAGTTGATTGCCGTTATCATCACAACATCCGACACATATTGCTGGACCGAAATCTTCTGGTGAAAATATTTCTGGTCCCGCGCTCACCAATGTAGCGGTGAGAAAGACAGAGCTAAGGATGAGGGCTAATTTATTGAAGATTTTCATGACGATTTACTGTAAAAACGAACGTTTGTTCAATTATTATAAATAAAGTTAGGTATACGACTATTTTATGATTCAATTTGTTAAATGAATGATGCGGGAATTCAGTGGTAAAATTTGATGCTTAAATTTGCCTAGTTGTTACAGTTGGTTAGGAAGTGTGTTTTTTTAAGTCAAGTGAACAAATTCAGGAGCTTCGGATAAAAATATCTGGTTCGGAAGGTCGATGAACTTTCCCGATCGAAATCCGTTCAAACTGTTGTTTTGGATCGTTTTTTTTTCCTGAAAAACGTTGGCTTAATGAACAAACGATAACTTCTTGATTTCTTAAAGACTCAATCACTACGTAGAATAAAGTTTCAAATTTGACTGCTTAAATGAACTCGTATATCGAATTCCGGTTGGTTTTAATGTTGTTTTACTCATTTTGGATTGGGAAGAAACGTGAAAGTTCATGGCTTAAACAAGACTGTGCTTTCTGGCAGTCGATTTGTATTGGAAGTTACTACCCAGGGCGCAGTCGTTACCGCGCTATATGTCGACGGTCGAAATATCGTTAGAGACGTTCCCGAAGATATTCAGTTAGGCGAGAAAGGTGGATTTTTTTGCTGTCCTCAAATTTTTGGTCGCTTGCCTAATCGTACACTAGCTTTTAACGGGGATAAGTATGAATTGAAATATCCTGCTGCGATTGTGGATTCCAATCCTGACGTCGATAGGCTTTTTCTTCATGGCTTTGAGCATTGGTTGAAATGGGAGATTGATATTAATGAGAAATCTCTCGAGTTTTCATTGTCTCACGAGATGTTCGATCAAAACTTTCCATTTCCTCATACAAGTTTTATTCGTTATGAACTTCTGGGGGAAGGCGTTAGCGAAGAACTGCAAATGACGGTAGGTATTCGTGATGTCGTTGTCGATACTCCGGCGATGTTGACATTTCACCCATTCTTCCGCTGGATCGTCGATGGCAAAAGTCCTTCACTAAGAGCTAATTTGCGCTCGAGGTTTGAGAACCCTGCTGGAATCCATATCCCTGAGGAGGAACCATGTCCGTTGCGAGTTGGTGACGCGTATAAAGAGTTTACTAATTTGCCAGGAGACCTTGACCATTCTTTTATTTCTGATGACGGTATTTATGAGATCAGGTGGGGAGATTTTGGGATTGTCATTCAGGACATGACTCCGATTAATATTTGTCCGGTTAAGCCAGTTATTCTTTGGACATCCGCAGCAAACGAACGCGATTGCTTTGGAGTTGAACCTGGCGGCCCCGCAAATTTGTTTAATCTAGTGGAAAAACGGAAAGTGCCAAAGTCCTGGTTGCCTGTGTGTAAACCTGGTCGTGAGATTTTCCGGCAGATTCGAATCGAGTAAACCCAATTTTGTTGTTGTTTTAATTTTGGCGTTTTAGTTTTAGGATCGATCTTCGGAACGATCCTTTTTATTTATATGAAATTTTAGGCTAAACATTTTTTGTGAATATAGTGTCTTATGGAAGTATACATTTCACGTTAAATAGTCGCTCTCAGAACTTTAAAGTATATCTCAATGGAAAATGAAAATGCGTTTAAAAATTGGGTTAATCAGGAAGTCGTTGTCAAACTTTCATCGGAAATAAAAAAAGCTTATCCACTATTCAAAGAAGCTAACTTTAAGGAACAATGCAATAGCTTGGACTCTCTGGAGTTGAAAGCTAGAGTTAAATTAATTGCCAAAAATCTAAATACTTTTCTTCCTGAAAAATATTCAAAAGCTCTTCAGATTTTAATGACGGTAGTTGATTCAGAAAAACTTTCAGGCTTTGAGCTTTGGCCAATCTCAGAGTTTATTAGTACCAACGGAACGAGCGAATTGGATAGATCATTTGCAGCACTTAAAGTACTAACGAAATATTTTACATCAGAGTTCGCAATTCGACCTTTTATTATATCAGACTGTAGTAAATCGCTTAAATATCTTAAAGAGTGGGTGAATGATGAAAATATGCACGTGAGAAGGCTGGTATCCGAAGGGTCAAGGCCGATGCTTCCATGGGGACAGAAGCTCAGGGTCTTTATTGAGAAGCCAGAGTTAAGTGTTTCTCTACTGAATAAACTTAAACATGACGATGAACTATATGTAAGAAAAAGCGTGGCCAATCACTTGAATGATATTTCGAAATTTAAACCAGATTTAGTAATTCAGACGTTACGGAAATGGGAAAAAACTTGTCCTGAGATACATTCAACCAAAATTAATTGGATCAAGCAACATGCACTTCGAACCTTAATCAAGAAGGGAGATAGCGATGCCTTAGCTTTAATTGGCGTTTCGAAGAAACCACTTGTTGAACTAGAAAATTTTAAATTGTCTAGTAACGCTTATGACATGGGAGATACGCTGAATTTTACTTTAGTAGTAAGGTCCTTGAGTAGGTCAAGACAAAAAATTGTATTGGACTACATAGTTTACTTCAAGAAGGCCAATGGAACTCTTTCCCCAAAAGTTTTTAAACTTAAAACATTTGAGCTTGAACCTTTCGCTCAGATAAAGATAGAAAAAAATCACTCTTTAAGGGAAATTACCACAAGAAAATACTACCCTGGTGGGCATGGTCTTTCCGTTCAAATTAACGGTCACGTTAGACCGATGCGGAACTGGACTTTAAGGATAAGATAAATGCATTATTTAAGAAAAAACCTCATGTTTTCCAAAATAGTACACAAGTGATAAGACTATTACACTCCTGTTTCTCATTAGATCTTTGAAATTAAATTATTAAGTGTTGTTTGCCGTACGACGATAAAGCTTGGAAAAAAATTTATCGTCGTGGGGATTTTTTCAAGGTTCTTTTCGGGAGTCCGATATGGCTATTTCTAGAGAAAAGAAGAAAATGCTTCTTCTCGGTTCAGAAGCTGTTCAATTGCGCACTATCTTCCTGGTTTCGTTTGTTCATTTAGTCCGCCAGTTAAAACCACATTTTAAGCTAAATGACCGAAAACAAATCTTTACATTTTTGGGAGAGGAGTTTAATCTTTCGAACGCAGCTCTTGA
This sequence comes from uncultured Bdellovibrionales bacterium, assembly GCA_964472005.1. GTDB lineage: Bacteria > Bdellovibrionota_C > UBA2361 > SZUA-149 > DAOLCO01 > CAYYIQ01. The sequence continues at coordinate 2,113 of CAYYIQ010000167.1, read as the reverse complement.
GGACTATTTTACAAAAGGTACTACGAGACACGTCCTGTGTTCAGCAATCGTTGGCAATTGGATTGTGAGATTTCGTAAACAGCAAGCTGGAATCAGTTCAAAAGATCAAGCTCTCGTTTATATTTTGGAGTGCGACCTGTTTCATCCTAGCAATCTCGCCAAGGTTCTCTCTCAAAAAAACGAGTTGAATTTGCTGAAAGCAAATGTTCTCGAGCTTCTCTCGTCTGACGAAGTAATGAGTCTATTAAAATTGATTTCGCCTCGCTCAGCAAAGGCCTGGCAGCTTGACCTTAACTTGGGAACTGCAGTTCCAGTAGAAAAGGCGATATTCGAGTGTCCTGTGATTCCAAAAATGAAAAAAACAGGATACCTAGATGTATCGAATATGAAGGTTAAAGACGCTTGTGAAGCCCTTCATCAGAAATACTTTAGAGGCGTAATGGTCTATTCTATTAAAGCTATGATGACAAGGATTGCAAACGCTCAAGTGCCACCGCAAGATGCAGGTAAGTTATTTCGAGACTTAAAGTCGAAAAAACAGGATATTGTAACAGTAATGAAGATTTTTGAAGATAGTCAAAAAAGTTAACCCTAAAGTAAAACTTAGAAAATGTGTTTTTTTATCGGTTTATATCCCCACGATTTCAACACGGCAATAAAGGCATTTTGTACGACGTTGATAAATGCCCACTGTTAAGCAAAAAGCTATTCTAAAATAAAATTAAGTAAAAATATTTCACCTTAATGTAGTTACAATCAGGTGATTATATCAATCTTCGTTAATAACCTTTCCTTGTGAACATGAAGAGATTTTAGAATATACTTACAAAGTTGTATTTCCAAACTAACAGATCGAATGTCTAATGGCGTTTGCCGTTTTACTGGATCTGCAAGATAATTTCGAATTAGCCTACTTTTTTCTCTTGTGGCGGCCTTCAATGAGGTTTTTACATGAGAAAATAATGGTTCTCCTAAGAGATTAGTTGCACCATGCACAACCGTTAAATATTGATAGGCGATAGTTTTCATCGCACTGTCAGATTTTAACGACCCTAATTCTTTTGCGTAAGAAAATGAAGTTTTGAAGTCGTAGATTTTTTGTTGCCGAAATTCGGTGGGGTAGGCGATTGGAACTCTTGAAAAGTCGACTTGATCGCATAAAAAGTAACCAAGACAGTTTTCCTCGCTATCGCCTTGAGCCCTTGCAAGATGGAAAATACCAAAATTACGAATCTTAGATACGTGTTCAAAGAAAGCTTTTCTCAAATTCTGCGTCTTCTCTGCGGCTTTGCTAGAACGAGCAATATTTTCGGCGATCAACTTCTCCATCTCAAGTGTAACAGCCGTTGTAAAGTCGACAATTTTACCAGAAACAGGAGAGCCATCTTTTCCATAAGATCCTACTTTGATGAATCCATACGTATTATCGACAACTAGTCTATCAACGGCGATTTGTATGCTGAATCCGGAAACTTTAGGCGACAGGTTTCCCGCTTTCATTCTCTGAAAACGGAACTCGAGGACTTTATCAACGAATGCTTCGTTTGGTACGACTACAGGCGGTTGGGTCAAATAAGGGTAGGGTTTAAGATCAAAGTTTGCTCGATCAAGAATTTCAATCGCGTAAGATATTGGTAGAAATACCAGTGTCTGGTAAACAGCCTCGTAATACACAAGAAAATCACGAAAACCAAGCGAACTAATTAAACCTTTCGCCTTTAATCGAAGGAAACATTCTCTAACTTCGGTTTCGCATTCCCAGACAAAGTCTCTCAGTTCAGGAGTTACGCCAGGTTCGCTACCTAGAGTGTAATACTCGTACTCTATCTCATCCATTTGAGACCTCTCATAACCTTTTGAATAGCTTTAAGCACAAGTGGGTTTGTGCTTAAAGATGTTTAGCTAATCAATCCGGTGACTAAGGGTCAGTCGATGATAAAGAGTCGATGATAAATTTAAGATATCAAACTTTCAAGGTGATTGCCAAATATAAAGAGTAGCGTATCGAATATCGTCAGCCGTTCAGTACGAACTTGATAATTTTGGCTAAAAATAGTAGCAGTTTATAGTTGCTTGACTACTTAGAGCTAAGGTCTTCCAAGTTCGAACTAAG
>CAYYIQ010000166.1:0-7724 GCA_964472005.1 uncultured Bdellovibrionales bacterium | reverse complement strand
CCTGTTACGGTTCCAGTGTTTGGAAAAGCCATGATTTAAAAGTTTTTTAGTAAAAACGACGCCTGCAATATATCCAGCGAATTCATTTTCGATTATCAAAAGTACTCTCTTCAAGTCTGCTTCAAAGTTTTCTTCCACTTGAGCCAACTCTCTTTGACTGGAAGTTAATTTTAAAATTACGTCTTCAGAACTAGTAACCTTATTTACTAAATTCGCATAATAATCCCTCGATTCACGTAGTAATCTAATCCTACGTATCATCGGCTCAAATGAAGGGTCGTAATGTAACAGTCTTGCGGCCAGTTGCTCCCTCGCCTGCGAAGAGCTACTTTTAAAAACCTCTTTCATTCTGATCAGTGATTTTTTACGACTTAGTACGCTATCCTCAAACCGTTCGGCTTCTTCCAGTTCGCTGGAAATCTGAGAATCAAGTTCCTTTAGCTTAGTTACATAACTATCAACCTCCTCCTTAGAAGTTAAGTTTAATTGAACAAGCTTTTCATTCTGATCAAATATTTGTTCTCGTAAAACTGCCTTTTCATTCTGACTGTATATCTTTGATTGATCGTCTTCTCCCGGGAGTTTCTGACTAAGGCTAATACTTATCTCGGGATTTTCTTCGAACTCATCAAAAGACCTATCTAAATTTCGTTTTATAATTCCAACTCGTCTGGCTTCATTTTCCCAAACTATCGGGCGATTCGGCTGATCAAACTCTCCTAAATTTTTTTCGCCCAAAAAGTCCACGGAAGTTCTTGGAGGAACTAAAATTTGCTCTTCTTTTAACTTCAGATACTTAAAATATTCTGTTAAACTAATTGAAAACTTCGGATCGTAAACAATCGCAGAATCTTGGTTAAATCCGTTCGCTAAAAGTTTACTGATCGCGGCATTTTGATAACTCAGAGTATTGTTAGTTAAATCTTGTGGGGCGCTTCCCGGCCGAATGAACCAAACAAACACACCGACAAATGCTGCAAAAAGAACACCAAATAAAAAAGAGAAAAAGGGAGAACTATTTTCCGCTGATTTATGATCTAAGGTTGGGCGGGATGCAATTTGTTCGTGGCTAATATTAAAATAATCATTTTCATTTTCTTTAGTAACCAAAGAATTATTCGATTGATCATTCAGAGCCTTTCTACCTGACTCTACGACATCTCTATCCTTCTGAGAGCCGAAAGCCTCTTTCTCAGACAGAATTGAAATCGAAATAACGGTAACGTTATCAGCTCCCCCGGCTTGTAAAGCCGAGTCAATCAAACTGACAACAAGGTTCTTATTAAAACTAGGTCCGTCCTGTTTTTTTAAGAAAGGTAATAACTCATTTCCAGATATATAATTATGTAATCCGTCAGAACAAAGAACGAGTTGATCACCTTTTTCAAAATCAATTGGCCCGCTGCAATCAACAATCAAATCTTTCGAAACCCCCAAACTCCTCGTTAGCATATGAGACATCGGAGAAGAATCTTTTAGCTCGTCTTGCAATTCACCTGAAGCTTTCAGTTCATTAGCCCAGGTGTGATCAATTGTTAATTGACGCACAACACCAGAGTTCAAAAGCATCACTCTTGAATCTCCGACATGAACAAGACTTAGGCCATTCCGATCGAGTAAAACAAGACTTAAAGTTGTTCCGAGACCTTTTTTGGAAGGGTTCTCAATACCGAAATTAAAAATTTTCTTATTAGCATCAAGAACAACATTCCGTAGTTCCTCGATTGTAGGGGAGTTCTCGCGTTCTTTAAAGGCTTCAATAATAACACTTACAGCAATCTCAGAAGCGATATCTCCACCCAAAGCACCGCCCATCCCATCACAAACAACAGCAAGCAACCATTTACCTTTGTTAATAATCCCAAAGTTATCTTGGTTGTCTTTCCGCTTTCGACCAACATCACTCTTGGCGAAATACGAGAATGCAGGAGATGCTGAATTATTGGTCACTGGCACAACAACTTTGTTACTTTAACATTTACTGAACTTGCCTAATAAATGGCTCACCCGAGCTCCCGACGGCTTGCTTTAGTTCCTGGCGTTTTGACATTGCGGTATTTTGATCCGGGAAAGGACCAACTAGCACCCGAAAAAAAGATCGATTTTTGATCGATGCTGGCTCAAGACCACCTAAATATCCCTTATCAACAATTTTATTATAATAGCTCAACCCGTCTTTTTCGGAGGTAGCTGCAGCAATTTGAACATACCACCCTCGCTTCGGTCGTAAACTTTCAACTGTCGCTTTCGGCGCTTCCTTTACAGGAACTTTTACTTCTTCTTTAACTGGCTCAACAACTCTGACTGCTGTTTCAGTTTTTGATTCCTGCTCCTTAGAAGGAGGTGGAGCAAATAAGTTTTTACCACGATAAATTTCTTCAAATTTTTGCTTATTCTCTTCTTTTAAATTTTCTTTCGACTTAGCGTCTCGCTTAACAGGTACCGCAACTTGAGAATTATTAGGATTCAAAGTGCTGCCTGTGAAATCTATCTTTGCAGGTTCCTTTTCTACAGCTCGATTTGCTTCACGATCTTTTTTTGTAGCAAGCGATCCCTTCGTATCCAGCTCCCTAAAGCCTTCGTCTGATCCGATTTCTGAAGCTCTTGGATATGGCTCTCTCGGTGTATGGAGCTCTAAACGAACCATTTGCTCTCCAGCTTGATCTAAAACTGAGATCGCACCTTCTCGCTTTCCCGCCACAAATCCCAAATAAAATGCAATTAAAATAAAAGCGAAACTACCCGCCCAAAAAATAGCAAGTTGCTTGGTCGTTAATTTCATATTCCCTTTGGTCTCTGAATATTTTAGATTACTTTCGTCAAAGTTACCTGATTGTGACGATTCATTTGAGTACTGCCTAGAACTTGAATATCTACCTTGTGATCTGAGCTGAGCGTTTCGAGCCATAGTTACTTTTCTAATTATCTATATTCTATTTACTAAATAAAAATTCTAATTTTTCAAGTACTTGCAGACTGAAAGTACTTAAGGCGTAAAAAAATCGGCTATTCGTTCTCCAATACATTGGCTTATAGCAAAGTATCATAAAAAACTGCATGGGAAGCATGCAAACGCACCCATCTTAGCATAAATACCCCTTTCGGAAATTTATACTAAGATGGGTATAAACACCAATAGTTACTGAACTTATTTTGATTCTTAATTTTTTGGAACTTTGGATACCCAGCCTTATCAACTTGAATCTTTTAAACACCTCCAAACAAAAAGTAACCCTTTTTAAGCAGATAAATACTTTGAAACTTATGACTCCCGGGACGTAATAAGTGCGGTTAAAAAAGCGGGGAAATTTAACATTAGATCCGACACGACAAAAAAAGATTAAAGTTCGTTCATGGAGAGGGCCCCATCCACAGTCTCTAAAATTAAACAACTCCTGCTTCTTCACCAAATAACACCGAGAAGGAACAAGGCGGAAGCCACCATTAATGAATAAAATCAAGATGTTACCATCAATACTTAATCACGAAGTACCGCCTCCGTAAAGATTAGAAAATTTGCCTCGAGAATCTTAAAGCTCTTAGAGAACTTAAAACCGAGTGTTTTACCACACTTAGTGACGAAGATGTGCCTTAAGCAAGAACTTCACAACCCTCACAATAAGAAGCACTAATATGGTGCAATATATTTCTTAGAGAAGGCGTACAGTTCTAAACCAATAGCGTAAACAAAAAAGCTATCCCTTAAATCAGAGAACAGCTCAGAACTGCAAAACACAAAAAGTCGAGCAACGGGATCGTCCTAATAGTTACTTTTTAGTAAGTCCCGAGAAAACATCATCCATAATAGAACCGTCGCCATCTTTATCAAGGAAGCTTTTGGCCATATCCATCAAACCACCAGCTGAAGCTGGATTGATGCTTCCGCCTTGACTATCCTGACCAAACATTGACGAGACCAAAGAACCAAGCCCTCCTCCCTGATTACTCATAACAATCCCAATAACTGCTGTAGATAATGCCGGAAGCAAACTTGACAATGAACTTGTACTAATTGAGGACGTCGCTGAAAGAGTCGAGTTCAACTCCTGCACTTTTTCATCGCCCCCAAAAATTAAACTAAGAATATCATTTCCTGTTTTTGTATTTTTATCATTTAAAATCTCAGAAGGATTTTCAGACAAACTTGAAACATCAACGCTTGCTGCCAACGACATTAAACTTGGGATTAAATTGCCGCTCAAAAAATTCCCTTGAATTGCTTCGGTAATCTTAGGAAGAAACTGAGACAGCAATCCCCCCAATTGATCCGAACTCACCCCAGTCGAACTCTGTAAAGTTTTTAAAACTTCTGCGTTTTCACCTTCAAATAACGATTCTGCTAATTTTGTTAAATCCATTTCACACCTCGATCAAAATATTAGTATTGATTTATATTTTAAATTTGTCTCTCTACAAGCTACGAAAAGTACAAAACTAGCTCCGCATCTCCTCTGGAAGAATTCCGCCATTTTCAGCGATCTTCATCATCACTTGTTTATGCAACCAGACATTCATAGTTGCCGAGTCATTCATATCTCCATCAAATGACATTTCAGATGCCAATTCCTTTCTAGATGACAGACTACTGTCCATTTCAACTAACTTCATTAAATCTACAATTGAAGTTTTCCAATTTAACTTTTCTTTATTTTTGCCAGCCATTCCTGATAAAACTTTATCGACGTCTACCGCTGTCATTTGAACAGTTTGGGTATTTACGGTCGTTGCTGTTTGCGACTCCACTGTTGGTACACTCTCTATCTTTGCTTCAACCTTAGAATTTCCAAATATCTTAGACATTAACGTATCAAATAATTTCATATTTCTACCTTTAATTAGTTTATTCTTAATCAATACTTTCGCTACAGCGCTTGCGGTGGAAAATATTGATATTCTCTAGCTAGAAATAATCTCAAAGAAGCTTAACCTCACTGTCTTATTCGATAGAACCAAGCGTAAAACGACGCAAGATAGTAACCGCAACTCAAATCTAACGCACCGTTAGAACTATCACGGGCACTTTAGAATGTAAAAAATTAGGGCTAGCGGTTTGTAAGGCAACGTTTTCTAATTTTATTTTTTGCGTGAAAGTCTCTTAATAACGTCTGCGATGTCATTAAGTTCTTTAGAGCTCTGTTCGTCAAAGGTAACGCACTTTCGATATTCCTTTTCAAGAAAACAAATCGTGGAGGAGACCCTGTCCTTCAGATGCAACGCTGAAGTTGAAATCGATCGATCTTCATTAAGCACAACCGAATATCGACGGTTATAAATTTCAGGCATAAAGAAAAAGTTTATCTGGTATAAACTTTTTATCAAGCCTATAAACTCCTTATCTCCTACAGCTACAATTCTAAAATCTTCCTGTTCGCCCGCATTAATCACGGCCTCATCAGTGGACACCAATTTTATCTTAGTAGCAATTCTTTTTAATTTGTCTGTGATGTGGGTGAGCTCAACACTCACGTCCGCGAGATGGTACTTAAGAGAAGGGCCGTTTCCGGAAAGTTTTGAATCCGCTGCCATTACATTATTTGAAAGTAAGAATGTAACGACAACGGAGATAACAATTTTTTCTATTCGATTAAGAAATTTTATCAAAACTAGAATTTACTGCTTGTTGGAATGCCTGCAAACCGCGGTTGAAATTTAGCGATTAACATTAAACCAACCAATAGCAGCAAATAGGTTTCAGGTTCTGGCACAGGAGTTGAAGTCGCAGCTGAATAACCAAGGTCTAGTAAAATACCGACTTCGATTCCACTATATGTCCGAGATTCAGAACCGTAATCTCGATCATGTTTCATCATCATCGCAGAATACACTGGATTATCGGTATCCAAATGTGATCCGCTACTTCCATCATTCCAAATTGTCGGTGAGAAGATCCCAACACTATTTCCGCCATTTGCAGCCTTAGCATTTGCGCCATCAAAAAACAGACCAGCTGAAGGAGAAGACCCACCAATACTAGCCGTATCCCAAAACGCCTGATTAATATCAAATGACGTTGGGTCAACCATATCGTCGCCATTTACGTCGGTGATAAACTTATCAAAAAAGCCCCAACTACCTGCGGTCTTATTTCCATAAGCATCTTCACCGTTTTTTTGAATATTAGAAGAGAATCCAAGCGCGTGAGTTAATTCGTGAAAAACCGCTGCAAAAAAATCGAATTCGGTTCCGAGGACTGTAGCATTCGGATCTAATTGCCAAGGCTGCCCAAAATTAACGTTAACACTTCCATCTGCAGCAGCTCCATTCAGATCTACTCCATCTACAAGAATTCCTCGTACAACATCTTGATCATTAAAACCTGGGCCTGTGCCAAGTACATACTCACTTCCAGCAGAAGCTAATGTGCTACCTAATGGATCGTCAGACGCAGTTGCATCTAAAACAACAGTTCCCATGTTACTAAAATGAGTGCTGAACATATTTGAAAATAGATTTCCAGCAGTAATCATCGCATTCTGCCTAGCCGCACCGGAAGCAGCATCATTAAATCCCGTCCCTGCGGCATCAGTGAAATTGAAAACGAAATTTATTCCTGTAGCGGAGCTAATTAACGGAGAGGTTAGAACGGCTAAAAACACGATAGTATTTAGAAACTGCGATTTTAACCCATGAATTTTAGTGGTGAATGAAGGCATCTAGTGGGGTACTCCTATAATATAAATATTTCGTGGAATAATGCGCTGCATTGTACCAATAGTCAATTCAACTTCCAGATTAAGAACAACAAAGATACGACAAGGAACAAATCAAATTAATCTTCAATAATACTAACGTGATAAATTCAGAGGAAGACTCTTGAGGATGGGCTTGAAGACCACAAAGACAAGGAAGCTCTGACCAAATCTAGGAATAATAGCCTTAGCTTTTAGCACCAAGAGTTTCCATAATTAAGCACCGATTAAATAAGAGAATATAAATACAAGCCTTAGTCCTATCGACGTTAGGACAGCTGCATTTATTTTTTTGCGACCAAAATTAGTCTTTCTGAAATACTTGGCAAAAACTCACTCCAAGAAAAATCTCCGAAGGTGCGGATATTACGATACTTACAATTAACTAGCATCTCTTTCATTTCATTATGATCATACATCCTTACTGATTCCTTAAACTCGTGGCTGCCCCTTGGCCCACAAATAAGGATGGATTTCTCAACTCTCAGACTATCTTCACTTAATGACCTAACCTCTTCCATCTTATGGCCATTGACCTCTCTCACTGTCCTTGGAACAAGATTTTTAATAACACGATCCTTATTAAGATAATCAATCATCAAGATCCCATTCTCTGCAACAAGATTTGACCATTTACAAAGTAGATCTTGATGTTCAAGATCTGTTCTAAAGTATCCAAAGCCATTAAAAAAATTTGTTACTAGATCAAATTTTTCCGTAAATGGAGGTACTCTCATATCAGCCTGAAATACTTCTGAATTTCGAAAATTGCCTTCTGTTGTCCCTATCTTAATTAATTCGGCAGACAGATCTAATCCAACCGACCTTTTAAAGTATCGTGAAAGATGAAAAAGATGCCGCCCAGAACCACAGGCAATATCCAGACAACTTCCCCCCGATCCAAACATCTCCACAACCGCTTCGACTTGAGACTTAGCTTCCTCGTCGTTTCTTTTTGGATAAAGTAATGAATAATATTCATTAAACCATCGCTGATACCACTCCTTTCCCATTACTACTTACTCTTTTCTTTGC
>CAYYIQ010000165.1:0-7785 GCA_964472005.1 uncultured Bdellovibrionales bacterium | reverse complement strand
TCTTTGCTGCGACAACGATATTGATTTCGCTCATTTCAGTCATTTCAGGAGTTGGGTTAATTACAAACTGACCGTCAACTCTTCCAACTCTAACCGCAGCAATTGGCCCTTGAAATGGCAATGACGAAACATGTAATGCTGCACTTGCGGCTGTAACGGCTAAAACATCAGGATTGTATACTCCATCAGAAGATAGAACATTTATAATAACCTGAACTTCATCTCTGTATCCATCTGGGAACAATGGTCGAATAGGTCTATCCGTTAGCCGACATACCAAAATTTCATATTCCGATGGTCTTGCTTCTCTTTTTAGGTAACCACCTGGAATTTTACCGGCAGCGTATTGTTTTTCTTGATAATCAACGACCAATGGGAAAAAGTCAGTTCCAGGTCTAGACGGGCCACTACAAACAGTTGCCATAACCATTGTTTCGCCTTGGGTTAAGATAACCGCGCCGTCAGCTTGTTTCGCCCACCAACCAGTTTCCATCCCATATTTAGAGCCATGAAAGTCAATCTCGACTTTTTTACGCAACGAAGGGTTTAGTGATAATTCACTCATATTTTGTTTTCCAATTATTTGTCCAAGATAAAGGTACTTTTAAAATGGAATCGATTTGTATGTGATAATTTAAGATTTAGAGCCGATGCAATACTGTGAGTATTACGAAAGGCAGAATACGAGATTTCGACTTAACCAATATCTAAGATAGGAACTGGAAAAATGAAAACTTCAAGATGTGGACTTTCTCAGACTGAAAGCAAATACTGTTCCGTGAAATAGAAAACATTCTATTTCATGCAACAGTAATTGAAATGCTTAAACATCAATCACAAGATTCCTACTCAAAGTGTATTCAAAATCTTAAACAATATTTACTCTGGGTGTTCAAAGTACCTCGAACACCCAAAATATAATAGAGATAATAATGAAGTTAGACTACTTACGCAAGCCTAGTTCTTCAATCAATGAACGATATCCATTGAGATCTACATTTTTTAGGTACTCAAGCAGACGTTTTCTCTGACCAACCATTTTCAAAAGGCCTCGACGACTATGATGGTCCTTCGGATTCTTCTTAAAATGATCTTGTAAGTAAGCCAGTCTTTCTGTGATCAATGCGACTTGAACCCGCGTTGAACCAGTATCACTAGCGTGTGTTTGATATTTTGTGACTATATTTGTCTTTTCTTCGGCTAAAAACGCCATCAGTATTGGCCTTTATTCAAAAATAAACTATGAAACTTATTAAAATTTGGGCACGGTAATAACTAATTTCTCTAGGAATTGCAAATCTTGAAAGACAAACTGGCAAACAAATCTTTAACAGATAATTTAGATAGGGATATACCAAGCTTTGTCTGCCTCTGTTCTGGGGCGGGTTCGAACATGCTCTCAATCCTAAATTCCATTAAAAATCAAGAACTTAACGCAAATCCACTAGCCATTATTTCCAACGTTTCAACTGCAAAAGCCTTAACTACGGCAAAACAGTGGGAAATAGAAACTTTTATTTTACCAAATGAAAATTCCAGCCTCAGGGACGAAACACTTACTGAATTACTACAAAAATTAAACCCGGATTTCATAATCCTTGCTGGATATCTTAAAAAAATCCCCCTAGAGGTAATCAAGAAATACCACCATAAGATACTAAATATCCACCCTTCCCTGCTCCCAAAACACGGGGGAAAAGGCATGTATGGGATCAACGTTCATAAAAGCGTGATTAGCCATAATGAAAAACTATCTGGCGCAACGGTTCACCTTGTGACCGAAAATTACGACGAGGGGCCCGTTATACTTCAAGAAGAAATACCTGTAGATGAAAACGATACCGCGGAGTCTCTTGCCAAAAAGGTTTTGCAGGTTGAACATCAACTCTTCCCGAAAGCCATTAAAGAATATTTAAAGTCTGAGTATTACTCCTTACCAAGAAACAGCTAGTAAAGCCGAGTTAATAAAAGCATGCACCTTCGTCAATATAGTTTTTTATAAATCGAATTCTAAGCGGTAGGATAGAAAAAGTAAGACACTTATTGAACGTCCACTCATTCTTGACACATTGAAGCTGGCTGATAAATTGACGAAAGACACTGGACTAGCTGAACACACTAGAGTAATGCCACTTAGCTTTAGTAGGCTGATTCACTCACTCTACGCTATCCCTCTAATTACAAATTGAAATGGAAAAATTTTACACTCTCGAAAGTTTTAAAAAGATCCCGAACTACTCGGACGTTTCGATTGTTTTTGGTGGCACCTTCGACCCAATACATCAAGGTCATATTATCGATATAAAAAAACTTATAGAAATTTCAAATTCAGTCTACCTAGCACCCACTCACCAAAATCCATGGAAGATGACAAACCCCTCTCCTCTTGAAATGAGGATTGAAATGATTTCGTTAACTCTTGCGGCGGAGAACATCAGCTACGAATTAATTAACGACGAAACTATTTTATCGGAATCAAAAAATACGCAAGTGAAAATAATAACCACACCGTACACGTATGCGGTCGACGTATTAAAAACTTTAGGCGAACAAGATGTAACTAACCTTTTTTGGGCGATCGGTGAAGATTTAATTGATTCGGCATCAAAATGGATGGACTGGGAAGAATTTGGGGTGCCGTTTATTGTACTACCCTTAATTGATGGGTACTCGGCTACTTTTGTTAGAGAAAAGTCGATCGAGCCCCACAGTGCTATAAGAGAGTTCATACAGAAAAATTCGCTCTACAAAGGCTAAATCCCACCATTCCTTAATAGTCTTCAGATACAGCCACTTAGCTCCTTAACAAACCCATTTTTTCTGAATATTAAATCAATCTTTTAGAAGTATTCTTGCATCCTATCACTATTACCCAAATTCATTCTCTATGGGACTCTTCGGTCAAATTTTCAATTCTAAATCAAAGAACAAAACGAGTTCTAGTTCACTTGCGAAAACTTCTCGAGCAGATGAAATAAGAATTACGGAGACTCTAGGACTTCGACGTTTAGAAAGTATGCCTGTTCAAGCAGCAAAAGCTTTCCAACTTTCTTGTGATCCGAAGTCTACCTTAGATGATTTTGTAAAAATCATTGAATCTGATGAAGTCCTGTCAGCGCGAATAATGAAGATAGCGAACTCTGTCTATTTCAGGAGAGGCGATCAGGCAAAAGACATCTCTCGTGCAGTAGCCAACATCGGTCTAAATGAAATAAAATGTCTACTTTCTGCTGCAATGTTAAAGAGCCTACTTAAAGGCAATTCGAAAATGCGAAATGTCATTTGGGGCAACTCTGTCGCAACCGCTCTCACAACGAAACATCTTTCAATGTACACAAACATTCCAGAAGGTGAAGCATTTCTTTGTGGCCTTCTGCATGACGTTGGAAAACTCATAATGCTTCAAAGATCGACGCCAAAATACGAAAAGTTAATGCAGGTTTTCCTAAACAGCTCCCGAGGGTCAGTAGTTTTAGAAGAAGAAGGATTTGACCTTACCCATATTGAGCTAGGTAAATGGTTAGCAGAAAAATGGTCGTTTCCTGAATCAGTCCGAAGAGCAATAACTTTCCACCACCATAGATGGCCCGATAATCCAAACGAACTTGGTAAAAAGACAAGTCCTGCTATGCTTGTAAAATGCGCTGACACGATTGCCCACGCCAACAGACTGGGACACAATAGTTCTCACAGTGCATTTGGCACCAAATGTCAGATTGAAAAAACAGCAATCTTAAATCAACTTCAGATATCCGAGTCTGATCTAGAAAATATTGAAAAAACTGTTTCTCGACTGTTCGAATCTGAAATATCCCTCTATAGCATGGGAGGAAGTTAAAATATTGGAATTTGATATCTTACAAAGTGAATCCGAAACTCTTGAAAAGGAGGTTCCTACATCTAGCTTTATTGGTGAGACATTAGCACTTGTTTCGCTATCAGCAAGTAAACTTTTGTTTTTTATTTTGCTGACAATAATCATTGGCGGAGCAATTATTATCGCCTACTTCCAGACGTCACTGATGCTGTTGGCCTTACTACTTTCGTTTTCGCTGCTATCATTCTTTCTAGGTTCACTAGCAACTGGATTGAAGTTTTCATCTGGCTTAGAAATTGCGAAACTACACTTAGAAGAAGCCAGTGAAGTAATTAGAGAATATCATCGTGACAACACCGAAAATCACGAAATTAAAACAGGAATTCCAGCAATCGACTCACTCTACAAATTAGCTGAAAATGCCGCCATTGGCCCAGAAGAAGAGTTAAATCGAGTTAAAGCGGAATTAGACCTTGTTCTAAACAATGTTGCTGCGGCTGTTATCTTATATGGCGAGGACGGTGACATTAAATTTTGCAGTCCTTACATTCAAGTCTTAACTGGCTACACAAATCAACAACTTCAAACCAATGCGATTGAACTAACCGGAAGTGAAAATGTAAAAGATGATTTTTTTAAAAATATTATTTTAGAAGAAGATTGGCAGAGATATAAACGAGCACGCCTTGTGAGCCATCTTGGCGAAGACTCACTTGTAAGATTTCGCATAAAACATCAAAGTGGATTAACGCTCTGGCTTGAAAGCAGGATGGTTCCAATTATAAATTATACTGGGGAAGTTGATTCGGTTATGGCTATTACCATCGATGTTACGGATTCAATCAATTATCAGAAACAAATCGAAGAACAAAATCAAGATCTAAATGACTTCGCCTATATGGTATCTCATGACCTTAAAGCACCAATATTCACCATTCATGGAATGGCTGATGCGTTACGAGATGACTACACTGATAGTTTACCAGATGAGGCTGTTGAACTCTTAACATTTATAACTGACGCAGCTAAAAGATTAGATAAGTTAGTTGCCAGCGTACTGGAGTATTCTGCGCTTTCAAATTCCAATGAATCGCAAACCGACCTATCTCTAAACGAAACGATGTCTCAAGTTTTATCCGACTATAAGGAGCAGCTTAAAGGGCTTGATGCTAAATTTACGATCCCAAATGACATGCCAACCGTCAGGGGAGATCCTATCCGAATATATCAAGTTTTTTCAAACTTGATTGGAAATGCGATAAAATATCGGGAAAAAAGTCGTAGCCTACATATCCAAATATTTTTTCGGTTACTTCCGCCTCACCTAGTAGAAATTGAAGTTCGTGATAACGGACTTGGTATACCCGAACATAAAACAGCTGAAATTTTCAGACCATATCGACGAGCCCATGGCGCTGACATCGAAGGTAGTGGAGTCGGATTGGCCTGCGTAAAGAAAATCCTTGAAAAATTAGGTGGTGAAGTTCATGCGAAAAGCATTGAGGGCCAAGGAAGTAGTTTTTTCCTTACTCTGCCGCTTTCTAAACCCGCCAGAAGGGCGATCCCAGAAGACCTAGAACGGATCTTTTAATTCAGGCGCTCATAAGCAACATAAAAAGAAAGACGCCTTAGCACTGCGGGCACAGAGGCTCTGAAGTTAGATTTAGAATAGATCTCATATTTACAGTTCTATCCTTAAAAATTTTCGATGGAACGCTAGTCTTAGAACTTAGTACCCATAAAACACGATTTAACTTTAAGACTTTGTTGAATGACCCGTTAACCCTAGTATTACGGCGAGATCTCCTTCGACTGCCTTTACACTAGGCAATAGTGAGGACCATTTGGGTATCATTTGTCCATGATCTGTTCCATAACTTGCGCCAGGCCTAGCATCGTAGGGTTGATCTAAGCTATCAGTTGTAATTGCAAATTTTAGCTGTGCGATAATCATCCCTGATAAAAGCTCAATCCCACAAGGTAAGGAAGTCGAAATTTCTAATGTAATACTCCTCGGATTTTTAACGCCGTCTGCCAACGTACCATGACCTGGGTTAATCAGAGGTGCTGCATGGTGCGGAATTAGACCTATTCTTGCAGCAGTACTTCGAGAATTGATAAATGCCATAAACATTTTATCTAATGATATTTTTTCTTCGGTATGACCAAGTATTAGAGTGTTTTGTTTTAAAACATAACCCTTTCCACTATTAGCTTTGATAGCCGGAAGTAAATCAATTTTTTCCCATTCAATTTGATCTTCACTTTCGAAAAGCCGGAGAGGAGTGCTAAGTTTTGGCACGAGTATTGACTTTCCAAGCCTCACGTCTATCGTCATCCCCTTCAACGCAGAAGCGAAAGAGTCTTCAACAACTATTCTTCGATCTGACAAGGCTTCTCTTAGTTTCTGTGGACCTAAAAACATATTTATTTTTCTCAGTTAAATTTTTATATCTTCATTCAGCTAGATAGAATTTATATAAATTCCTCATTTCTACTAATAATATGATGACTTACTACACAATTGCGATTTTTTTGGTCGTTTATTCATAGTTTCCTAAGTGAACTACAAGCTTAACAGCCTTATACTTAAGTAGAACCAGACTCTGAGTAATCTAGTGCTGTTGGACAAATATCACTCAGCGTACATTCGCTGCACTTTGGATTCCTAGCATTACACACCCTTCTCCCATGGAAGATCAACCAGTGATGCAATTCGTGCCAGCGTTTTTTAGGAAACTGTTCGCATAATTCTTTTTCAACCTTATCTCGGTTGTCAGAGAATGCGAGTCCTAACCTTTTTGAGACTCTAAAAACATGCGTATCCACTGGGAGAGCATAATCAATTTTGAGCTCGGACAAGACAACATTTGCTGTTTTGTTGCCGACACCAGGTAACGTCAACAGGTCGTCGTGCGTTCGAGGAATTTCCGAAGAAAACCTATCTCTTAAAATTTGTGAGGTTAAAACAAGGTGACGTGCTTTGGTTTTATGATAGTTAACTTCTCGAATGATCTTTTCTATATCTGAAACTTTTGCCTCGGCCAAAATGGGTATTTCAGGGAAACGTCCAAAAAGAACTGGAGTAACTTCATTAACCTTTTTATCCGTAGATTGCGCAGACAACATGACAGAAATTAATAGTTCAAAACTATTATTATAGTTAAGTTCGGTTTTTGGTTCCCCGTAGGCCTTCTTCAAGCGTCTTAAAATCAACCCATTTCGGTCTTTCACTCGAGAGCTCTGATTAAAGGAGAGCCTTAAGTTTTTCCTCAAGCAAGCGCTCGACATTAGTTTTCAAGGTCTCGTCTGAAATATGAGAAAAAACTTCGGAAACGTATGCTCTAGTTAACATCACTCGGGCTTCATTCTCTGGAATCCCCCTAGAGCGAAGATAGAACAATGCATCATCATCAAGCTGCCCAACTGTTGCGCCATGACTACACTTAACATCATCTGCCCAAATCTTTAGCTGAGGTCTTGAATAACTTTCAGAATCTTCTGAACAGAGTAAACTCGCATTAGACTGATATGCATTTGTTTTTTGAGCAGTCTCTCTCACGATAATTGTACCTGAAAAAACACCTTTTGATTTTCCGCCGTACATTCCTTTATAAAGTTCATGACTTTCACAGTTGTCGGCGACATGTTCAATAACTGTAAAATTATCGACATGTTGCGAACCTGAAAGAATATTTGCACCTATCAACCATGTCTCAGAATTACTCGAATGGATACTTGGATAGACTTCGTTTCTGGTTAGCTTTGATCCAAAATTAAGAGAAATCGTTTTAAAAATACTTTTCCCTATTTGATGAGATACGATCGTAGAAGCTTGAATTGAGTTTTCATTGTCGCACTGGACACGAGAATGCTCAACATTTGCCCCTTCCGCAAGCTTGAAATCAATTAAGTGATTAGTGAAAAATGCGCGATCTGTAACTGAATATACATATTCAACCAATTTA
>CAYYIQ010000164.1:0-7882 GCA_964472005.1 uncultured Bdellovibrionales bacterium | reverse complement strand
ACTT
This sequence comes from uncultured Bdellovibrionales bacterium, assembly GCA_964472005.1. Taxonomy (GTDB): domain Bacteria; phylum Bdellovibrionota_C; class UBA2361; order SZUA-149; family DAOLCO01; genus CAYYIQ01. Next base: position 7,878 of record CAYYIQ010000164.1, on the reverse strand, counting down.
AAAATTTGACTGCGTGAAAGTCAGGTCGCCAAACGGGACTTCTTTGTTCGCGATTTTGACTCGTGAATTTCCGCCGCTCCATGCGGAAAACCATCTAGGTTCGTAATATAGTTCTTGTTTTGCAAGATGACGTTTGGGAACGATTCCCTTAATTTCCCCATTCGCGATAACTGAAGCGCAGTTATATAACGTATCGTCATATTTAAAAGGATGCCCTACTATTAAGGTGATATTGTAGTTTTGATCGGCGATCTTTTCTAATAGACAATTTGCCTGATCGATAATCCAGTCAGCTAAAAACATGTCTTCGCAGTTGTAACCGGTTAGCGCCATTTCAGGCAGGCAGAGTATTTCGAGATTATGGTCGATAGATTTTTCGATCGCATTTTGAATGTTCTCGAGATTATGTGACCAGTCTAGTGGCGTTTGGTTGAGTGAAGCGCAGCCGATATGAATTTCTTTCATTGCTTTTATGAAATAGTTGTTTTTAAGGGTGGCATTTAACCACAGAGTAACCAGAGTAACCAGAGCAACCAGAGTGAATTAAATTAAATGTAATGCTCGAATTTGCTCTGTTACTAAGTGCTATTTTAGCAAAAAAATCTATCAATTCTCGGATTTTTCCTAATATCCTCTGGTTGCTCTGGTTGCTCTGTGGTTAAATATTCCTAACTTAAAAGCCTATTCATATTTAATAACGATATCTTAGGAGCAGATTGCCTTATGAAGATCGAAAATCTACTTTCCGAAAAGCGAAATATTTCTCCCTCAAAAGAGTTCGTCCAGGATGCTCATATTTCTTCTAGCAAGCAATACGATGATCTTTATCAACAATCTGTTAATGATCCTGAGAATTTTTGGAAAGAGCAGGGGGCGAAGTATCTAACTTGGTTTAAAGAAGCAGATTCGGCTATAGATTCTAATTGGACAGAGATTGGTAATGATAATGAACCATATCTAAAATTTTTTAAAGGTGCTCGATTAAATGCGTCTTACAATTGTCTTGATCGACATGTCCAAAATGGACTGAAAAATAAAGCTGCGATTCATTGGCAGGGGGACGATCCAAGAGAAAAACGAACATTGACATATAACGAATTGCATCGGGAAGTTTGTAAGTTCTCGAATGGGCTTAAGTCACTTGGGATCGGCAAGGGGGATACTGTCAGTATTTATATGCCAATGGTTCCCGAGCTCGTCGTAGCAGTATTAAGTTGTGCACGAATTGGTGCGATACATTCCGTGGTTTTTTCAGCTTTTAGTGCTGAGGCACTCGCAAGTAGAGTTCAAGACTGCGAAGCCAAGGTCATTGTAACTGCCGACGTTGGTTACCACGCAGGTAAAGTCATATATTTAAAAAATAAAGTAGATACGGTGGTTGAAGAGTGTCCAACCGTAAAAAATGTAATAGTTTTTAATCGTGGAAATCAGAAAGTAAATATGGAATCTCCACGAGATTGCCATTGGTACGATTTAATATCGCGAGAAGGGATAACTTCAAATTGTCCACCAGAAGAACTTGCCTCAGAAGATCCATTATTTATTTTGTATACAAGTGGGAGTACGGGTAAGCCAAAAGGGGTGAAGCATACAACTGCTGGATATCTTTTGTATGCGATGATGACATCAAGGTTGATCTTTGATTTAAAATCAGAGGATATTTTTTGGTGCACAGCAGATGTCGGTTGGATTACTGGACATTCTTATTTAGTTTACGGTCCGCTTGCAAATGGAGCTACGTGTGTGATGTATGAAGGTACTCCCACATATCCAACCCCAGGACGCTTTTGGGAAGTGATTGAAGATTATGGCGTAACCGTTTTGTATACTGCTCCAACTGCTATTCGCGCATTGATGCGTCTTGGAAACGAGTATCCATTGAGTAGAGATTTAAGCTCATTGCGTTTGTTAGGATCGGTCGGTGAACCAATTAATCCGGAAGCCTGGCTGTGGTATTATCATGTAATTGGAAAAGAGAAATGTCCGATTGTTGATACTTGGTGGCAAACCGAAACAGGCGGAATTCTGATTACAACCCTCCCTGGAGCTCACAACATGAAGCCTGGTTCCGCAGGAAAACCATTTTTTGGAATCGTGCCTAAAGTTTTAAGAAGTGATGACACCGAAGCTGCGGTTAATGAAGGTGGTAATCTTTTTATAACCAAACCTTGGCCAGGAATGTTACGTGGATTACACAATGATACAAATAACGAGTTGGTAAAAAAAGTCTATTTTACAACTAATCCTAAGTACTATTTTTCTGCCGATGGTGCTCGAGTGGATGAGGACGGGTACTTTTGGTTACTTGGAAGAGTCGATGACGTAATTAATGTTTCTGCTCATCGTTTAGCGACAGCCGAGATTGAAAGTGCATTAGTATCTTTCGAGGGCGTCTCCGAAGCTGCGGTGGTAGGTTTCCCCCATGATTTAAAAGGTCAGGGGATATATTGTTTTGTCTCAGTAAAAGATGGCATTGAACCGAGTGAAAATTTGGCCAAGCAATTAATTGCGCACGTGCGAAATGAAATAAGTCCAATTGCTACTCCGGACAAAATTCATTTTGCAACTCAATTACCAAAAACTCGATCTGGTAAAATTATGCGACGGATTCTTCGAAAGATCGCAGAAGGTACAGCCGAAAATCTTGGAGACACTTCCACTTTAGCGGATCCAGATGTTTTAGATGTTTTGTTGCAAACACCAGTTTATGAAGCCTGTTTATTGTCTAACAAGTCATCTGGTAAGTAAGTTTTGATTTATGAAAATTTTTAAAGCGCATTCTCAGTGGCTTTTGGGTTTTTATGTATTTGATTTAAACGCATGTGGAATGGCCGTGGATAGTCATCTTAACAGATAACATCGAATCACTCGTCTCGCTGTGAATACCGCAGTCTTTGCAAATCCCGTCATTCCCATGAAGGAGTCTGTCCGAATAATATGAATTTGGGACAAAACCGTCATCCCTGCGAAAGCAGGGATCCAGGAGAACTAATGTTTTCAGTCACCTGGATCCCCGCGTTCGCGAGGATGACGGAAAAGATTCAACTTGTATTACTGGGACAGACTCGAAGGCAGAATGTATGAGGACTATTTAATTCTCCAGTACTACTGATTTGGCATAAATAGCGGTAGTGTACGAGCGGAAGTCATATAACTCCTGGATCCCTGCCTCCGCAGGAATGACGGTTTTAATAGTTAATCAAAGCTGAATAGCCGCGGTTTTACTCGAATTTTTATAATCTCATTGGGGAGAATTTCCCGGTCATTCATCTAACCAGTTGATAGTAGTATTGTTTACGCTGAAAATAAGCGAAACTAAATCGTCGCGCTTAAAAAAAGGTTAGGTATTTAAATGCCTTAAGTTTACAGCTTAACAGTGACACTTGTAATGCTTTTGTCTTCGTTTGAAGTTGCAACATTTATCAAGAGAACTATGAAGCGCACTTCCTAGAATATCTTTTCTAATAGAATCAGGACCCCGTTTTGCCTCTAAGAAATATTCTTAAATCAGGGTAATTGTTTATCTTTTTTTTTACCTGGTGATAACACAAACTCTGGCACATCTGCTGCACTACTAACCCCAGCGGTAAAAAAAAAGGGTAGTGCAAATATGAAACGAGTAGTTGGGTTTCTTTTCTCATTGATCTCGATCTTAACTCCAGGGGTGGCGTTAAGTGAAAGTGTTAATCTTCGATGGACATCTAGGTATCCCCTAGAAAACGTTCAAAGTTATCAAATAAATTACGGTCTTCTTGGTTCTCAGTACGGAAAAGTGCTGATAACTAATGAGACGCAAATTAGTTTGGTTTCTCTTCCTATCAATCAAGCGTTAAGATTTAATATCTCAACGAAATTGACTAACGGAACGTTAGTTCAAGAGAGTCCAGAAGTTATTATCATTGTTCCTAACAGTTCTACGGAAGTTGTAACTGATTCGGATAGTGATGGAATTGCAGACGGGATTGATAATTGTTTATCAGTTTCAAATTCCACACAAGTTGACTCGGACGGTGATGGACTTGGTGACGCGTGTGATTCATCGCATTCACCACTACCTTCTCCTTCGATCACTCCTGCACCAAGTTATACCGCGACTCCTTATCCATCGGTATCACCAACATATATTCCGACTCCTTCGGCAACACCACTTCCAACTTCGTCTCCTGCGCCTACTCCAAGTATTGCGCCAGTTGATGGTACGCCAAGTGACTCATTGTTAGATTCAGATAACGACGGTGTTCCAGATGTAATAGAAATCGAAAAGGGAACTAATCCTTTTGATAAAGGTAGCCGGATTGATTCATTAGATTCTCAATTCTGTGCGGAATGGAATGGTTTTATCCCTTTCAACTTTGCGGAACTTCGCAATCTCACTAATCGAGATCTTGGAGTTGTTGCTAAGTTGTACGATGGTAATGGCTTGGTAAGAGGGCAGACATACTTTGGTTTGGCTGCTGGTACTCAATACGATCTAGCAGTTCATTCGATGCAAGGTTTTCAAAAAGACGCATACGGAAGAATTTGTTTCCAACATTCAGGAACTGTTGGTGAGATTGATGGCCAGATTTCAATCTATCTACCAAATGCATCTAATAGTGGGTTCCAGTTTGCATATAGTTCCGGATTTGAAAACGGTAAGAAAGGCGAAGTGGTCCTACCTCTAAACACATTTAACCCTAATTCGGGTGGAAGGAATGCTAACTTTGTAGCTAACTGGGTGCAGATTACTAATCTTTCATTAGAAAGACAGTATGGAACATTGTTTATGCATGCTCAGGATGGCCGAGTCTTAAACCAAATTCGTGTAACTCTTGAAGGTGGGCAACGCCAAGATTTTTCAGCTCATCAATTCGGCAGAATGGTTGGTTTGATCCGTTGGACACCAGATAGAAGCGATGTGAAATTTCTTTCACGAGCAATCCGTTATGTTTGTGATAACCCAGAGGCAAGATTCTCTTTTGACACCGCGGCACAAATCAGTGGCCAAATGGGAACAGGAGAAAACATTTACTTACCGTTAAATACAACCAAAGGTGCAGCGATTATCGAAATTTTGAACGCATCAAATAAGCCAACTTCAGCAAGAGTTGAGATTCGTAATGAGTCTGGTGGAGTAGTTGGAGTTTACAACCTTGGACCAAACCTTTTACCTGCATATGGAAGTTTCCACTTGATCACGGACTTGATATTAGGGCCTGGTAAAGTTGGAAGTGCGATCGTAAAAGGCGCTGATAAGGAAAGTATTGCAGCGATCTCAATGATGTATGTAAAAACATCGGAAAGCGAAATAGACTATGTTTATGGAGTTGAGGGTTCAACCGTACCTAATGCTAACTTAACAGGAAGCTACAATACGAATATTGGTTTAGTTCCTTATGCTACATTAATTAATACTTCGGATTCTGCAGCAACGTTGACTATTGAAATGACTAGGTCATCTGGCCAAAAGTCTGGACCTAATCAAACCTTAACAATCGCTCCACATGGAGTCTTAGAAATTAACTTAGGACAATATGAGGTGGCAAATGCTTACGGATCGGTAAAGGTTACAAGTACGCAAAAGTTGACAGGTCACGTAGCAAGAGAAAGAGGGGTCGACTTTGCAATTCCGACCCTCATGAAATAGCTAGAGGTATTTATTCTCCTTAAGAAGATGATTCTTGACGTAGTCTGAAACGGCTGCGTCAAGTTCCATAAACTTAACATCACAGCCCGCCGCTCTTAATTTTTCCGTTGGTGCAAGAGTGAAGTACTGATATTTCTCTTTTAGAATTTCTGGTATTGGGATGAATTCGATGTTTGCTGTCTTACCTAGGCTACTAAAGATTGCGTTAGCTAAGCTTAACCAGGTATTTGCTTTTCCAGTTCCAATATTAAAGATTCCCGATTTGTCAGGATTCTTAATAAACCAATAGATGACTGAAGCAACGTCTTTGACATACACAAAATCTCGTTTTTGCTCTCCGTCTAAGTAGTCTGGATGTTCACTTTTAAAAAGTTTGATTTTCCCGGTATCAAGAACTTGATGATATGCTCTTTCGACAAGGCTCTTCATTGACCCTTTATGGTATTCGTTAGGACCATACACGTTAAAGAATTTCATCCCTACAACTTGAGAGGACCACTTTTGAGTCAATATCCATCTATCGAAAATATGCTTAGAAAAGCCATAGCCATTTAACGGTTCGAGCTGAGCGATCTTTTTAACGTCGTCGTCAAATCCATATTTCCCGTCACCGTAGGTTGCAGCACTTGATGCGTAAAGAAAGGGGATTTTTTTAGCCAGCGCTAGTTCCGCAAGTCTTTTAGAAAATAGAAAATTGTTATCCATTAAGTAGTCTAGGTTCTTTTCGGTTGTGCTCGAGCAAGCACCTAGGTGGATTATTTCGGTAACGTTTTCAGGAAGCTCTCCCTTTTTAAGAAGAGCATTGAAATCATCCTTATGAATGAAATTTTGAAATGATTTAAGTTGAAGGTTCTTCCACTTCTCTTCGTCACCAAGTCTATCGACGATGCAAATATCGTTGATTCCATTATCATTTAAAAGTTTTAAAAGGACGCTACCAATAAAGCCCGCACCCCCTGTTAATAGTATCATATCAATCAACCTCTCGCGGTCAGTTCAAATTCATAGTTTGTCATTGATTCCATGGTGGCATCAAATTTCGTCTACGAATTTTATACTAAGATGGGGGTGGACGCCAACCGCCATTGGGATTTATAGAGTATTTTAACTTTTCCTTCTCTAATTTAGCATCTGCCTATAGGAGGCCTTTTTCGATTTACTTTTTTTAACTATCTTGTTTGTGGTTTGGGGCGAGTTAAGCTTCGACTTTTCTTTAAAACGCAAAGAGTTTTGCCTGAGTTTAAAACAATAGTTTTTTAGTGTGTTTTTATGCGCTTTGTAGGTGCCTCATTCCGACGGAGTTTTACTTAGTGAAAATAATTGGCGAGAACGGTTGCAAATTGCTAAATCACAAAGGGTCAATCGTAGTTTAACGTTATGTTAGTCCGCTGTTTCTCCGACTTCCGCGTTATGAATCTTCCTGTCACTCGATTGATTTTATTATAAAAGTTGAACTTTTATAATCTGGGCACTATAGTCATTTTGTAAAAGTTGAAATTTATAGTGTGAGCTCTACATACTATTATTAAGGGATAAAAATTAAACAGTGGTCAATACATCTTCGAAATCTGACATCGCTATACTGAACTTCTATAATTCAACGATTGGTAAAAAAGTAGTAATGGCCGTGACGGGTCTGATACTTTTGGGGTTCGTTGTGATGCACCTTTTAGGTAATTTGCAAATTTTTCTTGGTCCAGAAAAATTTAATGAATATGCTGCGTTTCTTCAATCGATCTCAGAGTTGCTTTGGATCGCAAGAACGGTACTGCTAGTTAGCCTAGTCTTACATGTCATAACGGCGTTTTTATTGAAAAAAACTAACCGCGATGCAAGAAAGGTTGGATATCTGAAAAACGAAAGGATTCAGGTTGACCCAGCTACTCTCTATATGCTTGAAACTGGGGTGGTAATACTATTTTTTGTAATTCTTCATTTAGCTCACTTTACTTTTGGTGTTTTGCAACCTGAAAGTTCTCATCTTGTGGATAGTGAAGGTCGACATGATGTTTATCAAATGGTTATTTTAGGTTTTAATCAAGGGCCTTACTCCATAATCTATATCATCTCAATGATCGCGTTAAGCTTCCATCTAAGACATGCATTTTGGAGTATGTTTCAAAGTGTCGGGGCGTACTCACCAAATTTGGGAATACAGCTCAAGAAAATATCTAAAATTTTGGCGATCGTTGTCGCGTTTGGGTATATTTCAATACCGTTGTCCGTTCAACTTGGCTTGTTAAATTAAATAA
>CAYYIQ010000163.1:0-7969 GCA_964472005.1 uncultured Bdellovibrionales bacterium | reverse complement strand
GCTCTAGTATAAGTTGCCAAACCGAGACTCTTTAACCCCGGAAAATGTTTAGCTAAGCTGAATAGCGAACACCCCTGCCAAGTTTCTTTGTCAACGGTTAAACCTGCAGTTTGTCCAGATACTGGCACATAATTTAGGTCATCCAAGCAAACCAAAGGATCTGCATCAAATTGCGCGAGGACTTGATTAGGGACTTTAGATTTCTCAACCATAAACCCGACACAAGCCGTCTGCAACAAAACGTAATCAATATAAACCCATTGAGGCATACTTAAATCCGCCTCAAAAGCTAAGGTATTGGAACGAATATAAGCATGATGAAAATTTGTTTTATCCGGGCCATCGCAAAATGGCATAAGATCAAAGCCATACGGCTTCAGGTCAAAATATGGTAAAAGATATTCAGAAGTTGCAATATACGGGATACACCCAAAATCAAAAAGTGCCTGGATACTCATAGTCAGAAAATTGTTAAATTGTTATTTTAATAAACCCGATTCCGAAATATCTTTAATCAATGATCTATAAATCATTGATAGATTTTCCAAATCATTAATTTTAATAGCTTCGTTTAGTTCATGAAGTCCGATCGCGGGACTTCCAACTTCAATTGTCGGAATTCCACGCGAAGAAAAAAATCGACCGTCTGATGTTCCACCATCAACAGCGATTTCAGGCGATAGGCCCGTCGATTGCTCAATTGACTTCGAAACCAATTGAATAATCTTTTCATCTGTCGTGAAATAAGGAATGAATCCAGTACTCCATTTAACCTCAAATTGACCGAATTCAGCTAAAGCTTCTTCACACCTACTTACAACTAACTCCTTACTAATCGAAGGGCCAAATCGGATATTTATCTTAAATTCCGCCTTATTTGGAACAGTATTGTTCTCTCCTGTCCCACTTTGGAAATTAGTTACGTGAAAATTCGGAGCTGGCCAAGGAAGTTGATCTTCCTCCCATTTTAAACTTAAAAGCTTATTTGCTGCTTCAATGGCGACATTCAAAATATTTGAGTCACCTCTCGTGTAGGCAACATGACCTGCTACTCCGCTAAAAACAAAATGACCTGACAGACCACCGCGTCGCCCAATTCTAATCTTATCACCTGTTTTAATACGCGAGCTTGGTTCTCCGACCAAGCACATTGAAATCTTTTCCTTGTCCTGGGCAAGAAAATCTAACACCGCTGGTGCACCTAAGGACGTAGTTTCTTCATCACTTGTGACGACGAAACCAACTCGTATTTTTTTCAAAATATCTTTGGCGCTTAACTTCAAGCCAACTGCAAACGCTGCAACAGCAGCTCGCATATCAACCGAACCTCTACCATACAAATATTCATCATCGTAAGTTCCTGAAAATGGTAGATGATTCCATTTCGAGAAGTCTCCCGCCGAAACGACATCACTATGACCTACAAAAACAAGAAGCGGCCCTGACTTCCCGATTTCAAGATACAAGTTTGGCTTTCCATTTCCATCGACAACAACTTGCTTCGGTTTAAAATCGGAAAAGTAGTCAATCAAAATTTGAAAAACATCCTGATTCGACCCACTGCCATCACCACATTTAATCAAAGAGCTAGCTAACTTAACTAACTCACTTGCTTCATCGAAGTTATTTTCAGTAAGAACCATAGTGCATTGAAATCTATCTTAAATTTATTGGTTTTAAGTACCATATAAGCTCTATAAAAACTAGGTTTCAGTCTAAAAAGGCCTTCCCTAAAAATACAGACATGAAAATTTAAATATAAATCATAGTACTAGAAAATTTATCGAAAGTAGGGTAATACGACGCAGAGCAGCTCACTGCTAGTTACAATGTTCTTTTACTTTTTCATTTCCCAATCAAAAAATGAAATACTTTTTCTTGAGATAGTTTAACAAGGTTTTAATTCTTTAGTGTAGCCTTTTAGCCCGATTCGCTACGGGCCTAGAGGCTGCGCTAAATAACAAGCGCCAGAAGAAGTTGACTATTGCAGTCCGCTCATTTCAAAAGTCCGTTCTCGGAGAAATAAGATGAAACTTGCTGTGTGCGTTTTTGCTTTTCTGTTCATTTGCGCTGTCGCGAATGAAGCAAAGGCACAATTTGGAATTTCGATTCCACTGAAACATGGTGGAAACATTACAATTGGCAGTGGTTACGGTGGTGGAATCGCGGTCGGTACCTATGGAGGGTACAATGGTTACAATTCTGGCTATCGGCCCTACACTGGCGGTGCTGGGTATTACGGCGGCCATGGCGGATATACTCCCCAACCTACCTACCACAATTACGGAGGGGGATATTATCAACCGACTCCAATTTACAATGGTGGTTATTACAATCCGCAACGAGTGATCGTGCAACCACCTAGATACTATTCGTACCCAAGCCAACAACACTACCATCACCACCATCACTAAACTCTAAGTGAGCGATCGAGGTTTCGTCCGAAATAGACTAACAATCTATTTCGGACGTTCTTTTTTAATTGAACTATCTTAAGCTCCCAACTTCATGGAAATAATAGACATCTACCCTAGACACTACATCCGGCAATATATCCCGTTGTCCACGCAGCTTGAAAATTAAATCCCCCAGTAACACCGTCAACATCAATAACTTCTCCAGCAAAAAACAAACCTGGACAAACCTTACTCTCCATAGTTTTAAAGTTTATTTCCTTTAAGTCTACACCACCCGCAGTCACAAACTCTTCTTTAAACTTTCCTTTTCCACTTATGGTAAACTTTGAATTCGTCAGCAATTCTGCAACAGTTCTTAGGGATTTATTCGATACTTCCTGTAATGCAAGTTTACTATCAATATTTGTAATTTTTAATATCCTCTCCCAAAATGCCTTTGGTAACGTCATAAAATTAGAATTTAAGATCGACTTTCTCGGATTATCTATTTTTTCCAAACAAAACTTTTCAAATAAAGAATCTGCGTTTTCAGGAGGGATAAAATTTATCGCTATTTCTGAATGATAGTCCGCCTCAAATAGCTCTCTCGCTGCGACCGACGAAAGTACGATCACCGCCGGACCACTGAGCCCCCAATGGGTAATTAACAATGGACCTGAATTTACAAATTTTTTTGAACCAATCTTCAAACTTATTTTCACATCCTTGAAACTAATCCCAGCCAAGTCAGTTAATAGATCATTCGAGATTTCAAAGGTAAATAGGGACGGTACGGGACGAATAATTTTATGACCAAGGGACTCGGCTAATTCGTGGCCTATCTTCATTCCACCTGTCGCAACGACAACATTATCAAATTGAACTTCTTCCCCCGATTTGAATTGCAGAACAAACATTTTGTTTTGTTTTGTAATTTTGACTATCTTTGTTTCCAAGCGAACCCGAACTCCAAAGTCTTTAACAACTTCTTCTAAACAATTAGCAATTGATTCGGACTTGTCAGTTACAGGGAATATTCGATTATCTCTTTCTACCTTAAGTTTAACACCGCGCTCCTCAAACCATCTCACCGTATCCTCCGGCCCAAAGGTTTTAAAAGGTCCTAATAGTTCTTTCTGTCCGCGCGGATACTTTTTAATCAACTCCTTAAGATCAAATGTATTGTTGGTCACGTTACATCGACCACCGCCCGATACTAAGACTTTGGTAAGAACTTTCTTAGTTGATTCGAATAAAACTACTTCCGCAACTTTATTATTAGATTTTGCAGCGTGGAAAGCCGCAAAGTATCCTGCTGCCCCTCCGCCGATTACGGCAATTTTTTTCATTACAATTTATCTATTTCTATCTTGGAACTATCTATAATTTCTCTGCGGCTCATTTCACTCTGGATCAAATACTTCAAAGTTCGATATTTATATTTCGCTATTTCCTATAATGTCTTATTCAGCACAGACTTGGTGATCCAGGCAAGGCATCAAAGTATTTCTCGGCTCTACCTTACCTAAAAAGCACTAAGAAAAGCTAATTACTCGCAAGTCCAGTCTGTAGCATATTCAAGAATAATGTGAGCAATTTACAACTGAACAAATTAAGTTTGTGTATAATATTTCTAAATAGAAGCAGGTTCGTTTCTTACGACTCACCTGCAATGGTTGAAAACGTTAAACATATTCTTCGTGCATCCAGACGGTTGGACGATGATACACGACTAACCAGGGGTTTTTAGAACTAGCAGGAGGGTTCCTCATTAGCCTAAAACCGCACTGCTCAAAAAAACCAATTTCACGTTTATCGTCCTTCTCGATTTCGATATAGATGGGCTCTTTTAAAAAGCCTTCTTCGACAGTATCGATTAACGCTCTAAATTTTTTTGAACTACATCCGTGCAAATCTAGCCCATAGTCATCAACGTACCAGAATCTACCCTTCCGTAAACGTATGCCTAGATAACATTGATATATTCCGCCCACGACATCATCGTCATCCTCGAATGTGTAAACCCGCTTTTGAGAAGAATTGATCAAATTCCATTCTCGGTCAACTTGGTACTTAAAATTCAGATCATTCAAATACGGCCATTGTTCACACTTCACCTTAAGTGCAAAATATCGCAACGTCCGTTTCAAACTGTTAATCTCTTTTACGAAATTACAGGCTGGCTGTTGATCAAAATCTTCCTGAAGAAGATCTCGAACACGATCGTAAAAGAAAAAGACTAGTTTCCAAATGATAAAAACTACAGCAAAAGTTAGGAGACAAAGAAGAAGATTTCCGGCGAAACTCAAATAATCCGAAGACGTACGAGACTCGAACATGCTCTTACCTATTTGTAATAAAGAAAAAGTTCAATTTGCTTATAAAACCTTGCACCACTTCCTAGATAAGAGGAGTTTAAAGATTTGTCCAGCATTACAGTGCGAAATTCGCTAGAATAAGAATTCTACTCTTAGAACGAAGAGGGTAAGTTATGAATCTAGCATGATTAATTCGCTTGGATGGATTTAAAGGACATGCAGTATTATTTTTAGAGAGCTCCTGTCCACAGAGGATCAGGGCGATGCAGCCCGGATCCCGTTAAGCCACCAAGAAATATAAATCGTTATCTTTGAAAGATATATTCGTAGCCGTATAGATAACCTTTTTCCGAAGTTAGTTCCTTCCTAAAAGTATCTACCAGGTATTGGATTTCGTCCTGCGTTACGTTTTTAACGTTATTATGTTCTAAAGAAAAACACTTTTCTAACCAAACCCAATCATCTTCCCAAATTTCAGATTTAACTAATTTGAAACCAATTTTATCGAGCATTTTTATTGGATCTTCATATACAAAACGCTGTAGATGTCCGCCGGAATCATGGCGATGAATTAGCCGATAGAACGTATCTGTAAAATTATTAGCTACCGGTATTCCTACATGGAGCACACAACCAGGCTTTGCGATCCAATCAATTGATTCGATCATACCTTCCATATTTTCAACATGCTCAAAAATATGATCAGCGACTAAAAGGTCATATTTTTTTTCGAACCCTTCAATGCCTTTCATTTTAGTTACATCTTGTAAGAAGAAAAACCTTCCATCATCTTTTGGTTCAATGGTAAAATTAAGATCGAAAGCATCAATCGTGCTTTCAGGTTTTACACTTGGCCACCAATGACTTGGATTCATTCCGGAACCAAGGTCTGCGATTGTTTGCTTTGGTTTAAGCAAATCAAATATTAATCCACCGTTCATATTTTCCCTTCTATTTCTTAAAGAACTTTTTTTATTTCTTGAAGCACCTTCTCATCAATAGGCCCGATAGAAAAGTCAAAATTTAAACCAGTGATCATTTCATATGCTTCGATATATTTTTCAGCAATTTCAATTCGGAAATCATCGCTAAATTCCGGAGGCGTACCTTCGCCCATATAACCCTTGGCAATTAATTGGCGTCGAACAAATTCCTTGTCTAACATTTCCGGATCTTCACCTCTAGCAAATCTCTCTTGATAACTTTCCCTGATCCAGTATCGCGAACAGTCTTGCGTATGAACCTCGTCAGCTAAAACAAGTTCTTGCGATCCATTTTTATTAGTTTTCAACCCAAACTCATACTTGGTATCAACAAGAATTAATCCTCGTTTTGCAACTTCCTCTGCAGCAAACGAAAAAAGCTTTAGCGCGGTTTCTCTAACATTATCCCATACGTCTTGAGATACTATTTTATTTTCTAAAATTGAAGATTCCGAAATTGGAGCGTCATGATCTCCTTGTTCGGCCTTAGTTGATGGAGTGATTATCAGCTCCTCCAATTTTGCTGACTTTTTCAGCCCTGGCGGTAATTTTACACCTGAAACATCTTTACCCGCAGCATAATCACGATAAGAACTGCCTGCTAAATATTGCCTTACCACAACTTCTATCGGAATAATTTTAACCTCTTCCCCAACAAAAACACTTGGATGTGGCCTGGATACTAAATGATTTTTAACGATATGCTTTGTTTTTTCAAACCAAAAGGCAGCCATGTCATTTAACAATTTTCCCTTGTATGGGATCGTCGTTAATATAACATCAAAAGCACTAAACCTGTCAGATGAAATTAAAATTCGCTTGTCACCAACGACATAACAATCCCGAACTTTACCTTTTATTTTTGGTCCAAAGCCATCTAGATCGACCGTATCTCTCGTCTGAGCTAAGGCTTCTCTCAATATTTCTCTATGATTAGTTTTAGTTTTCAAGATTTTATCTTCCTCTTAGCCTATTTAAACGTTCTCTAATTTTTGGGTCAATTCCTTGGTCTTTCGGTTGATATACTTTAATATTTTTAATTTTATCAGGCAAATATTGCTCTTTAACGTAGGCCTCTGGATAGTCATGAGGATATTTATAACCGATTGAATTACCCATCTCCTTCATCAGGTCGGTCGGAGCATTTCTAAGGTGCTTTGGTATTTCTAGTTCTGGATTTTCCGATACAACTTTTTCCATTTGTCTCAATGCCATATAAGTTGCATTAGACTTAGGACAGCTGGCTAGGTAGCAAGCAGCGTGCGCAAGTGGAATTTTACCTTCAGGAAGTCCAATACGCTCGAATGCCATATCTGCATTAATAGCGATCTCCAAAGCTCTCGGGTCACAAGATGCATCCTCTGACGCAAAAATAATCATCCGGCGAGAAATAAATAAGGGATCTTCACCAGCATCAATCGCGCGCAACATATAGTACAAAGCAGCATCAGGGTCAGACCCTCGCATCGATTTAATAAATGCGGAGACACAATCATAATGCATATCTTCCGACTGATCGAATCTCAATGGTTGCTTACCGTAGGATTCTTTAACATCCGATTCAGTGATTGTAGTTTGGTTAGATTGCATCACAAACAGACAAGCCCACTCTAAGGCATTTAATGCTCGTCTTGCATCACCCGCACTTAGCGAAACGATGCTTTTTAATGCGGCATCTTCCAAAACTAATCCAGTTGATCCGAAACCTCTTTCGCTGTCATTCACTGCGCGAAGTATAATCGTTTCAAGATCTGCTTGGTTCAATAAATTTAAAGCGATGACGCGCATCCTGCTGAGAAGTGCGGAGCGGATTCGAAAACTTACGTTGTCAGTGGTCTGACCAATAATTGTTAAAATTCCAGACTCAACGTGTGGCAAGAATGCATCTTGTTGACTGCGGTTAAAACGATGTATTTCATCAACTAAGGCAAGGGTTCTGATATTTTGCTTAGTCGAGAGTTCTTTAGCTTGCTCAACTACCTCACGAATATCTTTCACGCCATCTAGCACTCCTGAAAGCCTTACAAAATGAGAACCCGATTGCTCCGCAATAACCCTCGCTAGCGTGGTTTTACCGGTCCCAGGAGGCCCCCAAAAAATCATAGAAGGAACAATACCAGTTCCAGTTCTCAAGATTTTCCCAAGCGGCGACGCTGGACCAACAATTTCAGAGTGTCCAACTACTTCGTCTATAGAAGTAGGTCTCATTCGTTCGGCTAGTGGCGTATTGTAATCAATTGTCATAACTCATAATCAACTTAATATCATTTGT
>CAYYIQ010000162.1:0-8088 GCA_964472005.1 uncultured Bdellovibrionales bacterium | reverse complement strand
GGCTACCTTCCATTTCTATTTTTTTGTGAAGCCTTGAAAATTGGTTCTATTGGGTTAGTTAACGCCGTAGCTAACTCATTTCCAGTAATTACGTTAATTTTAAGTCACTATTTCTTAGCTGTCCCAGTTAGCAATGCTGCAATTGTGGGAATTTTCATAGCGACATCCGGAGTACTATTACTCTCACTCTCAAAACGTGATCGGGATCACAAAAACAAAACGAATGCCTCGAGAGCAGTCATTTTTTCACTAACTGCGTGTCTCCTATGGGGAATATTCTACACGGTGGTACCAATTCCAAACAGTAAACTTGATCCAATCACCCTCACTTTTTGCTTACAATTGGGAACCTTCATCTCTTCTCACCTCCACTGCATGACTCAGGAGAAAAAGCATAATCTATCCAAAAAGACACTAAGCTTTGCTTTTCTAGCAGGAATCAGTGGTGTCATTGGCTCTTTCGCGTTTTACAATGCGCTTCATTATGGTAGTCCAAGCATTGTAACAGCAATCGCAGGATCCTCACCTATTGTAGCGGCTCTTTTCGGGAACTATGTCTATAGAGAGAAAGTTAGTGGTCTCGAAGTCGTAGGGATTCTCATTGCAGTTTTTGGAGTAGTCTTTCTATCCTACGCGCGATACTAGACTCGACTTTTTTCAATAGCACTATCTAAAATATCAGCGATCAGCGTTAAACTAATTGTTTTATCTCCGGACAACGCCTCGCTCTTATTGTCTTTAAAATCAGCATATATCACACCCAGTGCTCGCTCGTCATATCCCACAGGAATTGCCACGTATGGCCAAGAGTTTTCAAATAACGGCTTCCCGATAGTCTCAACCATTCCTGATTTAAAAGCCTTAATCTCGATGCTATTTCTATCATCATCCGTTAAATTTCGTTCGATACTTGTAACATCTGGACAGTCTTCACCTAATCCCAATTTACCTATGAGATTTTTTTGATCTAAATCCGTTTCCATGTACAAAACTCTGTCAAATTCACATGCAAACGAGAGCGCTTCCATAACAGTGGCAATAATACTCGGAAGCGTTTCAGATTCAATTATGGCGGTTTCTAGTTGAGTTAGGTATGGCGAGAGTGAATTCTCTTCCGAATGAACATCAACTTCCTCCTCAGTTTCTCCCTTAATATACTTAACGAAATGATCTGGAAATTCGCATGACGCACTATTCAGGAGAGTTTTCTGCGTATGTATTATGCTTGGCAATTTGGTTAAATATGAAAACAACTCTGAATAGTCAATAAAAAATTCTTCGGCAATATCTCTAATTTTACTTTCTAAGTTAAGAGGAGAATTAGTATCAATGATAGCCTCTGCAACCATCGCACCGAGACATACCGACTTTGCCGTAGAGCTTTCTTCTTTACTCTCGTTCCCTAAATAGAGTTCAAAGGCCTGTGTTAATATCTCTTTGTAAATATTCGGTATAGACAATGAATCTAGCAATTTCAAGCTAATACCATTAGCAGGGATCCCTAATATTTCTTCCACCGCTTTAAAAATGCCTATTTTTTTTCTTTCCGCGCGTCGTTGAGACTCGTTGAATAGCTTAGGAAAATAGTACCCGAGGAGTAGTGGCCCGATGCTAAATAAACTTCCAGAGAGATAGCCTTCCTCCTCTTTGTCTTTTCCATTTTTGGAATCAACATAAGATGCAATATTAGAAGTTAGTAACGAAATTAGAAAACAATTGGCAAACGCAGTACTTTTTTCTGTTAATCGTGAAAACTTTTGTAGTAAAACGAAGTTCGCACAAAGGTTGTAGACCCCATTAAGTCCAAGTTGGGTAACCGCTTGAGAAAGAGTCTTAATTTCAGAAGATCTGCCAAAATAAACAGAATTGGTTAAATGTAAAAGTCGAGTGGCCAAAGACGGCTCGCACATTACTAACTCAACTACATTCTCAACTGGCGTATTTATGTCACTCGTCATCGAGCGCAATTCTGTAACTATATTAGCTCTTGTTGGGAAATCGCCATCTGCTTCTAATGCGGCATTTAACTTTTGAACTATTAACGTAGTTGATTCTTCCATTATACCTTATTTAAAACTCGTTCGATGCTTAATCTTCGTATTTCTGTAACTAACTCAATTGGCTCGTATGGTTTTGCAATAAAACTAGTTGCGCCACTTTTGCGTGCTTGACTTCGATCATTTTCAAAAACACACGCGCTAACAACAATCATTGGAACATCACTCCCATGCTCTCTCATTCTCGAAATATATTCATTCCCAGACTCTCCTTTCAATGCGAGATCAACAAGTGCTAGATCAACATCATTACTTTTAGTAAACGCCTCTTCACAATTCTCAACCATAACTACTTCAGCACCCACCGAAGTTAATAATGTTTGCATTAGTTGAAGATTAAATTTGTTGTCCTCAAGCACTAGAATTTTTAACCCTTCAAGCTTTGGAAGGTCTTGCTTGAAAACGACCGCGGATTCTTGGATATTTTCTAAAAATGCTCCCTCCTCACGCTCTTGATAAAGTGGCATCGAGAAGTAAAATGTTGATCCTTCACCCAATTTACTATCAAAAGAAATTGTTCCACCGTTCAGTTCAACAAGTTTTTTGGTAAGATTCAAACCTAACCCAGTACCAACCTGCATTTGAGAATACTCGTCTTCCATCCTAGAATATTCTTGGAAAACTTTATTTCGATCACTATCTGCAATTCCGACACCAGTATCTGTAACACTAATAACCGCTTTATCCGCTTCTGTTTTAACAGAGATGCCAACTCTTCCACCTGGAGGCGTATACTTGATGGCATTTGAAAAAATATTAATTAGTATTTGTCGGATATGTCTATTATCTGCGTGAATTTTAATCCCCTTAATTAGTTTCATATCAGGGGAATTTAAGGTTATGTTTTTACCCGCTGCTGTCTGCATCATTAACTTCAGAATTTGAGGCACCACCTCAACGAGTTCGATCTCTTTAGGGTTTGCCTCTTCCTTTCCAGACTCGACTCTAGCCATATCGAGAACATCATTGATAAGAGACTTCAAATGCTCTGTCGCATTTGCAATTGCTTGAAGAGATTCCGTTTGTTCGGCATTCAGTTCGCCAAAAAACCCCTCCAGCAACACACTCGAATAGCCAACGATCGCTGTTAGAGGAGTTCTTAATTCATGACTCATATTTGCCACGAACTGACTCTTTGCATTGTTCGCTTCATCAGCTCTGGCTGTTTGAATTGCCAAATCCGCTGTACGTGCTTGAACAAGAGATTCCAATTGAGAGGTATATTTATTTAATGCATCACGATTGATTGCACCAGCTAATGCAATTGCACCTCCTTGCACTTGATCCTCCAGAAGTTGTGTTCTTTCGGGATTGAGGAAAAATTCTTTTTTATAAAGTAAAATCAAGATCCCGAATTTTTCATCCTTCAGAACAAACGGGGCGATATGCGCAGACACAAAACCCTTCTCTGCAAAAACTTCGAATATTTCATCTTTAGAAAGTTTAATATCTGGAATAGAAACTATCGATTGCAACGATAACGCTCGATGGAGACAACTTTCCGAATCCTCACATCCTTCAGGCATTAGTTTTTTTGGGATACCAAATGAACCTTTCAATGTGAATGTATTTTTTTCCGCATCAAACGACATGCACAAGGTCGCCTGAGCATTCAATCTGAATCCAGCATCTTTTGCTAAGACTTCAAATATTCGCTGCGTACTCGCATTACTTGAACTAAGACGAGTTAAAGATTGGAAGACCTCGATTCTTTGCTTAGTAATTCGCTGATCAACCTGTAATTCACATTGCATCGACGATTCTTTATTAGACTGCATAATAACCTAGGATCTTTAAAAACTATTTTTTAACATTACCCAAGCCCACTACTGCTTGAGGCCACTTTCCGTCATTCCAAAAACCTACAAAGTTTATCCAGGCCCTTTGCCATTTCTTAGAAAGACCTTTGGTTTTAATTTCCTAAATTCTTAGTAAAGGCAGCAGGCCGCTGTGCTTCAATGTTCAAACCCCACCAAAATCAATCCGGAAACCTAAAGAACGAAAGTTATTTCAAAACTTCGTACATTATAAGTATCGGTAAAATAGGAACTTCCCTTGAAACGAAAGGTAACTAATTAAAATTCCTTTCAAAAAACTGCTAACATCCTAGAAATATATGAAAGTTACCTAGCCACTATTAACAAAATCGGAGTTATACGACTCTTATTGTCATCACTATTTTAATTGCGTTGGCTTTTGAATGTATTAATGGGTTTCAGAACGCCTCCAATTTAATGACGACGATTGTCGCCACAAAAATTTTAATACCTAGAAAAGCAATTTTACCTCCCGCTTGAACAAATATACTCAAAGCACTCTCTGGTGTCGCTGTCGCAACGACAATCGGAACTAGACTTTTCGATTCTAATTTCATAACTCAATAAACCATTTTATTCGCATTCCCCGCAGCAATATTCTAGAATTTAATCATCTAGTTGCGGGAACAACTGTCAAGCTCCAATCACTCACTTATCGGTGAGCTAATTAGAGCGACACTAGCCAGTGCGAAGAATGACTTAAGCGTCATTAAATTGTTAACAATCAATGCTGCAGAAAAAAAAAGGCTTACTCCACCAGGTACTATTATCAATGACGACGTCTCCCCTTCTTAGGTTTTTAAATTGTCTAATGTTCATGGGAAGAAACTATCGTTTTATAATTCGATTTAGCCCCCATAAAAAATAGGTAAACTTTCAGATAACTTCAAATAGAATCACGCGCATGGGTATGATTCTCACAAGGCCTCAGGACGAGTAAAAGACAATGAGAATCATTACCTTATTACTTTTCACTCATTCAGTTGGAGGCGAGATCACAAACTCCGAGAGAGCTCCTTGGATTAAAATATTGTGCGCCGTGACCTTGGGGCTAGGTACGGCGGCAGACGGGTGGAATATTTACCAATTCATTAGAACACAAAACTACACATTTAAAGCCAATTAGTGTACTTGCTGCCGAACGTTTCGTAGCAACGATGACTAAGTTCGCTAGCTATTTTTGGGCATCCCAATTTCAACAACACTCTTAATTATATCCAGCATTGTCGGCGTAGACACCGCCAAAAAACCCTCAGTAGCTAACTGGAAGTGATAAATCAGTTGCTCGTTACTTGCATTTTTACGATCCCAGTTTGCTCAACAATTATTTATTAATTACCTTCTTTCAAAGCTAGGCGTTTATTTTTCTTATTCTTGGACATAACTCAAGCAGCCTCCCCCAGATGACCAATCAAAAACTCTTAAGATTAACAAATTCATACGTGCCCCCCCCCACATGATTTTAAAGGCTAGATGCGTACTTGAACCATTATTCTAGTAGAGTAAACTAATGTATCTCCGACGAATGGTCGTTCATCTAATTAAGTAGAACTATGAAATTAAGGGATTTTCAATCAGCGTAGAGCAAGATACTATTTAAACTCAACGGAGCTAAAACTAATAGTCAAAAAAGTAATGACTAATAGAAGCTTCGGGGACTTAAACTGCACACGAAAAAATTTAGGTAGTTAAATAACATTTTGAATTTATTACCTAAGCAAACTCTTAATGCAGTTTTTACGATGATGACCTTAGACGCATCACAACTGATTTTCATTTACGCTATGGAATTTTAATACTAAATTCTAAACTGAATAACTGGAGCTTTACTTTGTCAGAACAAAAGAAATCACCTGGAAACATTGCACTAGTACTTTCTGGAGGGGGAGCGAGAGGGGCATTTCAGGTAGGATGTCTTAAAGCTCTAGCCAAGCATGCAAACTTACAAAGTAAAGATATTAGTGTAATTACCGGAACAAGCATTGGTGCCGTAAACTCACTTGTCCTTGGAGCTGGCATTCGTTATCCAATTAGTGAAATCGTTGAAACGCTTGAGACCGTCTGGAAAAACAGAACTTATCGAACTACTTTTTCAGGTCATATTTCAAAAACATTTTTAAAATCAATGCAGGTTGCATTATTAAGATACAGATCTCCTGGCCCAGTCGCTAGCAATGTTGCTATTTTTGATCCCTCCCCCTTGATCAACGAAGTTGACTCGATAATGCGGGCCTTTGGTGGATTAAGTGCAGCGACTATGCCCGAACATTTAAACGCGGTCGCTGTGATGGCGACACTTGAAGGACCAACCAGAAAACCTATTTTAATTGGAGTTTGTCGCGATAAATCCAAAGTCGAGATGGAGGGCTGCACCTTCGAGAGTCTATATCTCGATACTTTAACAGCAGCTCATGGACTTGCATCGGCAGCACTTCCTTCTGTGCTTCCAGCTGTGGATCTCAATATCGACAAACGTGAAATTAGGCTTGTCGACGGGGGAATTTCCGACAATCACCCGGTAGATCCTGCGTTGAGACATGGTGCCGACAACGCAATACTCTTAGATGCCTCTGGTAGAAACTGGTGGTTCGACCATTATGGAGAGGCTCATGACACGAGACCACAATGGGAAGTCCCGTCAGAAGCAATGAGCTACTGCAGAGTACCTAATCAATTATTCAAAGCTGCAAATCAGCAAGGTCTTGGCCTTCTTTTAAAAGAAGCGATCGGCGGCTCAACAAAAACTTTCATCGGGGCACTCGGACCAACCTGGCCGATATTTAGAATATTAAAACACAAAATGGGAGAAGACCTTGCATACGAAGTTTTATCCTACACAGCCTTAGATAAGGAATACATTACTGCGCTGATTGAAAATGGATATAACGAAACAAAAGACTTATTGGAGAAACAAGGAAATAGAATATTCAAATAGCTGAAGGATTTGTACGGAATGTATTCTTGCGCCCGCACCGACATCTAGAAATTTTCAAATATTCAAAGACTTGACAACCTTGCTTTTAAGTATGGAGGATTAACAAGCTTGTGATTCTATTCTTTAAGTTTGCCATGGTGCTTCAAAAAGGTTTTGTGATCCTCTCTTCCGAGATACCTTGAGAGCATTCGCGGATCTGTTTCACTTAGATCGACGTAAATCAATCCATCTAAAACATCGCCAAAATTTTGATCAATATTAAATCCAAGAAACTTTCCACCAAGTCTCAAATATTGCTTCAATAAAATCGGAATCGTGTGATGAGTGGCTTCAATTTCAGCCAAAAGTTCATTTACGTTATCTAGGTCTTTTACAACGATACTTGCGGTAGTGGAGTCAATTCCTTTCAATGCCACTGTCTTAAATGGATTTCTCGCTTTAATAAGTCGAGCGAACTCTGGCAAATAACTATTACCTCTTAGAAATGAAGTAATAAGCATTCTGGAGACTGAGTTATATTCGTTGCTGATACTGACTGTTCCAAATAAAATTTTACTATTCGGATGACAATTTACAAACCCACCAACCCCTTTCCAAAGCAAATCCAAGGCAGAAAATGTTTTTTGATACTCCTCTCTAACAAACGAACGACCAAGCTCGATAGCATCTCCTAACTGGTCTAGAAGATCCTGCTTATAGGCGAACAACGTACTAGTATATAGACCGCTAATGCCATAATTTTTTACGATATCTCGAACTAACGCCAATCGATAAGCACCAACAATCTCGCTCTTCTTTTTATTCCAAATGAATAAATGTGAGTAATAGTTATCGAAACCATCTAAATCAATACTCTTACCAGTTCCTTCGGAGATCGTTCTAAAAGTTAACTCTCGCAAACGTCCAATCTCTCTTAGCACGAACGGAATTTGGTTAGCTTCGCCATAAGCCACTAAAAAATCTTCGTTCTCAACTAACTTTTGTCCTTCTGGAAGAGAGCTAATTTCATTACTCATCAACTGAGAATCGACCGCGGGGACTAAAGCTTCTAATCTTTTATTTGAATGTTTAGGATTTTTAAATTGTTTTTTCTCAAGCAATTTTGCATGATGATGTTCGCTACCTAAAATATAGGTTCGCAATCTCAAATAAGACAATGCATCTTCATCGCTTTCAAATTCTGCGAGCCTTGAAGCTGGAATCGGATTTCCGACTTTTAACTTCAATTTCTTATTCATTTGATTGATCAACTCACGCGGGAGCAAGATCGTCCTTAAAA
>CAYYIQ010000161.1:0-8107 GCA_964472005.1 uncultured Bdellovibrionales bacterium | reverse complement strand
TGACGTTTCTACGAATGTGAAAGAGTTAGCAGAAGCAATTTGGAAAAAGATTAAAGGTGATGAGCCTTTTAAATTAGTCAATGACGAGCCATTTATCCATGACGTTCAAATGAGAGTTCCTGATTGTAAGAAAGCAAAGGAAATGCTTGGCTACACTGCGAAAACTTCGCTGGATGATTTATTGGATAAGGTTATTCCATGGGTTACAGAGCAAGTTAAACTTGGAAATATTTAGTCAGAAATAATGAAGCCAATAATACAGATAATGGTCCCAGTTTATAACGAAGGTGAAACTGTATTAAAGCTTTACCATAATATCGTTAACGAAGGAGTGGAGTACGACAAATTATTTTTTGTCTATGACATGGAAAGCGATACCTCGTTGCCATTTATTAAATTATTGGCCGAAAAAGATCAGAGAGTTTCGGCCTTTAAAAATAATGTTGGTAAGGGGGTCGTTAACGCAATGAGAGCTGGTTTTAGTGAAGCTAAACCTGGTCCATTTATTGTAGTGATGGCGGATTGTTCTGATAAACTTTCGGTCATCCCGCAAATGATTGAACTTTGGACGAGAGGCAGCAAAATTGTCTCTCCTTCACGTTATATGGTCGGTGGGAAGCAACACGGAGGACCTAAGTTCAAGAAGCTCCTTTCAGGTCTTTCGGGTAGATTCCTCAGTCTATTAGGATTCCCGACAAGTGATCCGACGAATAATTTTAAGCTTTACGATGGCGAGTGGTTGAAAAGTCAAACTATTGAAAGTGATGGTGGTTTTGAAGTTGCGCTCGAGTTAACTGGAAAGGCTTTTATAAATTCAATGAAAATTACACAGGTGCCTACTGAATGGTGGGATCGAACAGATGGTGAGAGTAATTTTAAGCTCTGGAAGTGGCTACCCAAATATTTGCGTTGGTATCTTCCTTTGGTTTTTATAACCCCTTACAGAAAGTTATCTTGTTCTCGTAATGTCAATTGATGATTTAAGTTGGAAAGTCCTCGTTCCCGTTTCTGTCATACTTCTTTTGATAGTTTTTACATCTGCTTATTTAATCTTCAGTCCTAGTAGCGCTCAATTGGAGCACCCAATTAGTGAACCTAAAATTATCGAAGTTTATGATAACGACAATGTTCTCACGGGAGCGACATATACTTTCGAACCATTTATTCTGAATCTAAAAAATGGATCGGGGATTTTAAGTTTGAAGGTTACGATTAGTGTGTTCGAGCTTCAGCTGCCACCTTATTTTAATACCGCCATTCCTGCTTATCGTGATAGAATTATTTCTATAGTCACTGCGTACAGTGCAAACGAACTCCTCGAACGTGAGATTAGAGATCGCCTTCAAAATGATTTAGTTATTCAACTCAATGAAGTTGATAAAAATGGACCAGAGGTCGTTAAAGTTTACTTCGAAGAGTTTGTGGTAAGATAGCTATTCCAAATTGACACTTCACGTTTTTATTTATGCAGGAGGTAGTTCTTTTTCGACTAAGCAGATGTTCCCGCTATCGTTATATGTAAGTTTGTCGAATACGGCTTTGACGATTGATAAACCACGACCGTGAAGTGCATCCTGAGACGGGTTGGTATTTTGATTTTTCCAGTCAAATCCCTTACCTTCATCAGCTATTGAAATTCTCAGGACATTTTTTTTAAGCGTAAAATTAATAACAATCAGTCTATTCCCAAATTTACGTTCACGCTGGTGTAGTTCGGTTTCAAGCTTCTCCTCACTTAAAAACTTATTTTTTTCTCTATTCGTCAGTTCGAGATTGCCGTGCTCGTATGCGTTATTTATGCATTCATCTAAAGCGAGGACAAGTGTCCGTGCGACAGAAGGCGTGGTCAGCGATGAAATAAATTTAGAAATTGATTTTTGGAGTTTAATCCTTTGATCCGCTCGTGAGGTGATCTGTACAAGACATTCTGCTTTTTCAGAATAGGCTAGACTTTGGATAAAAAGTTTAAAAATATTGTCGAACATGAAAATTATGTACCATTATCTGGAGAAATATAAAAATGTTTGTTTACAGGTTGTAATATCCAATTTTAAAACTTAAAAGTCAGTTCAAATAAGAAGCCCTCTTATTCATATTTATATGTGAATAAATTCAATTGGCAGCGGATTTATCTAAATCAACAACAATTGGCGAGAAAGTGAGAATATTACGCTTTTGAGACTCTTTCAGCCTAGTTTAGCAATAAATGACCTTTGCTCTCAATATAAATCACCCCCTTGTTAGGCTTCTTGGGGGCTGATAATGTTTTGTTTGATAAACTTAGAGTACGAATAGATTCATTGAATGAGGGGTTGAGCGTGATTCATGCAAAGAGGTCAGGCAAGCTGCGAAATCGTTTAGATGAGTTGGTTTAAGGACAAAAGCTCCCATTATTATGGGACTTCCACAGATTTGTTAAGAAACGATTACGTTAAATGATTGTCATAACATGTCACAAGGTGTTGAAAATTGCTGCTTAATTTCCCAATTGTTCGATGTTTTATTTTATTTAAATTACTGATTCTAGAAATGATTGTGTTGAGCGTTAAATAATGAAAAAAAAGAGTTTATTAATTCTGCTTGTTTGTATCTCTTTAGTTGTTGTGTACTACGGGATACATTTTTTTACTACTGGCAGTAATAGAACAGCAGATGATGGAATCTTTACTAAAGATACGGTTTTCGGGTCGAACAATGTAAAGTTAAGATTAAAAGCAATTGGTCTTGCAAATTCAAAAATTTCAAAGAATTTCACAACAGCTCTAACTGAGAAGACAAAATTACTTTTAGAGAATCAAAGTCTGCAACTAGATATCGAATTTATCGGATTACCGGAAAGTCGGAATGTTCCTGAAATAATAGCTCAAATTAAGGAGTCTAATCTTCCAACAATCATTGTCTTTTCTCCAGAAGTTATTTTAACCAAAGATTCTCACAAACACCTAATTGAGAGCCAGATACCGACTTTTCTTTTTTCATCTGATGCGTATGCAGTCTGCGATGGAGAAATATTATCCCACAATATTTGGAACTTTGGTTTACCTCTAAAATCTTTTGCCGAGACGTATCTTTCTTTCGTTAATCAGAAATATGGGCAGTTAGCCAAAGATTTGGACATCTTTATTTATGTTAACGATGATAAAAAACTACTCGAACATTCAGCGGAGTTCGAAAAAGTCATTAAAGGACTTGGATTAAAAGTGGATGGAAAGCTTATCGTAGACGAACGACAAGACGATCTTTATACGACGGTTAGGCAGGTGTTTGATTACGATCCTCGAATTATTGTTGGGATAATGGGAAGGAGGGGTTTGCAGAAGTTTTTAAGTATCTCATCACGGCTTAGCTTGACATTCGATATGGGGGTTTCAGTAATTGAAGGTGCTTTCGAAGAGGATTTGGTCGATTCAGGAGAAAATAGTAGGGCAATTATAGTTCCATCAGCCTACGTATACGGTGCTAGTGAATTAAGTGGAGATTATAAAATTACAACGTCTATGTACCAAGGTTTATTAGTGGGTGGTTTTTTGGAAAAGTTCTTTTTTCGAGGACTGGGGGACGATGTTACTTTCGAAAATATAAATGAAAAAATTGAAACTCTTGATGGGGTCAGATACGAAGGGCTTTCTGGGTTGGCAACTTTTGATTCTAAAACTCATGGTTTAATTCAGCCGATTCATGTAGGTGAATTTAAAGAGGGTAGATTAAATCATGTCCAGTATTTGGGAGATGTTTCACTCGCAGCAAACGAAATGTGTGTTTACTAGAATAAGCTGAGCTTAAAAAATAATGTTGGTTTATTTTAAGGTTAGTAGGTCAACAGCTATTTTAGTGGGGGGCTTTATATTTTCTGTTTTTTTACGACAAACGTAAAAAACAAAAGATTAGAATAGACAACGTCTACGATCTGAAACCCCGCGTTTTTAAATAGTTCTATGTTTTCTTCTAGAGTAAGTGGAATTAAGACATTTTCTAGAGCTTCACGTTTACGACTGATTTCTGCCTCAGAGTAGCCGTTTTCCTTTTTGAATGAATAATAATTTCTAGTCATCAATGTGTCGAGTATCGGGTCTAGATATTTAATTTTTTCAGAAATTATGAGTGCGCCATTGTCATTTAATCCATCATACATATTTTTTAAGACCGTTAACCTGACCGTAGGGTCCAAAAATTGAAGTGTATAGTGACATACTATTAGTGAGGCATTGCTAAACAAAACGTCTTCGACTTTTGAAATTTCTAGTGAAACGTAACTATCTATGTTTAAAGCTGACAATTTACCTTGGCAAATTTTTAGCATATCTTCAGATGAGTCGACACCAATGTATTTTCCAGTCGGTGGAAGGCCAGATTTTTGAAAAGATGAAATAAGTCTAATTAATGTCGTTCCAGTTGAAGTCCCAATGTCATATACATTTGTATCTGTTTGAATTACTTCAAGTGCTATTTGTGAGGTGATATTTTGTACGGAGTTATACCCAGGTACGGATCGGGAAATCATATCGTCGAAAACACTAGCAACAGAAGAGTTGAAAGCAAATGACTTTAGTTTTTCCTTAGCATCTAAAAATCCTGACTTCGCTACCTGTTCGTCCGAAAAAATGTTATCTTTCATTTTGATTAACTATTACTACATTGATTATGTCGGGTGATTATTTAGGCTACTTACTATCTAAAGACGAGACCACAGTAAAACATCATTTTTTCAAGCGTCCTGATCTGATTAACTCTTTAACTAGTAAAAGCCTGCCAGAATTATATCTTAGTGAACGAAAGAAGCGCTTTCTGTTCTTAAATCGTGACGTTTGGAGTCAGGTTCTCTCGTCGTTTTCTGAAATAGAGGAGTCGATTTCTCCAAAAATTGATGTATCCAACGGTTTTCTCAGTGTCTCCAATCTCGATAGCTTAGACGTACTCAAGTTCGAATCATTAGTGAATGATTTGATACCTTGGAGAAAAGGCCCATGGGAAATCAATAATTTCAAAATTGAATCCGAATGGCGAAGTGATTATAAGTATAAGGCCATTGGAGAATTAAGTAGCTACTTCAAGTCAAAAAATATTGTAGATATTGGCGGTGGGAATGGCTACTATTCATTTAGAACTATTTTGGATGGAGCAAACAGTAACTTAATTTTTGACCCATCCGAGAAATTTTTTTTCCAGTTTGAGTTAATTCAAAAGTGTCTAAAAAATGAAAGAGTTCAGTATGAAATTGGTGGTTACCGGGATGCATTAAATACTGGATTGAAGTTTGATGTCGCTTTTTGTCTCGGCGTTTTTTATCATCAGAAAAATCCGATTGAGTTAATCGAAGCTTGTCGTAATTTATTGGTCACTGGTGGAACATTGATTTTCGAAACTATGGTCATTGAAGGTCACGACAATCAAATTCTTTTTCCCCCAGATAGGTATGCCAGATCAAGAAACGTATATTTTTTACCTACTCTCTCAGCAATGAATTCTATTCTTAGTAGATCTGGATTTAAAAATATAGAATTAGTTGAAGTAAGGGACTCCTCACTAGAAGAACAAAGGACGACTAAACATATGCCTTATGAAAGTCTAGACACATTTTTAAATTTAGATGATTTGTCTTTGACTGTAGAAGGGCATCCGGCTCCAAAGAGAGCACTCTTTATTGCGAGTAGTAAATGACACAGCAACCTTTAGCAGTCTATGCGGGTGTTGTCTCGCCAAGTCGATCGACCCTTTATAAATCTGAGCTATTGGTTGAGGGCTGGGTTTCTATTGATTTAGGAGCAGATGAGTTCCCTTGCGAGAAACCAGATGTTTCGTTTGCAATTCTAAATACTTCAGGTTCTGAGGCTTTGCTTAGTCAAGGTACCGGAAATTATATCTCATTTCCCTCCAATAAGAATATTGATCTATTGAGTCTGCAGTCAATCGAAATCTTTGATTACAAAAAAATTGATACTGGCTGTCGAGAAGTGTCTAGATTTTCTTTCTCGGTAAGAGGAAAAATTCTTTTCAAAGACATTGAACGACCCAAGAGTTACTCTATAAGAATGTGCGCAAGTTATGGTGAACAAATTGCGTATTCTTACGATTGTAATTTTACCTTTGTGAAAGAAAAAGAAAGTATAATTGCTGGACCAGAAAATAGTTTGCCTACAGAGCTTAACGATACTTTATTATTATCAAACTTTTGGTTGGAACAAACAGAAAAGATTCCCCTCGAAATGAATGTGAATATCGAAAGTAGGGGAGCCATTAGAGAAGATTTAAAGGTTGATATATCGAATGATATATACTCCCCAGATCTTGCTAAATTGTGGCCGGATTGTCCCAATTCAGAAAATTCGAGAGGACAATTTGCTGCCATATTACCAGAACAGATAGACGATTTCTCGCTCAATTGTGTTGTTAGTTGTGAGCAGAGTTGTATTTCTAAAATTTTTATCGGCAACTCAAGGTACGTTAAAAAAGATTCGGAAGGAAGTCTTAGTAAATTCGAAGTTACTAAAGATAGCATCATTTTTACCGGAGAATTATGGAGTGTATTTCCAAACTCACCTAAAATATTCATTATATCTAATAATTCTTTGAATTTGATCGAGAGATCTGAGAGAAATGAATTAAACCAACCATATTTGAAATGGTTTTCTGAAGTTGATGATGAGATGAGATATGGCTCTTTGGTTTGGAGAGAAGATAATCGATTCGAATTGACTATTCCAATTGATTATTTTTCTAGGTATCCAGGTTCTGTTAAATTAGCATATTTTATTGAAAATTCTCTTCAGTCTTTCGATGGCCTGTCTAATCGGTTAATTAGTCACATTGTGAACGATGCCTTGGAAAAACGACATCCGTATTCAGGCAACGACGTGAAAATGGCCGGACGTAGGATATATCGCACACTTTCTAAAGCAAGCTTGGTTCCCGAGAATCGTAATATCGGATATACAGAAAACTTTTTTGAAAATTCGATAGACGAACCTTCAGTTAATATGATTGCTGGATTTCATAATTTTTCGATGACCGAGGGGGCGCCTAAAGTTTTTTACAATATTGTCAAAACGATGGACGCCAAAAATATCAAGATCGTGTCTTTCAAGGATGGACTAATAGGATCTGAATTAACTGCCCTAGGCTTTGATGTCGATGTGTTCAGCAATCTTAATATCGTCGAACTTACAAAAATCAAATATCAGTCTGCGTTTTTGCAATGCGTAGAATATTTTAGAAAAGTAAAGCCTAAATTTATCTTCATAAATTCGATCGATTCCTTTCTTTTGGCCGATGTGGCATGGAGACTGAAAATTCCAGTCGTGTGGCTCATACACGAAAGTGTTTCTCCTACCAAATCTTATCACAACTATCCTCAATGGATCAGATGGAGATATATTAAGGCGTTAACAAAAGCGACAAAAGTTATTTTCGTAAGTGAAGAAACTAGAAAAATTTTTCTTACTTTATTGGATGATAATAGAACGTCCGTCATTAAAAATGGTCTCGATCTAGAGTTCTTTTGCGGTGAAGTCAATAAGTACAGGGATCTTCAAAATGCCAAAGAAGTTCGGCTGGGAGATATTATTATTTCAGATAAGGATGTCGTTTTTCTTTCTGTTGGTACAACGACCGAACGCAAAGGTCAGGATCGAACACTGCGTGAACTAGCCATGTTAAAAGAAATTCAGCCTAGCTTGAATTGGAAGTTTATTATCGTAGGTGGTAGGGATCTCCCGTATTGCGCTTATCTAAGGAGTGAAATAGAACGTTTGGGTCTCCCAGATTTGGTTTTGATAGTACCCGAAACCGCGGATGTTCATAGATATTACGCACTAGCAGACTTCTTTATTCTTAATTCAAGAGAAGAATCTTCCCCATTGGTTATCTTGGAGGCAATGGCCGCTAAAATTCCAATTATTTCAACGGCTGTATTTGGTTTGAAAGAATTGTTAATTGATCATTTTAATGCACTTGTGTTTGATGGTGAAAAGGAAAAAGATCTTACATCCAAGTTGCTAGAATCGTTGTCGAATCAAAGTCTAATGAATGAAATTAAGGAAAATGCATTCCGATTTGTTTCAGAAAAGTACAGTTTAGAGGGTACATTAGCTAATTACAAAGAGCTTATCTC